>NZ_JBYJAU010000017.1:0-30454 GCF_057802535.1 Campylobacter sp. DY7
ATTTTTGAATTTCTTAGCATTTTCTATTTTTAAGGAATTTTTAAGTTCTAAAATCCCTATAAAATAAGCATTTTAAACCTTAGCAAAAGCTTAAAATTCGAAAATGCAAAGCTAAATTCATAAAATCAAGCAAATTTTCTAACTATTAAGCTAATTTTAAGCCAAAAATAGGGTAAATGCTAAACAAAGGAGCAAAAATGAGCAAATCATCAAAATACCAAATAAAAAACCAAGTCCTACATATAAGCAAAGCAGGGCTAAGTCTTATAAAAGATGGCGAGTTTATAAGCGTAAAAGATAGCAAAAGCACCATAAGCAAAATCCACCCAAACAAGCTAAAAGCCATCATCATAAACACCACGATAAGTCTAAAATCCGATGTATTATTTCTAGCAAATGATTATAAAATCCCCGTAACTTTTATAAACCAAAAGCAAGAGAGCATAAGTCTTTATAAAAGCGAGAGTTCAAGCAAAACTTTAATCTCTCAAGCAAAATTAAGCGATGAAACAAGGCTAAATCTAGCAAAGCAAATAATTCTTACAAAGTGTAAAAATCAGCGTAATTATATAAAAAGAATAAACAAATATCACAAAACTTATAAAACAAACATAGCAAATATTTCAGCAAACCTAAACAAAATAAAATCAGCAAAAAGCATTCAAGAGCTATTAGCCTATGAAGGTGGGGTGGCGTTGTGGTATTTTGATGTAATGGTAGATAGATTTAGCAAATACAATTTCACTAAACGGCATAAAAAAAGTGCTAAAGATGTGATAAATATGAGCCTAAACTACCTTTATAGCATACTTTATAGCAAAATCCAAAAGCTTATGATAGACAATGCTCTAAGCCCTTATGTTGGGATATTTCATACTAATAATGACAAAAATCCTAGCTTAGTTTATGATTTTATAGAAGAATTTCGCGTGTGGGTGGTGGATATGGTGGTGTTTGGGTGGTTTTCACATAATCCAAGTGTAAAAGATAGTGGCAAACTAAGCGATGAGCTAAAAGCAAAGCTTAGCAAGATGTTTAGCGAAAGATTGCAAGATAAATTTATCTATGAAGATAAAAAGCTAAGTATAGATGAGATAATGCAAAAACAAGTAAAAAAGCTAAAACTAGCAATCACTAAAAACACTGATTATAAGGGATTTTGCCCTAAGATTTGCTAGATATAATACTCGTTTGATAGTTCTTTGCCAAGGGTTTTTGCAAGGCGTGTAGATTTTAGGGGATAGATTTTTATGGTATCGGTTTTAGGATTTATTAGGGTGCTAAAGTCTTTTATGAGTTTTTGCATTTTGTTTTCTTTTATGCTTAGCTCAAATACGCTTAGATTTATCTTCTCACCGTAACAAAGCAAGGTATCGTGAATGATTTTGCGGGTTTTATTAGCTGTGATGTCGTAGCAAATTAGATATAGCATTTCACTCCTTTTTGGAGTGATTTTAGTAGTATTTGGTCGCTTTATTTATGACTACGAAAGATTTAAAATACATATTTAAATTCTTTTAATCATATATTTTGTTAAAGTCGTTAGCTGCTTGGTTTAATGACTATATTTCATATTAAATACTAGAATATAGACATTTTAGCTCTAAATACAATTAAAAAAGTTTTAAAATCCTAAAGGAAATAAAATAGGAATTTAGTTTTTTTATTTATATTAAATTGATAAAAGCTCGTTATTTAAGACATTTAAGAAAAATAATAACTTTTATCATTTTATTTTTGTCCGTATTTTTGTCCGTTTTTGATTTTAAATTAGTAGTTTAGTGTTTTAGCTAGGTTGATTAAAATATTTAAAAATTAAATAAATAGAGATTACATTTATTTCACTAAATTTAAACATCAAAATCAAAGGAATTTGAAATAGGAATTTGAATGCTGTAAGGCTTATTTTTAGGCTTAGCATTTACCCTATTTTTAGATTAAAATTAGCTTAATAGTTAGAAAATTTGCTTGATTTTATGAATTTAGCTTTGCATTTGCGAATTTTAAGCTTTGGCTAAGATTTAAAATGTCTATTTTATAGAGATTTTAGAACTTAAAAAATTCTTAAAAATAGAAAATGCTAAGAAATTCAAAAATCTTTATGAAGAAATAGAGCTTTAAGCTATGAAATTTCATTTTTGCTTAGCATTTGCTACTTTTTTAAATGATTTTATTTTAAATGCTTATTAGATAATATTAATTATTGTTTTTTATAATCATTTTTTATTAAAATATTTTTAACAAAAGTATGGAAGAATTAAGGGTTAGAAAGACACTTCCCCGTTTTAGGGGATTGAAACAACCAAAGCTCTTCCGAGTTTTTGATTTTGTTTGATTTGTTAGAAAGACATTTCCCCGCTTTAGGGGATTGAAACTTTTTTGATAAATACCCTAATTTTTCATCTGCTTCTGTTAGAAAGACATTTCCCCGCTTTAGGGGATTGAAACACGCCTAGCTCTTTCAAAGCTACAAAGAAAACTTTAGTTAGAAAGACACTTCCCCGTTTTAGGGGATTGAAACAAATTCTATTTCTATCTACTTTGTATTCTAAAAAGTGTTAGAAAGACATTTCCCCGCTTTAGGGGATTGAAACTTTTAATTCTTTATTTTGTAATGTCAGCATTTTTTTCGTTAGAAAGATATTTCCCCGCTTTAGGGGATTGAAACAAATATCCAAACTCATCACTCAAACGCTTTTCATATTCGTTAGAAATACACTTCCCCGCATTAGGGGATTGCAAAATTAACATTATTTAAAAAAGAATTTGAAATAGGAATTTGATTTTAAAAGTTGCTTAAGTTTTGTGAGAATTCCTTGTTTTTTTGCATTAATTTTGATGATTTTATAATTTAGATTATTCGTATTATTTGGGATAAAATCGCAATTGATTTTCTTATCATTCATATAAAAATATTCTTTGCTAATATCTTTTATAAAAGGCTCGTTGTTTAAAAGCACATTTCCATTGCTAAAAGCGTTTAAAAACTCTTGTTTTCTAGTATTTCTAAAATCATAAAACCTAAAGCCTTGCTCTAAACAATGCAAATAAAACTCAAGCTCTTCTGTAATATCAAAATCAATTTTATTTTCTTGAAAAATGCTTTGTTTTTTGGGTTTAAAATTGTAAGTAAAATCACATTTTTTATTATAAATCTTAAAATAATCTTTAGTATAAACAAACCTTAATATCCTTGTTTTTGTTTTTAAAAAATATCTTAAATCGCTTTTTAAAAACCCACAAGCGATTATTTTCACGCCTTTAGGAAACGAAAAATCATTTAAAAATGAAATATTTTCTACAAAAACAAAATCAAGTTTGCTTAATTTATTTATATATTTCAATGCTTTTTCATTAAAGATATTTACATGATAAATGTTAGGATTTAAATTAAATATATCGGTATTGCTAATATATAAAATCAAATGTTTTTTGCTTAAATTGTTTGCAAGTTCTCTTAAAATTATTTCAATCTCGCTTACATTCGAATAGATATAAAATCCATCAAAATGTTTTGAAAAAACATTATTTAATGATGGATTTTTAAACATTTTAAAGCTTTAAAACACCAGCTTCAATTAAAGAAATTGAGTGAGGCTCAACCACTCTTTGATAAACTTCTTCGCCGTTTTTTAAAAAAAGTATCGTAGGAATATGGCGAATATTTAGCTCTGCTCTAATGTTTTCATCTTTATCAACATCAACATGATAAAAGCTAATATTAGGGTATTTATTGCTAAGTTCTTGCAAAAACGGCTCAGCAATCTTGCAATCTCTACACCAAGGTGCTCCAAAAGCTATAACGCAAGTAGCATTGTCTTTAATCTCTAAAAAGCTTTTATAATCAATTTCTTTCATTGCTTAAGTCCTTGTACTCATCTTTGTTTAAAGTCTTTAGCTCGCAATCAGTTGCAATTGCTGCAACCATTGCACCATTTACGTTACTCATAGTTCTTACCATATCAATAATAGGATCAATCGCAAAAATAACGCCTAATAAATAAAACTTATCCCCAAGTCCAAGCCCAGTAATCATAATAGAAGCTGCAACTATTGAAATACCAGGAATACCTGCGATACTAAGTGAGCCAATTATTGTAATAATTACTATTAAAACAGCACTAGATAAATCAATGCTAAGTCCTGCACTATGCATAACAAAAGCAGCTACTAAACCCACATAATATCCAGCACAGCCACTCATTCCAATGGTTGCACCAAGCCCTGCTACAAAGTTTGCATTATTTTCGCTTACGCCTAATCTAGTGTGAAGTGTGCGGATTGTTATAGGTAAAACACCTGCTGAACTTCTTGAAGTAAATGCTAATAATAAAACTTCAAAAGCTTTTTTATAATACACGATAGGTGATAAGCCGTGAAATGCTAAAATTATAGAAAATACAATAATCATTAAAATACCACTAGCATAAGTTAAAGCTATGAATAATCCTGCTTCTTTCATCGCTGCTACACCATTTGCAATCAAGACATTTGCAATCATCGCAACAACTGCATAAGGCATAAGAGCAATTATATTTGTAATAACATTCATAATGATTTTATTCATAAATATTATTAGGTTTTTATAAGTGCTAAATATTTCTTTGTTTTCAGCGTTTGCACCAAGTTTTCTTGCCCCTAAAGTGAATAAAAATGCAACCAAAATAACGCCTAAAATATTGTTTTTAGCAAAAGATTCAATTATATTATTTGGCATTAGACCCAATAAAATAGAGCTTAGAGTTCTTGCTTCTTTAATAGTTTTTGAAGTTTGCACTACCACATCGCTTCCTAGATTAAACATAATTCCTAAGCTAAGACCTATCGCACTTGCAATCGCTGTGGTAAATAAAAGCCAAAATATACTTCTACTAAGAATTGATGATATTTTAATTCCGCCTTCAAGCTTTAATAAAGATGATGAAATACCAAAAAATACGATAGGAACAATCATAAGCTTTAATAAACTTATAAAAATACTAACTACAAATGAATACCAAATCCTAGTTTGCTCTAGCCATAAAACCTCTTTCGAACTTGCAGGAAAATTAGCTAAATACTGAGCCGCAACACCTAAAATTAAACCTAAAACTAAAGCCAAAATCATTCTTTTAGCAAAAGTTATCGTATATGCTAAACGGCTAAGCCAAAAGCAAAGGATTAAATAAATAATTACAAAAGTAATTGACAAAGGTTCTGAAAGGGTAAAAAAGTTAATAAAAAAGTCTTTCATAATTCTCCTTTAATATTTTTAAAAGAGTGATTTTATCTTAAAACAAATTAAAAAAATATAAATATTAAAGGAGTTTATTATTACTAAAATTTAAAAAGAAAGGGAAATGGCGCGGCGGACGGGGCTCGAACCCGCGACCTCCGGCGTGACAGGCCGATATTCTAACCAGCTGAACTACCGCCGCACCGATATTAAAATGGTGGTCGCTATAAGACTCGAACTTATGACATCCACCTTGTAAGGGTGGCGCTCTACCAACTGAGCTAAGCGACCAAAAATTGATGGTGTCCTGTGCTGGATTCGAACCAGCGGCCCCCTCATTAAAAGTGAGATGCTCTACCTGCTGAGCTAACAAGACAAATTGAAATAAATGTGAAAGGTTGAATAATACAAAAAAATTATTTAAATGTCAAGCAAAATTTAAAAAATCTTAATTCCTATTTCAAATTCCACGAAAATTTCACAAGAATTTGAAATAGGAATTATAAAAATAAATAAATATATAATTTTTATAATTAATTAAATAATTTAAGTATAATTTAATAGTAACTAAAACAAGGTATCAAAAAGGAGTAATTATGAAAAGAAGAGATTTTTTAAAAAGCTCAGCCTTTTTAGGCTCATTAGCCTGTATTAAGCCCGTTTTAAGTGCAAACGCATTTACAAACGGGGATAGAAAAAGCGTTTTTTCAGTATGTGAAATGTGTTCTACTCGCTGTCCTATTGAAGTAAGCGTTAAAGATAATAAAGGCGTATTTATTAATGGCAATCCAAAATTTAGCGCAAATAAAACAAGTGTATGTGCAAGGGGCGGTGCAGGAATTAATCAGCTTTATGATAAAAATCGCCTTATAAAGCCACTTATTCGTGTAGGAAAGCGTGGAGAAAATAAATGGCGTGAAGCTAGTTGGGATGAAGCATTAAACCTAGTTGCTACAAAGCTAAACGAAATAAAAGAAAAGCATGGAGCAAAAAGCGTAATATTTACAAGCAAAGCCGGAGAATCTCACACTCATATGAGTAATTTCGCCTGTGCTTACGGAAGTCCTAATATATTTTCACATTATTCAAGCTGTCCGATTACTTATAATATGGTTTTAGAGCATACTTATGGCGGTGGCTTATCAAGAGATTTTGCTAATGCAAAATATATTGTAAATTTCGGTCATAATTTATTTGAAGGTATTGTTATAAGTGATGCTAAAAAATTAGCCAAATTTGCAGCCTCAAGTGATACAAAATTACTCGTACTTGAGCCTAGATTTAGCGTTGTTGCTGCTAAGGCTGATGAATGGCTTCCTATAAAACCTGGAACTGATGTGGCATTTTTAATGGCGTTAATTCATGTATGGCTAAGAGATGAAAAGTATGATAAAGACTTTGTAAAAGAATATTGCATAGGACTTGATGAGCTTAAAGCTAGTGTAAAAGATACAAGCCCTAAATGGCAAGAAAACATAACAGGAATTAGTGCTAAAACGATTGAGCGAATTGCTGATGAAATCTATAAAGCCGCTCCAAAAGTTGTAATTGACTGGGGTCATAAAACCACAACAACTCACGCAGAATATCAACGCACAAGAGCTATTGCAATAGCAAATGCTTTAATGGGAAATTATGAGAAAAAAGGCGGCATTCACACTAGTAAAAACACAAGTAATCTAAACAAAATCATAGGCGAAAACATTTTCCCTACCCTTGATAATCCTAGCAATGTTTTTAAAGTTCCTAATACTCCTAGAATTGATGGAGCAGGAGAAGAGGGAAGTAAAAACTATTTTGTTTCAAGAAAGCACGGAGTTTTAATGGATATTGCACCTGCGATTTTAAGCGAAAAACCATATCCTGTTAAAGCTTGGGTTAATACTAGATTTAATCATTTAGTAAATGTTGCAAATGTAAATGAGAGCTTAAAAGCCATAGAAAAATTAGATTTCATAGTAAGCATTGATGTGTATTTGAATGATTTTAGCAACTTAGCTGATGTGGTATTACCTGAGAGCTCATACTTAGAAAGAGATGAAAGCATTTTAGGTGTAGGCAATGGCTATTATATGAGAAATAAAGCCGTAGAAGTTATAGGCGATACAAAAAGTGGCTTTGATATATTTAGAGAGCTTGCAAGTATTATGAAAATTGATGAGCTTTACACTTATAAAACAATAGATGAATACAGAATGCAACAAGCTAAAGGTAATGTGGATTTACTTGCAAATCTTAAAAAAGATGGCGTAGTTACCTATAAGGTTCCTAGCCTTTATTTAAGAGAGCCAAAAATAATAAAAGAATTTGCTAAAACCTATCCACAAATAAAAGATAAAATTGATAGCAATGGCGAACTTAGTTCATTAATTAGCTTTAAGACACCTAGTAAAAAAATAGAACTTTTCATAGAAAAAGTTGAAAAATTATTCCCAACTCATGGCTTTTTAAATATGGTTGATTATGATGTATTTAATGGCCATGAGTTTTGCCTAACAAGTGGAAAAACTCCAATTCATACAAACGCTCATACTCAAAATATCCCTATTTTAAATGAATTAATGAGTGAAAGTCCTGTGTGGATAAATGAGTCTAAAGCTAAAGAATTAGGCTTTAAGGATGGTGATTTAGTATATTTAGAAAACGAATTTGGCAAAATACAAGTAAAACTTATGCTAACGCAAGGCATTCGCCCTGATACATTGTTTATTTATCACGGCTTTGGTCGTGTTACTCCAGCACTTAAAAACATTCACAAAGTTGGTGCAAATGATAGTATTTTATTAGGCTCAAAAAGTGGTCATATATGTAGCACAATGGTTACAAATATAGGCGTAGATATTAAAAGGGTATAAAAATGAAAAAGTTTGTAATGATTCACGATGAAAATTTATGTATAGGTTGTCAGGCTTGTAGCGTTGCGTGTAAGAACGAAAATCAAATTCCAAGTGGAGTTTTTAGAGTTCAAGTTCATGCACAAATGAGCGGAGTTTTTCCAAATCTTAAAACAGATTTTACAAGAGCTAGCTGTGTAATGTGCGAAGATAGCCCGTGTGTAAGCGTATGTCCTACGGGGGCTAGTTTTAAACTAGCAAATGGAATAACTTTAATTGATGAAAAATTATGCGTATCTTGTAAATACTGCGTTCTAGCATGTCCATACAATGCAAGATTTCTTAATCCTATTACAAAAGCGATTGATAAATGCACTTTTTGCTATCCAAACAGAAAAGGTGCAACTCCAGCATGCGTAAGTGTATGTCCTACTGATGCACTAATTTTTGGAGATATAAACGATAGCAATTCAGAAATTAACAAAGTTTTAGCAAGTAAAAGCGTTGAGTATCCGAAAGCTCATTTAGGAACGAAACCAAAACTTGGCTTTATAAAAAATACAAAAGGAGGACGCTATGAATAATATGGCAGGAAGTTTGGCTCAATATAATGAAATTTACTGGCCTTGGCCGATTGCACTATATTTATTTTTAGCAGGGCTTAGTGCTGGATGTTTGATGGTTTCATTAATAGTGAAATTTAATAGATTTTCACATAATACTAATAGCATTTGGGATGCTACGATTAAAGCAGGAGCATTAATTTCTCCACTTGCTATTAGCTTAGGACTTTTACTTTTAATAGTTGATTTAGGAAAGCCTTTTACATTTTATTTATTGCTAATAAAATACAATTTTACTTCGGTTATGACTTTAGGTGTTTTATTTTTATTAGTTTATACGCCTTTAGCGTTTTTGTATGCGTTAATTATTTTTGAGCGTGAGATTGAACTTTATTTTAAATTCCTAATTCCTATTACAAATTCCATAAGAAAAATGGCTAATTTTGCTAAGATGATTGAATATGTATTGTTTTTCTTAGCTTTATGTGTTGGTGCTTATACTGGATTTTTATTAAGTGCGATTTCTAAAGTTCCTTTATGGAATACTCCGATTTTGCCATTACTTTTTGTGGTTTCTGCGTTTTCATGTGGAATAGCTGCAAATATACTTGTAGGGATTTTGTTTTTTAAAGCTCATTTAAATAAAGAAAACATAAAGTATTTATTAGTTTTAGATCTAAGAGCAATAATGCTTGAAATTCCTATCTTGCTTTTACTTTTTGTAGGAATGTATTATAGTGGGGGCGAGAGTTTGATCTCACTTAAGGCTATATTTGCTCATGGGTTTTATTCAAAATTATTTTGGTTTGGTGTGTTAGGAACGGGGCTTATTTTACCTATTTTAATAGCTATTACAGCACTTAAAAACCACGCTTATAAACCTGCATTCATAATAATAAACTCTCTTGCTGTGCTAGTTGGTGTAGTAATGTTAAGATTTTTTATCGTTTATGCAGGGCAAGTTTGCATTAGCTAAAGGTTTTTCCTTTAGCTAATAATAGATTTTGGAATTTATTTAAGATAAATTCCAATAAATTTTAATCATAGTCATTACTCTTATTTATATACCATTTATCTTCTATCTTTATAAGATTTAATTTTTCATCCTTTACATCGCCATTTTTGTATGTTACTACAACTTTAACCTTAGCTAGATTTTCAATTTGTTCTAATCTACTTGCTTCTATTGATTGAATACCACCTTTTTCAGCAACTTCTTTTTTCGCTCTTACACCATATTCATATTTAATTGCATCTTTTATTTTTTCTTGCTTTTCTTCTTCTGATTTAAAATAAATGCACTTTAAAGCTTGTTCAATCTCTCCTTCACGCTCTAACTTCATGCAATTTTTAGCAACTTCTTCAGGCGTTTCACTTCCACAAGCAACGAACATAAAAGCAACAGCTACAAAACTTAATAATTTTTTCATTTTTTTCCTTTTTAATTTACTTTATTTTTACGCTTTTTTATAATATTCATTATCATAAATGTTATTACAAATGTTATTGCAAAGGCAATTATGTAAGATATATAGTATTTATCCGTAGCTCCAAAAAATCTAGCTACGTCAAACATATTTAAACGATAATCTCTTGTTATATTACCTCCCGCCCAGCTTATAAATATAATTGGTGCAATAAAAAAACCTCCTATAATGCTTGTTACAATACTAATAATAAATGTTTTAATCGTGTATTTTTTCATTTAATCTCCTTAATTTTATGTAACTTCTAAGCTATTATTTAACGCTATAAGTTACAACGCCTTTATTTGTATAAACACTAAACTCTACAACATCAGAGCATTTATCGCCTATTATTACAAATTCTTTAGTTTCATCAAATTTCATTGGCACTTTATAATCATAATAATATTTTCCATCGTATTTTTCTTTAGCAACTTTTTTTGCTCTTTCACAACTTTCAATATATTCTTTATTTTCTGTTTTTTCTACTCTTTCGTTTATGAGTTTATAATCTTCGCTTTTATCATCTATATCATATTTATACTTATAACCGCAATCTCCTTTGCTTAGTTCTGCCCATTTAACTAGATCTCTGCAATCAAAAATAAATTTATTATCGTAGCATACTTTTGCTGGAGTTTCGCGTGATAACACTCCGTAATCTACTCTAGCTCTTTTATCTAAATCAGCTAAGACAAAATCCGTTACTCTACAAGCATCACTATTTGTCGTAATTCTTTTAATTTCAATATCATCTTTAGCAGTTAGAGATAGGAGTTTGTATGTTTCATATTTTGTTCTTTTAGTTTCAATATCAAACTTAAACGCATCTTGGCTTAATTCTTTTTTTTCATCAGAACAAGCACTCATAAATAATGCCACGCTACAAAAAACACTAGCTGTTAATAACTTTTTCATTAATTCTCCTTAAATATTTTAAAAATAAGTATAATACCCCCCCCCCCCCAATCTTATATTTAGCTTAATTTTTGATTTTTAAATTAACATTTTTTAACTATGAAAATTTCGTGGAATTTGAAATAGAAATTAGAAAAATATTTATAAAAATTAAAAAATACTTTTAAATTATTTACTTTATATTTACTTGATAGCTATAATCTCTTTTTTTAATCAAAAAAGGAGTAAAAATGGATAAAAATTCTGTTTTAATGTTGCTTGATGGCAAAATTTCTACCGAACATAAATTTA
The DNA here is from genome assembly GCF_057802535.1 of Campylobacter sp. DY7. Lineage (NCBI taxonomy): Bacteria > Pseudomonadati > Campylobacterota > Epsilonproteobacteria > Campylobacterales > Campylobacteraceae > Campylobacter > Campylobacter sp. DY7. The sequence continues at coordinate 11,288 of NZ_JBYJAU010000017.1, forward strand.
TGTTAAATAGTAGGCTAGATAATGTTAGTGAAGAAAAGCTTCAAAATTTATCTTTAGTACCACTTAAAAGCCCTATTTTAGCTGTTGTTTTAGGATTTTTCTTTGGTTGGCTTGGGGTTGATAGGTTTTATCAAGGCAGCTTCGGACTTGGTATTTTAAAATTAGTACTTTTTATTATTGGTTGTATTACAACTTTTATTTTTATAGGTGTTTTTGTTTTATGGGCATTAGGAATTTATGTTTTTGTAGATTTGTTTTTTGTATATAAAGCAGTGCAAAGAGATAATTTCAAAAAAATATCACAAGCTATAGAATAAGGACTTTAATTATTAAAAATTATATGACTTTTCGCTAAATTACCAAATGCAGAAGTTATTGATATTTTATACAATATTACTTTATTTTCGTTAGGTAGTAGATACTATTAATTTATAAAATCATTTTCATAATTTACGGATTTAAATTCTAGTGGAATTTAAATCCATATGAGTTTGGAATTTATCTAAGATAAATTCTAATAAGCTTTAAGCTAAAATTACTTTTTCACATACCAAGAACCATTTATTTTCACTAAATCTATTAAACCATTGTCCTTATCGCCGTTGTTATAAATTACTACAACTTTAACCTGAGCTACATTTTCATTTTCATTTACTATAGAAGTTTCTATTAATTTTACGCCACTTTTTGTATTGATAAATTCTTTATCTTTTTTGATACTATAAATGACTTCTTTCAAATATCTTTGTCTTTCATCTTCTGTTTTGTAGTAAGCACATTTAGCAACTTGTTTTACATCTTCTTTAATATATGCTTGCATACATTTTTTAACTACGACATCAGGGGTATCGCTCCCACAAGCAACGAGCATAAAAGCAAGCATTATAAAACTTAATAATTTTTTCATAAAATCTCCTAAAATTTGTAATAAAACAATAGTCTTTCCATATTAATATTTGTTATTAATTTTTGTTTTATTAGAAGTTTGAATTTCCTATTTTAAATTCTAGGAATTTAAAATAGGAATTAGAGTTTAGAAGCTCTTTCTTAAAGTCATATTAAATGAATAATCCACATTCAAATCACCAAAAAATGTTCTTTCAAACTCGGTCATTAATCTTAGATTATTCGTAAAGTAGTAGTTAAATGAAGCATTTGTTAGCATTCTTGCATCTTTTTTACCTTCAATTTGTCTTATAACATTTAAATCTCTTATGGTTTTATCGCCACTTTTAATTAAATCAGCTGCAAGTCCAACGCCAAATCTAAAGCCAAATCTTGAATCTTCATTGCTTTGCTTACCAAAACTTAGCATAGTTTTTGTGTTTAGTGGAATAAAGCTCTTGCTTTCTAGCTTGATATGCTCTTCTTTATTTTCTAATTTAATAGCACTTACATAGCCACTAATTAGCTCAACGCTAGGCTCTAAATAATAATCATTCATATAAAATCTATTGCCTAATTCAATACTTGCTACAAGATTTTTTGAATGATTGTTTGCCTTAATATAAACTGCTTTATTATTGCCATTGTTTAGCGTTAAGGTGTAGTCGTTTTTATAATCAGCGTATTTTGCAATCATATCAATATAAAAGCCATTGTTAAATAAAAAGCTTGAATAAAGTCCCCCGCCTATGCCTTTTACTTTACCTTCTAAAATATTTTTAGTATCTAGCTTATAAATAGAATTAGTAAAAATTATTCCTGCGTAAGCGCTAAAATCATCAAATTCGCTAATCTTATCAGCTCCGATTTGTAGCTCATAATATTTGGTTTTATTATCTTTTAAATATGTACTTGCTCCGCCGTAATTTCTCATCCAAATTCCGCCATTAGCTACCTCATCTCTTAGCTCTCCCATACGCTTTTGCATATTGTTCCATTCTAAAACATAGTTAAAAAATGCTTGATTTAGCGTATTTTTTGCTGTGTTTATCGCTGTTTCTTTTTCTTTTACGAAGAAGTATTCTTTGTAATGACCTGGGGTTTCTGTATTGCTTGGATTATTCTCAGGCTTTGGATCAAATGGAACGCTTGGAGTAATCGGAGTGCTTGGCTCTAATGGAATTAACGGAATATCAGGTTTAGTTTCTGGATTACTTGGTTTGTTATCTGGCTCATCAGGGTTATTTACATCAGGCGGTGTAATAGGTGTGCTTGGCTCTAATGGAATTAACGGAATTTCAGGTTTATCGCTAGGCTCTTCTGGTGTGCTTGGCTCACTTGGATTACTTGGTTCGCTTGGAGTTGTAATTTTTTCTAAATACCACTTAGCTGTGCCGTTTTCATTATAATACTTCACATTTGGCTTAAGGTCTGCAAATACCGAGCTTTCACCTTTAATATCAAAATAATTTTCGCTAACTATTGTAGAGTTTGTTAAACTTGCTAAAAGTAGCTTATCAGCACCATTTAAAAAATCTTTTTGAATTAGTAGAGTATTGTTAGCTCCACTTGTGCTTTTGCTTATATTTAGTGCATTTGCATTGCTTTCATAAATATAAGTTGTATTTGTTGAGCTAAGGCTAGATGCGTTTATATTAGCATTTATAGTAGCACCATTAAACTCAAGGCTAGAAGTATCATCAGCTGTAATTTTGCCTTTGTAGTTTGTGCCATTTAGTAGGCTTAGTTTTGAATTAGTCTTTAAATCAAAGTTTGAATTTATAAATATATTTTTTGCAATGCTTTCACCACTGCTTACTTCTTCTTGATACTTAAGATTATATCTATAATCTTCATTCGCATCGCTACCTACTGTATCATGTGATTTAACATTCTCTCCATCAAATCTATCAATATAAGCTAAATTTTCGCCTATTGTTATAGTTGAAGAAGTGGAATTTATAATAGGAATTTCAACGCTTGAATGCTTTAAGATATCAAGTTGTGCATTATCAAGAGTTAAGCTATTCATTTTATATATTCTATCTTCCCAGTCTTCTTGATCTAGCCTTGTAGGAGTTGTAAATACAATATCTCCTGTTGCTTGTTTGATTAGCTCAGCGATTTGTTCCGCAGTATCAGTTTTGTTTTCACTTTGAATGTAATTATGTATAACTGGATGACCTTGGAAAACTAAATTTCCGTTTTTAAATTCCATATTATTTATATCTAGCCCACCATCATAAATATTTGTATGAGAATTTCCATTTTGAGAAATAGCAATATTTCCATTAAATTGTCCGTGAAAAATATTATTATTAGTTGAGCGGAAAATACTTATATTGCTTATTTTACTTTGATTTGTATTTGTAATCACAGCATTATTATCACTTGCTTGAATATTGTAAAAATTAGCATTGTTTCCATTTAAATCAAGCTTACCAGCATTCTCACCAAAGTATAAATAATCAGTATTTATTTGACTTGCATTATTTATCTTAAGGCTTGAATTGTTTGTCATATAAATACTTCCAAATGTTGTGCCTAAAGTATTTTTAAGTTCAACTTCACCACCGCCTATTCTAAGTCCTGCATTTGGACTGCTTGAATATACATTTAGTTTTCCATTTCCAATTTTATGTAAAAAATCATATTGAGTAGTTTTTGCATAATAATTTACAACTGAATTATTTCCTATATCTAATCCACCATGTAAAAAGTCAAAATCACCTTTAATATCATAAGTTAAATTATCTTTTATAATTAACGCACTTGAGCCTAAATCAGCATTAGCATTAAGAGTTAAAGAGCCGCCTTGTATGTAAATATCTTTATCATTTTCCATAGCTAAAACTCTATTATTATAATCTTGATATTCTTTATTTAAACTACTTGCATAGCCTTTATAGTGATGTTTAAATGATAGAGCATTCATTGTATTTTCTAAAATCTGATTTTTATCATCTTTTAAATTTGTTCCATCAAGACTTAAATTAGCCGATGTGATTACGCTATGAGCTTTATCAAATTCATTGATAGTATTATGATTTACTGGATGATAATCCAAATAAGTACAAGTTGCTCCCCCAGTAGCTTTACAATCTGTTACACTAGCAAAGCCCACCATAAGCCATTTTTTATCTTGATTATCCCAAACATATAAAGCACTTCCGCTATCGCCTTCAGACCCTACACTTGAAAACGGCACCCTACCGGTAGCATCATAATAGCCTTTTGTATAAATTGCTCTTTCATACTTTAAGCTATCTTCTTTAGATAGTTCTATAAGCCCACCTGTAAAATATCTATTAGCTCCAGTAATATCAACAGCATCGGCTCTTCCTTCTGTTACTTTTTGAGCACCTGTGCCACTTCTTACAAATAAAGTGTATCTATCACTATTAAAATATTCAGCTTTGCCTATACCTACTTTGCTTGTATAATTAGGATCTTTGCTATTTTCAAAACTTATATCTTTTTTATTTTCATCATATACTTTTACAGGGCTAAGCTCTGCTTTGTGATTTAGATTTACCTTACTCATTCTAAGTGCTGCAAAATCTTCTATATCCGTTCTATGGCATTTCTCATTACTAGGGCAAGTGGCAAAATAATCATCAAATTTATTTGATGCACTAACTACCACAGAGCCAACACCACCAAAGCCTAATACACTTCCTCGTTTTAAAGCATTTGATTGCCTATTTGTTATCATATGAGCTGCAGTTAAAACTTTATTAGTGCCGATATTTGAATATTCGCCTTTCATAACGCCTGTTTTATTACTCGCACCAAAATCAATCATAGGCATAGGAGCAAAACTATCTACTTTTAAAGTGCCATCTTTAGACGTTACGCTTAATCCTGTTGTTCCGGCTTTAAACTTACCCTTATTAGCTCCAAAATCAAGATAATCTTGATATGAAAATCTTTTATCAACCGCACTAGCATTTAAACTAGAATATAAAATACTTATTAAAACTAATGATTTTTTTAACATTTTCATTCCTTGGAAAAAATTAGCTTATTTTATAATGTGTTTAATTAAAAAGATATTAGGCAAGAGCCTAATATGTAGTTATTTTTGTAATCTATTTGCGCTATCACAACCTACGCTAAGACCTAAAGCGCAAGCTAATTGATAATAATAGCTAGCAGCTTGAATATTTTGTGCGTTTGATGTGCCTTGTAGCAATACATTTGCAATATTTAAACAAGCATTGGCATTTTTGTTTGCAATGCAATTTGTTTGCTCATCTTTTAAATTAGGATTTAAAGCAGTTTGAAGAGCTAAATTGATTAGATTATTTTTTACAATCTCGCCTTCTTGTTTATCAGCCGTGCAAGCACTAAATAAAAATAATGAACTAGCAATTAAAATAATTTTTTTCATAAAATCTCCTTAAAAAATCGCTAATTATAAGCAAAATAACATAAATTTATATTAATTTTGTATGATAAATAAAATTTATTTTAAAGGCTTTTAAATGACATTTTCAGAAATTATTTTAAACTTACAAAAGTATTGGTGCGAGCAAGGTTGTGCTCTAATTCAGCCTTATGACTTTCCTGCTGGAGCTGGGACATTTCATCCACAAACATTCTTAAAATCACTTGGCACTAAACCACATAATGTTTGTTATGTTGCTCCATCACGCCGACCAACTGATGGAAGATACGGAGAAAATCCAAATCGCTTAGGTGCTTATTATCAATTTCAAGTTCTAATGAAGCCAAGTCCAGCGAATATTCAAGATTTATATTTAAATAGCTTAAAAGTTTTAGGAATTGATTTAAATAAACACGATGTAAGATTTATTGAAGATAACTGGGAAAGCCCATCTTTAGGAGCTTGGGGACTTGGTTGGGAAGTATGGCTTGATGGTATGGAAGTTACTCAATTTACTTATTTTCAACAAGTTGGGGGATTTTCTTGCGATTTAATTAGTGCTGAGATTACTTATGGACTTGAACGCCTTGCAATGTATATTCAAGATATTGATAATGTTTATGATATAAACTGGGGCGGTGGATTAACTTATGCTGATGTTCATAAGCAAGGTGAGTTTGAATATTCTAAGTTTAACTTTGAATTAGCAAATGCTTCAAGACTTAAAGAAATGTTTGATATATCATATAATGAAGCAAGAGCGGTGCTTGATTTAGGCTACTCATTACCTGCATATGATTATTGCTTAATGTGTGCTCATTTATTTAATACCCTTGATGCAAGGGGTGCAATTAGCGTAGCTCAAAGACAAGATTTCATGCTAAAAATTAGAGAGCTTAGCAAAGATTGTGCAAGCGTGTATTTAAAAAGCCAAGAAAATAAATAATTTTAAAGAATTTGAATTAGGAATTACAATAATTAAAAAAATCAAATTCCTATTTCAAATTCCACGATTTTTCAAAGAATTTGAATTAGGAATTTAAAGCCTAATTCAATCTTAATTAATGGTAAATCATAAAAGTCCTATAATGAAAAAAAGGAGAAATTATGAAAAAAGTTATCATTATAAACGGAGCAATCCCTTATCTTCACGCAAAAGGTATTCTAGGTTCTAGCTTATGCGAAATAGCAAAAGAAACTTTAATTAATCTTGGTTTTAATGTAGAAATCACAAACATTGCAAATGGCTATGATATAGAAGAAGAAGTAGAAAAATTAGCAAATGCAAACTACTGGATATGGCAAATACCTGGCTGGTGGATGGCTGAGCCTTGGGCTGTTAAAAAATATATAGATGAAGTTTTTACACAAAGCAAAGGAAGACTTTATGTAAATGATGGAAGAACTAGAAGTGATGAGAGCAAAAAATACGGCTCAGGTGGAAGTGCATTTGATAAAAGATATATGCTTTCTTGGACTTGGAATTTACCTAAGAGTGCATTTGATAAAGGTGAATTTTTTGATGGAAGAGATATTGATGAAGTATGCTATCACTTACATAAATCGTTTGAGTTTTTAGGTATGAAAAGACTTCCTACATTTATGTGTAATGATGTGATTAAAAATCCTGATATTAAAAAATTTCAAGAAGATTATAAAGCACATATTTATAATACTTTCAAAGATTTAGCTTAAGCTCATATTTTAGATTTATCCTAGATAAATCTAAAAACTAATAATTTCTTAATACTTTTAAAAGATGTTACTAAAAGTAACAAATCCTTACTTCTAATCTCTTGCTTTTTGGTTTATATATGCCGTTTAGATAAAATCAAATATTTTTGGAGGTTAAAAATGGATTTATTTTTATCATTTATCGGATTTTTTGGACTTGGGCTAATTGTTTGGCTTCTTTTAAAAGACAAAACCACACCTGCTCTTGCTTTTATTTTAGTAAGTGCTTTTGTCGGTGCTTTGCTTATGATAATGGATGCTAGTGGTTTTGGAGTTGGCAAGGCTTTAGGGGTTAAAGGAGATGTTTTAAGCTTTAAAGTTATGAAAGGCTTCATCGCTGATGGTGTAAAAAGCGTTAGCAATACAGCCGCATTGTTTGTATTCTCAATACTTTTCTTTAGCACCTTAAGTGCTAGTGGGTTTTTTAATAGGATAATTAATTTCTTGCTTAGTAAGATTACTCCTAATGTTTATATGATTACAATCCTAACTTCACTTATGGCAATGTTCGTTCATCTTGATGGTAGTGGGGCAGCTACTTTTCTTATCGTAATTCCTGCATTACTTCCTATATATGAGCGTTTAAATATGAGAAGGTCATCTCTTCTTTTAATTTGTGCAAGTGCTATGGGTGTTATGAACGTTCTTCCTTGGGGAGGTCCAACTCTTAGAGCTGCTTCTGTTATAAAAGCTGATGCAAATGATTTATGGCATCAACTAATCCCTATGCAGGTTTTAGGTCTTGTTTTAGCACTTGCTTTAGCGATATTTATAGGCTATCAAGAAAAAAAGCGTGGAGCTGGTGGAAATCTTGAAGGCATAAAGCTTGAAATTGAAAAAAGCGAATATCAAAACGATAAATTCTTTTGGGTAAATGTATTTTTATTAATAGCTGTTATTGCTGCTTTAGTTATAAATGTATTGCCTTCTTATGTATGCTTTATGATAGGTTTTGCAATTGCCTTGCCGCTAAATTATCCTGATTTAAAAATAGCAAAAAAAGTTATGGATAAAGCAAGTGGTGGTGCTATTATGATGTATATTACATTAATAGGAGCAGGTATTTTAATCGGTGTATTTGATAAAAGTGGAATTATGAATAAAATGGGCTCATCTTTACTAACCTTAATTCCAAATGAATACGGCAATTTAATACCTTTAATAATAGGCTTATTAGCTGTTCCTATGGCATTAATCTTTTGTACGGATTCTTATTTTTATGGCGTTATGCCTGTGGTTTTAAGCGTTACAAATGCTTTTGGAATAGACCCAATGAACCTTGCTATTATTATGGTTTTAGCTAGAAATTGTGCTACATTTATTAGCCCTGTTGTTCCTGCTACATTACTTGGTTGTGGTCTTGCTGATGTTGCTATTAAAGATCATATAAAACGCTCATTTTTTTATATTTGGGGCATTAGTTTTATTTGCTTAATTTTTGGCTATCTTACAGGAATAATCCCACAATTATTTTAAACTAAATTCCTATTTCAAATTCCAAGATTTGAAATAGGCTTATTTTTAAGCTAATATGTAAGATAATTTTAAATAAGGAGTTTTTATGGTAGTTTTACAAATTACATTTGATTATTTTGGTGCTAAAGGTGATGAGTTTGTTAGCTCTTGCCTTGATTTAGCTAAAAGCATTAATGAAGAAACTGGCTTTATAAGTAAGATTTGGACTTTTAATGATGATTATAGTAGAGCTGGTGGGGTGTATTTGTTTGATACAAAAGAAAACGCTCAAAATTACGCTTTAATGCACTCAAATAGACTAAGCGAATACAAAATAGCAAGCAATATTTCTTATGAAATCTTAAATGTTTGCGAAGAATTAAGCCTAATAAATAATTTTAAACTTAACTAATTATTTATAGTTTATTACAAAAGAAATCCTTGTATTATAAGCTTGTTTAGGGATTTTGTTTTTTACTTTTCTTATTGTTTGTTTTGTTTGTTTTTCAAACATTTCATGAGAGCTTTCTATGATATTTATAGTAAGCTCATCATTTTTTATCATAAAATTACCCGCTACTTTGCCTTTAATATTTAGTATTTTTGCTCTTTTTGGATATTTTTTATATTTGTTTAAAAGCTCGTTTATAAGTAAAGCCAAAGCTTCATCATTTGAGCCTGTGCTTGAATTATTGTTTAGACTATTTGCGTTGGTTTTGCCTTCAATATTTGCTCCGTAATTTTGATTAATTTCAGACTCAACTTCTTGCTTAGCAACTTGCTTTTCTTCATGCTTTATAACTTGTTTTACTTTTTTTATTTCACTTTGTTTTTTTAATTCTTCTTTAGGTTTGATTTTTTTCTTTATACCTTCTTTAATCTCTTGTTTTGTTTCGGCTTTAATTTCTTCAACTTTTTCTTCTATTATTTGCTCATCTTGTATAAAGCTAAAATTACTAGCACTTAAGCTTATGCTTGTTTGATTTTTTAATTTGCTTTCATCTTTTACATGTATTATAGAAACTGCAAAAACTTGAGCTAAAAATATCAAAACAGAAATTACAATTATTCTCATTATTTAAGCCTTGTAAGTATTGTGTAATTATTAAAATTATTATTTTTTAATTCATAAATTACTTTTATAAAATCTTTAAAATATAATTCTTCATCACAAATTATGTTTAATTTCTCATCTTTATTAATCTTGCTTACTAAATCATCTAAACTTACTATTTCATCGTTTATTCTTAATTCAAATTCCTTTGAAATTGCTAAAACATTCGCGTCTGTTTTAGCATTTTGTTCGCTTTTACTAAGCGGTGGAGTTACATCAATTGCTTTGTATTTTACAAAACTTTGCACGCTAAGTGAGATTATGATAATTACTAGCATTACATCAATTAGCGGGATTATGTTTAAGCTAGGTTTATTCATTTTGTAACAAGATTATTTAATTTTTTGTATTTTACAATTAGCTTTGCATTGCATCTATCAAAAATATTAAATATTACTAGAGCAAGTATTGCAACAACAAGCCCGCCCGCAGTAGCTTTTAAAGCACCACTTAATGCACTTATTATCTTTTGGGTATCATCAATATTATTAAAGCCCATCATTATGCCAAAAACAGTTCCTAATAGCCCTATATAAGGGGCATTTTGGGCTATGATTGAAAGAATTGTTAGGTTTTTGCTAATTCCTATTTCAAATTCTTCTAAACTTTTGTATTTTTCATATTTAAAAAAACAATAAAATACAATTCTTTCAATCAAAACTGCAATACATAAAGCATTCATCACACCTAAGATAATAAAAACTATAAAATCTACTTCATTTTCTAGCATTAAATTTGGCATTAAAACTTAGCTCCTACTTCAAAATAAAATGATCTTCCTTGCATCATAGAATATTCGTTATTCGCTCTTTTTGTATTAAAAACATTTCCTATATCAATACTTGCGTAATAATTTACTTTTTTGATTTTATTTTCATATTTAAGTTTTAAATCATATAAAATGCTAGAGTTTTGATGAGCTATCTCATAAGCTTTTAATTTAGTAGTATCATTTACTATAAAATCATAAGCTCTTTCATAATCATATCCAGCTTCATAGTGAATAAAATTTGATATTGTAAAATTATTAAAATTATGCGTTGTAGCAAGTCTAATAGCCCAAGGTTTAGCAAAGCTTAAATTTGGTTTATCTTCTATTTTTATGACTTTTCCATCCCACATAATATTTTCTTTATCATAGCTTCTTCCGTTTTTATCAGGTCTTGTATTGCTATCAAGTAAGCTATAAAGGTCTGTTGTATAATCTTGCATATTCTTTTTATGAATAGCATAATTTGCTATTAAAGCGAAATTATTTTTAACACCAAAAATATCTATTTCATTTGCATTACTAATACTTAAATTAAAATTATGATTTTTTGATTTTCCTATATTTGCATAATATGTTTTTTCTATTCCATCGCTTTCAATTATGCCTAATCTTTTTGATTTAGCTGTCATTATTAAATCTTTTGAATTTCTAAAAACATATTTAAAATCGTAATTAATATTAGAAAATTTTTGATGATACAAAAACGCAATCTCATCATCATAAGGAGTTTTTAATTTATTTTGGCTCATTTTAGGGCTTTTAAAATCAGCTTTTAAGCTCCATTCTTCTTGAGCTGTTGTTCTTGTATAAGTTTGATTTGATGAAGAAATGAGCGAGTTTAAAACATAAGCATAAGGCATTCTTCCATAATATCTTGCATAACCTAAACTAACACTACTATTTTCATTAAACTCATAACCAGCTTTAATTCTAGGAGCAAGATTAAAATTCTTATACAAATCATCATAATTTGCTCTAGCACCAAATCTTAAAGTAAAATCATTTAAGCTAAACTCATCTTCTAAATAAAATGCAAGATTATTTGATTTTACTACATGTTTTGTTCCATCATATTTAATCAAACTTGACAAGAATTGCCCTGTATTATTAAAAGAATCATCTTTTAAACACGCAATATCATTTGCCAAACACTCACCACTTAAAGCCTTAGGAACTGCATAAATTGCACCATTTTCATCAATTTGATGATTTACTTTTGTATTGCTAAGAATAAAACCTGAATTTAAAGTATGATTATTTAAATAATATTTAAAATCAAAATCTAAGCTTAAATTATCTTGCAATCTATCAACAGCAGTGGTTGAGCCAACTCTTGCTATGGTAGAATTGCTCCAATTATTTATATTTGAACTCTTCCAAATTTGCATAATGCTAGTATCAGAATCTCTATTATAATTTAATTTAGAATAAGATAAGTTTGAATCTATTGCATAATTATCGTTTTCATAAAATAAATTGATTTTTGATACGATATTTTTTTGAGTAATTGAGTAATGTCCGTTTAAATTATCGCTTGTATTGTATTCTTGTTTGCTAGGTGCATAAATTATGCTTGGAGTTAGAATTATTCCATTATCTGCAATATAATTAAATTTTAATAAAAAGTTTTGGCTTATATTTTTAATATCATAAGAATTCTCATCAAGTGCTTTGCTAGGCTTTGTAATAACACTTCTTAAGTCTGAAAAATCAAACAAAACTCCAAATTTTTCATTAAAAGTATTTGAAAATCCAAAATTTGTATTGTATTTTTTCCATTTTTTTGAACTTGTATTGCTTAAATCATTTTCATAAGTTGTTATTCTAGCAAGACAAGCTGCATCATTTTCATCGCAATCAGGATATAAAGTCTTAGTTAAATTACTAGAAGTAAAACCAAAATTAACATAAGAACTTAAATCCTTGCTAGGATTTTTGCTCTTGCTATCAACAACCCCACCTGTAAATTCGCCGTATTTAGCAGGGATAAAACTATCAAATACTTCTACACTATCAAGAATATTAGTATTTAAAAATACGCCTTGAGATGGTGTTTCAAACTGCCCTTTATCATCTAATGCAGTACTTGAACCCGCTGGATCAATATCGTTTGTAATGCTTATTCCATCAAGAGTAAAATTATTTTGATAAAAAAGGCTTCCATTTATACTTATTTTATCAGGCACAATATTTGCACCATTAAAGCTTGAATGATTGCTTACATCAAAGCTTACATTTGGATTATATTTTAAAATAGAGCTTATGTCTTTATTGCTACTTGCAAAGCTTTTTAAAAATTCACTTGAATAAATAGTGCTTTTTTGATTATTAATCAAGTTAGCACCCCCCCCCGTTACATCAATACTGCCAACATTAATTTCTGCTAAAGCACAAGAACAAATAATAGAGCATAAAAAAACTTTCTTCATAAAATCTCCAAAATTAATAATTATTCTTAGATTGTAATATAATGAAAATTAAAATCACTTTAAATTAAAATTTATTTTTATCATAAAGCTCTTTTAAATCTTTTGCTCTAATTATTATGCTTAATTTTTTAAGATTGTTAAAATTTGCATTAATTAGTATAAGCTCAATCTCATCGCTAACCTTAAAAATACTAAAATCTCTGCAATATTTAGCACTGCATTTAGTGTTAATTCCTATTTCAAATTCATCATAATCGCTTATGTAATAATCATCAAGATTTACCTTATTTGCTTTGATTAGCTCGTATTTAAATGATAAAGTTTGTTTTAACTCTTCGTAATCTTTACTAAGTTCGTATTTTATTTGCTTTAAAATATCATCTTTAAAAATAAGCCATAAAAAATAATTATTTTCATCAATATTACAAGCTAGACTTCTAAGACTTTTATAAGCTTTTTTATCGCCGAACATTTTCTTAAAAATCTCGCCTTTTTTTGTATTTGGCAAGAATGATGAGCGAAGATTGCATGTGTAAGGTCTACTTTTTCCATATTCATAATTAAAATAACTATCAACTTCGCTAGTATTAAACTCATTTATCTTCAAGCCAAAATCATAAGCACTTAAACTAATAAAAAAACTTGATATTAATAATAATTTTTTCATTTCTTATCCTTAATTCTTTCGTAATTATTGCAAGATGTAAAACTTCTTAAATCGCAAGCTTTTTTATAAAATTTCAAAGCATTTTCTATATTGTTTTGCTTTTCATAAATATTTGCACTCATCATACAAGCTAGGTTTTGGTTTAGTTCGCAAGCTTTTAAAAAGTATTTTAAAGCAAGTTCTAAATCATCTAAATTATATTTTTTAAAATACGCAAAATAGCCTATCTGATAGCAAGATGAGGCAAACTCTAAATCACAAGCTTTACTATGATTTAGCAAAACATAATCATCATTTATAGGTAAATAATATTGATATAAATTTGCAAGTTCATAGCAAGAGTTTGCATATTTTTTATCACAATTTTTCTCATAATAATTTATCACTTTAAAAAAATCTTGTTTAGTATCAGCTAAAGAGTATTTATAAATATTTCCTAGATTATGACAACTTTGTAAATAGCCTAAATCACAAGCTTTATTTGCTAATTCTTTTGCTAATTGTGTATTTTTCATAGCAGTATTAAAATAAATCATACTTAAGCGATGACAAGCTAAGGCAACATCTTCTTCACAAGATAGTGCTAATAATTTTTTAGCCCTTTTAATATCACTATTTATTAAGCTAATTGCTAGATTTGTGCAAGATAAATAATCATTTTCTTTACACTTAATAGCTAAATCACTAGCTATTGCATAAACACAAAAAAACAAAATAAAAAGCTTTTTCATAATCTTTCCTTTTTTCTTGATTATAATTATTATTATTTAATATTATTAAATAATTATTAATATCATTATAAAAATTATTAAAAGGAGCTTGTATGAAAAAATTAATATTTTTAGGACTTGCATTTAGTTTTGCAATCTCTAATGAGCTTAGTTTTAGACAAATTAGAGAAGATATTTTTAATGTAGATGATAAAACACTAATTGCTTATGCTAAAAAAATAAGACTAAAAGCAATCCCTAGCAATGCTTATGAGCTTGAAGAGTTAATTAAAAATACAAGCCCTGATTATGAAATATATCCAACTACAACAAAAAGAATTGAATTAGGCAAAAAGCTTTATTTTGACCCAAGACTTTCAAGAAGTGGGCTAATATCGTGCAATACTTGTCATAATTTAGGTTTAGGTGGAGTTGATGGCGTAGCTGCAAGCACAGGACACAAATGGCAAGCAAACCCGCACCATCTAAACGCTCCAAGCGTTTATAATGCAGTGTTTAATCCTAATCAATTTTGGGACGGAAGAGCAAATCATCTAAAAGAACAAGCAAAAGGACCTATTCAAGCTGATGTTGAAATGGCAGAAGATAGCCAAATCGTAGTAGAAAAAATCAAAAGCATTCCTGAATATGTAAATGAGTTTAAAGACGCTTTTTCAAATGATATTAATATTGATTTTGACTTAATTGCAGCAACTATCGGTATATTTGAACGAACTTTAATCACCCCTTCAAGATATGATGAGTTTTTAGAAGGCGATGTAAATGCTTTAAGTTTTGATGAAAAACAAGGGCTTAGAACATTTATTAATAAAGGTTGTGTTTTATGTCATTATGGGATAAATGTTGGCGGAGCTTTTAGGGGTTTTGGCTTTGTTAGGTATCAATATGTAAATTACGGAGATTTTAACGGAAACGAAAACAATAGAGTAAAAGTTCCTACCTTAAGAAATGTAGCAAGAACGGCTCCTTATTTTCATAATGGCAGTATTTGGAGCCTAACTGAAGCGGTTGAATCTATGGGAAGAATTCAGCTTGGAATTGAACTAAGCGAGCAAGAAATTAAAAATATCATAAGCTTTTTAAAATCACTTAGTGGCAAACTACCACAGATAGTTTATCCAGAGCTTCCACCTTCAAGTGATGAGACAATTCGCCCTAAACTTGATTATTAAACTTAATTAATTCCTATTTTAGAATTTAAAATAGGAATTTCAATTTTTAAAATCCTATTTCAAATTCCAATAATTCAATGTGATTTCAAAGCTTTTTCAAAGGAATTTAAATTCGGAAATTAAATTATTTTAATGATATAAATTTGGATTTTTTAACTTCAAACGAATTAATCAAAGCTAGTTATTTATTAATAATTTTATTATTTTAGTTTTGTTAGCGCTTTATCAAAGTAGTTTTTATAGTGCGAGTGATTTAGCTAAATTGATTGCATAAATAATTTCATAATTTTTATAACCATAACAATCAAATAAGATTCTTTCAATCCCCTAAGGCGGGGAAGTGTCTTTCTAACCAAACGCATCGCTTTTTCATTATAAATTAGCGATTGAGTTTCAATCCCCTAAAGCGGGGAAATGTCTTTCTAACCCATAATAGATTCCTAAACCATTTCTATGCTAAGTTGTTTCAATCCCCTAAAGCGGGGAAATGTCTTTCTAACATAAGGCTGATAAGCTAGAGCTTGAACCTATTAAGTTTCAATCCCCTAAAGCGGGGAAGTGTCTTTCTAACCCTTAATTTTTCCATACTTTTGTTAAAAAGATTTAATAAAAAAAATGATTATAAAAAACAATGATTAATATTATCTAATAAGCATTTAAAATAAAAAATTATTAAAAAAGTAGCAAATGCTAAGCAAAAATGAAATTTCATAGCTTAAAGCTCTATTTTTCCATAAAAATTTTTGATATGTTTAGCATTTTCTATTTTTAAGAATTTTTTAAGTTCTAAAATCTCTATAAAATAGACATTTTAAATCTTAGCCAAAGCTTAAAATTCGCAAATGCAAAGCTAAATTCATAAAATCAAGCAAATTTTCTAACTATTAAGCTAATTTTAATCTAAAAATAGGGTAAATGCTAAGCCTAAAAATAAGCCTTGCAGCATTCAATTTCCTATTTTAAATTCCACAAAATTTAAGCACAAAATCAAAAGAATTTAAAATAGGAATTTCAAGTAGTTTAAGAAAAATTATTCCTATTTTTAAACTTAAAAATAGGAATAAAAAGATTAATAATTTAATCCAACTTCTAGCATTATACTTCTTCCGCTTGCATAATCATATATTAGCTTATCGTCTTTTTTGCTTGCGTTTATTTTGTTTTTTGTATTTAATAAGTTTTCAATATTTACATTCGCAAAAAACTCAACATCTTTTTTCATCTTGTATTTATAAGCAATATTCATATCCCAAGTAAAGTGATCGTTTAACTTAATTAGCTCATACTCTCTTATGCGTTCGGCTCTATTGTAATTAGAAATTAAAGCCTTCTTGCTAGGCGTAAATGTAAATAAATTTGCAATTCCTAAACCATAATCAGGAATGTTTAAATTATATAAAAAAGTGATTTTGTATTTATCGTAATAATCAATTATCGGAAGGTCTTTTTGAGCGATTATTTCGCCATTGTATTTAACTTGATTATTTCTATCCCACTCATCGCTTCTATAGTCTTTAAAATCTGATTTTTTCTTTGTATAACTTGCGCTTAAACTAAAATCATTTAAGGTATTAAAGATTTCAATACTTTTTGCATTTGCAATATCAAGGCTTATAATATCAGCTTTTGAAGTGCCTAAATTAGTATAAACTTTATAATTTTTTGATAAGTTTTCATCATCAATATCAGCTAAGCCTAAAGTTTCCTTATCGCTTAAAACTACTTGATTTTTTCCTAATCTTTTTAAGTATTTTAAACTAAGCTTTGTGTTTTTAAACTCGCCCCTATAAAATACGCTAAACTCATCATTAAATGAGCGTTTTAACTCATTAAAATTATACATATTCTTCTTACCGCCAGTTTGCTTAAACTCTTCACTATAATCGGTTCTACTTAAAAACTGCGTATAAGAATAAATATTATCATATAGCTTATATGCGAAGAAATTCTTACCATAATACCTATTATATCCAGCTCCAAAGAAGTTGCTTTCATCGCCTAATAAATCAAACTCACTTGTAATTCTAGGAGCTACATTAAACTTTTTAATAATGCCATCATAACTTCCCCTTGCACCTAATCTTAGATTAAATCTTTTATATTTAATATCATCTTCTAAATATAAATCAAAATTAGTTGCGCTAATTCCTGTTTTAAATTCCGGAGTAAAAGTTGCTCTTGTTAGATACTGCCCTGCTCCTGTGTTTCCTTTTCTATCTACTACATCACCCATTAAGCAAAACACATCGCCATCTTTACAAACCACGCCAGCAGGTAAAATAGTAGGATTATAATATTCTGCTAAATGTTTTAAGGTTTCATAGCTAGCTTTTTTATGACTTAGTTCAAGTCCTGTATAAAAAGTATGTTCTGTATTTTTAAACTCTTTTACATCGCTTTCTAAATCAAGCTTATAATTTAATTCTTTCGTTCGCTCTTTAATATCGCCATATCCACCTTTCATAGAAAAAGTACTTGTTCCCCAGTTTGCAACCTCGTTTGTAAAAAAGCCAAATTTCATATTTTTATCAAAATACCTTGCACTATCTTGAATGCTATAGCCTAAATTTTGAGTGATATTAAAGCCATCAAATTCACTAAAAAGCTCAACGCTAGAAATTATCCCGCCAAATTTAGCCTCTAAATTAGAATCAATAACTCCTTCTAAAAAGCCTTTATAAACGCTAGGAGCATAAATAACGCTAGGCCTAATTATATGATTATCTAAAGCGATAAAGCCTTTTAATAAAAAGTTTTCATTTCTTCTGCTTTGATTAGGATAAAAATATCCTTGTGCTAAAACTTCTCTTTTTGTTGGCATTTTTATCGTTGAAGTTGTCCTTGAGTAATCAAACAAAATCCCATAATCATCGCTAAAACGACTTTCTAAATAAATATTTTGATTTTGTTTTACAAAATTATTATTTAGGTTTTTGCCACGACTTGTTTCATAATCAGCTCTATTTTCTTCATCTATTATGATTTTATTAAGATTACCATCCGTATAGCTTGTAGATATTCTAGCACCGAATTTTTTCGTAGGATCTTTTAGCTTAGTATCAATTACACCGCCTTCAAAATTGCCGTATTTTGCACTGATATTGCTATCTAAAATCTTTAAACTTTTTAAAATATTTGTATTAATTACGCTACCTTGAGCTCCCATAACAGGCGCTCTCCAAAGTGATGAGGCGTTTATATTTTGATTACCTGCTGGATCAATTGCATTATCAAAGCTCATTCCATTTACTAAAAATGCGTTTTGATAAAACGGCGCTGCATTTATACTAAAGTCTTTTGGGCTGATTTCTGCTTTGTTTGTAGAAATATTATCCCCCATATTTAAATTAATATTTGAGTTTTGCTTGATACTTTCATCTATTCTTTTATTTGGCTCTGTATCACTGAAATTATATTCTTTAAAACTTGAATATTTTGAATACCCCCCCCCATTAACTTCATACATAGGCTTATTTACATCAATTTCACCTATATCAATCTCGTTTGCATATACTAATGAAACAATAGCAATTAAAGATAATTTTCTTTTCATTTATTCTCCTTAAAATTGAGAATTATTACTAAATTAACTTAAAATGAAATTAATATTTATTATTAAAATAATATAAATAATTATTTTTATGTTAAATACTTATTATTACTACTCTTTTAATCAGGTTTTAGTTTAATTAAAAGTAATCTTAAGGTCGATAATAGATAATATAAATACTTAATTCCTAATTCAAATTCCAAGAAATTTTCAAAGAATTTGAATTAGGAATTAAGTATTTAAAAACAAGTTAGGATTGTTTATATAA
>NZ_JBYJAU010000068.1:0-501 GCF_057802535.1 Campylobacter sp. DY7
GTGCTCTACGTCGCCAGCGACGGCTACGGCAGCCACCTGACCGGCGAGGCACCGCGCCCCGTCGCCGAGATCGCGACCCCGGACGCGCTGCGCGAGAAGGTCGCAGCATCCCAGACCGCCGGGGCGAGCATCCCCGACGCCGACCCGGCGCGTGCCGCCCGGATCGCGTTCGCGGCCGCGCGGATGGACGACGATGCCCTCGCGGACTTCGTCGCCGTCGCGGAGGACGCCCTGACCGGTGACCCCGCCGACCTCGACACCCGCCAGGCTGCGATCCTGCTCACCGGCATCGGCATCCCGCTGTGGCGTGACGTGGCCCTCATCCAGTGGGCCACCGACCGCGGCAACGGCACCCGTGCCCTGGCCGCGCAGATCGGCCACTCGATCATGGGCGCACCCGTCCCCGAGAGCATCGCCCGCACCCTCTACGGACAGGGCGACCGCCCCGACGCCGACCGGCTGACGGCGGGACTCGCGCTCGTGCGCCACCTTGCTGCCTAC
>NZ_JBYJAU010000069.1:0-501 GCF_057802535.1 Campylobacter sp. DY7
TATCGCGATCTTCCGTTTCCACTTGCTCCGAACGGCTGGGCGAAGCTGGGCGGCAAGCGGCATGTCGAGGCCAGCGAACGCGGCCATGGCGACGGATTGACCCATGATCTCGACAGCCCGGAGGCGATCGAGGAGGTTTTCTGGCGCGCGCTGGAAGGAAATCGCTATCTGCGCCGCGACGGGCTGGCCCCGATGGAGCCGCGGGCGGAGACGCTCGCCAATTTCCGCGACTATGTGCGGCTGGTGTTGCTCCGCAATGGCGGTGCTCGCTATCTATCTAAGAACAATAACAATATCCTGCGCCTGGAAGGGCTGGCCATCAGCTTCCCCGACGCGTTCCTGATCCATCCATTCCGCGACCCGTTGCAGCAGGCGCTGTCGCTCCTTTCCCAGCACCGGCGGGCGATCGCGCTGGCGGAGGAGGATCCGTTCCGCCGCCGCTTCATGACCTGGCTCGGCCATCACGAGTTCGGGGCCGACCAGCGGCCCTTCCTGTTCGAC
>NZ_JBYJAU010000070.1:0-500 GCF_057802535.1 Campylobacter sp. DY7
GCGCGACAGGGCCGGCCGGCGCGCTACGACTACGAATATCGCCGCAACGGCACGGTCAACCTGTTCGTTTTTCTCGATGCTCATCGACCCTGGCGCAAGGTCGAGGTCACCGACAGCCGGACCGCCCGGGACTTTGCCGAGTGCATGCGGGATCTGGTCGACCGGCACTACCCGGCGGCCGAGTGCATCCGCGTCGTGCTCGATAACCTCTCAACCCACTCCCCGGGCGCCCTCTACGATGCCTTTCCCGCCCCAGAGGCACGCCGTCTCATGCGGCGCCTGGAGTTCCACTACACACCCAAGCACGCCAGCTGGCTCAACATGGTCGAGATCGAAATCGGCGTGTTGCGTCGACAATGCCTCGACCGCCGCATCGCCGAGCGCCATCACCTCGTCACAGAAATCGATGCATGGGAGCGGCAGCGAAACGCCGACCGCGAGCGCATCAAATGGATGTTCACCACCGAGCGCGCCAGAGACAAACTCGCTCGCGCCTATCC
>NZ_JBYJAU010000018.1:0-27571 GCF_057802535.1 Campylobacter sp. DY7
TAAAAAAATTAAAAATATTTAAAAAATGTAAAAAAGTTGTGGAAAAAAATATAGTAAAAATATGAAAAAATATAGAAAAAATATGAAAAAATGTGGAAAAAATATGGATAAAGTTTTTAAGTTATTTAGTGTGAGTTTGGGATAATAGATGGTTTGAAAGGGCTGGTGGTTGGGATTTAGTGTGTGGTTTGATTGGGTTTAGTAGGATTTATGGCTAGTTAGAAATTTATATGTGAAGTTTATAATATAAATAATTATGAAAAATCAAATTTATGTTTTAAATTCTTTTAGATAGTTTTATTTTTAGTGGTGTGGTTAGAAAAATGATTTATGTTTAAAGAATTTGGGATAGGAATTTAGATTAAACCTAACATTATCAAGGCCTTATTTCAAATTCTTTAATCACAAATCCTAATAATTCCCCTTTGCATTGTGATTTTATTTTCACTTTTTAATTCTTTTAATATTTTTGTTACAACTTCTCTTGAGCTACCGACAGCTCTTGCTAATTCTTCATGAGTGATTTTTAATTCATTATTGTTTGCATTATCCTTTATGTATCTTAAAACACGATTTGCAAGCGGCATAAAAGCAAAATCTTCTAAAAATCTCATAATTTCACTAAGTCTTTTTGAAACAATATCTAATTTTAATTGCTTAAATTCTAAATATTTCTCGCTTAATTCTTCTAAATCTTTGCTAGGAATTAGCCATACACTAGTGTTTTTTACAAACTCAATATTCACATCAAAACTAATATTGTTTAACACGCAAGAAGCAGACAATAAACAATATTCATCGTTTGATAAATTAAAAATATCAATCTTTCTAATGCCATTATCAATAAATATTTTGATACTTCCATCAATAATAAATATAAGCCCTTGGCATTGCCATAAATCATCGCCCTTTTTATAAGTCTTAAACAAGCCTTTTTCTAAACACTTTTTAATTAACTCATCATTTGTAAATATAGAATTTAAAAAATTTTCAACTTTCTTCATTGTAACTTTATCACATACATAATTTTTAAAAATATTTATACTTTATCAAAAACAAGGAATATTATGAGTTTAGATAGAAGAAATTTTTTAAAAATAGCAGGAATTGCTAGTGTAAGCAAGGTTTTTGCAAATACAAATCAAGAAAAAAAGGCAAAACTAATTGATTTAAGCCTTTGCGATGGTTGTGCTGAATTTAAAACACCTTTATGCGTAAGCGCTTGTAAAACAAAAAATAAAGATGTTTTTCCTAAACCAATAAGCAATATACCAAACTATTATCCACAAAAATTTTATGAAGATTATCAAGACAAAAAAGATGAGATAAATAGACTAAATCCTTATAATTTCATCTATGTTGAAAAATTAAACATAGATAATAAAAACATAAATATCCCAAGACATTGCATGCATTGTGATGAGCCAACTTGCCTTAAAATATGTCCGTTTGGAGCAATTAGCAAAGATAATTCAGCTGTTAAAATTAACCCTAATGTTTGTTTTGGTGGAGCAAAATGTAAAGATGTTTGCCCTTGGCACATACCACAAAGACAAGCAGGAGTTGGAGTTTATCTTAAAATAGCGCCCAAATTAGCAGGTGGTGGGGTTATGTATAAATGCGATTTATGTGCTGATATTAGCACGCCTGCTTGCGTGAGTGCTTGTCCTAAAAACGCAATGATATATGCAAATAAAGAAGAAATAAAATTACTAGCCTTAAAAAAAGCACAAGAATACAAAGAATTAGCCAAAGATAATGGCACATATATTTATGGAGATAAACAAAACGGAGGAACTGCTACTTTTTATGTATCGCCGATTTCGTTTGAAAAAATTCAAGAAGCAATAAGCAAAAAACACGCAAACAACACTCAAGGAATAGCACATATGAAAGTAGATGTAAATAACAAAATAACCAGTAATGACAAAATAATTAAAAGTGTTTTATTAAGCCCTATTGCAGGAGTTTTAGCAGGGGTTTTACTAAGGAAGAAAAATGAAAATTAAAAGACAAAGTATATTTAATCAAATAACTCATTTAGGAATAATGATTAGTGTTTTTGCATTGATTTTTAGTGGTATTTTGCAAATGCCTGTCGCAAAAAGATATATGATTTATAAACTACCTTTAATGTCGTGGAGTACGGATTATTATATTAGTTTGATGGTTCATTATATTTTTAGCATTAGCTTGATGTTTTTTGTGTTTTTACATATTACTTTTTATATTTTACGCAAAGATTTTTCAATGCTTCCAAAAAAAGGCGATATTAAAAAAAGCATAAAATTAATCTATGCAATAATTTTTAATAAAGAAGAAGAGCCTTGCGAAAAATATCTACCAGAGCAACGCCTTGCATATTTAGGACTTGTAATTATTATGGCTATTATAATAATCACAGGACTTATTAAAACTTATAAAAATTTAGCAGGGGTTTTGATTAGCGAAAACTCTTTATTTTTGATAGCATTACTACATAATATAGGAATGTTTTTAGTAATTTTTTGGATATTTATACATTTATTTGCTTTTGTTTTTAAGGCTAATAGAGCGCTTTTAGGTGCTATGTTTGGTGGAAAAGTTGATGCTAAATATGTATTAAAAAGGCATAAATTATGGCAAGAAGGTGTGAAAGCTGCTAAGAAAGTTTTAAAACTTTCTTAATCTTGCTTATAAAACATATAAACCAAATTCCTATTTTAAATTCCTTAAAAAATTCGTGGAATTTGAAATAGGAATTAGCTTTTATTATTTAATCTGTTATAAACAATAATAATCACAAATATACTTAACATAACGGCTAAATATTTTAATGGCTCTATAACGCCTTCACTACTTGCAAAATAACCATGTGCAAACTCTATAAAATAATGAATTATCAAAGGCATTGACAATAAAAATAAATAAATACTTCTAAGCCTTATGCAAACTGAAATTATAAGTAAAATCAAAAAAGAAACTAAAATATAAAAAATATCTATTAGCTCATAAAGAAGTAACGAGCAAGTAAGATATAAAATAATGCTAAAAAAATAATGCATATTTTCTTTAGCAATTACAAATAACAATATAGATATAAAAACAAACGCTACTAAACAAATAAAGAAAAGTTCATTAGATTGAGTAGCCAAACTTAGGGGATAAAGTATGCTAAAACAAATATGAATACATATTGCAAAGCCTAGAAAAAAATCTTTTAACACACAAACAGGATTAATTTTATCTTTATCAATTAATAAGTTAAATAAAATCACTATAAAAGATGGAATAAATACCACTAAAAAAATAATTTGAAGTCCTACAAAAGGAATTAATAAAAATATATCTTTATATACTGCTTTTTCACCTATAAATATACGAAATATTTTAGCAATATCATCAGGTTTTATAAGCAAGTATAAAGCAAAAAATAAATAATAATAAATATTTAATTTTTTAATAGAAAAAGAAAAAGCTATGAAAGATTTTTCATTTGATTTAATCTCACTTATTATCCAGTTTAAAAAAGTCTTCATAACTATCCTTTATTATAAATAAATTATTTTTTAGCAAATCTATCTTTCATTAAAGTTAAGTTTGCAAAAATTAGCAAATCCAAATAACGCTGAATAATAGAAAATACAAAAGATAAAATCAAAAAACTAAGAAAAAATACACAAATAGCTAAAATATCGTCACGCACAAAATCCCTAGCTATCAAAAAGGCAATGCTAAAACCTAAAGCACCAAAAATAAAACTTACTATCTCGCTAGTTTTTAATCTTGAGATTTTGCCTTTTAGAATATATGAAGCCTTACAATTAGGGCATTGTAAGGTATGAATGCCTAAGTCTTTTTTATAAGAAAATGATTTTAGCTTTGAAATATTATAAGAGCAAAGCTCGCATTCTTTATAAAACATTTTCATCTTTTTACAAGCTTTATGAAAAAATCTTTCAATTTATTTAATCTAGTTTTTTTAACTTCTAATTTCTCATTATCATCAATTAAGACAAATTTAGAAAATATAAATAAATTTAAATAATGTTCAAGCATACTAAGAAAAAGCCCAATACCTAGAAAAGATACAAGCCATACAAAGATTAAAAATACAACATTCTTACTCACAAAATCACTACACAAAAACACGCAAAAAAACGGAAGCAAAAACGCAGCCCATCCAAAAATCTCGCTAACAATAGCATATATCATCATAAAAGATATTTTAGGCTTTAATACATAAGAAGCCTTACAATTAGGACATTGCAAGGTGTAAATTCCTAAATCCTTTTTATAGCTATATAGTTTTAATTTTGAAATCTTACAAGAGCAAAGCTCACATTCTTTATAAAACATTTTCATCCTTTCTTGTATTGCAAAAACGCTCTTTATTTAATATTTTCACCGAATTCTCCTTTTAATTTATTTAAATAATTTTTATAAACATCATTGGAACAATCACTTATATAATTATCTAAATCAAGATAATAATTATCAACAAATAACCTAGTAAAAGAATCATAAATTCTATCAAGATTAGGGCTAAAATTTGAACTTAAATTATATAAAATTGTTACTGCATAGCTACAAGGTTTATAATAACCATAAATATCATAATTTATTAGCTTATCTTTGCTAAGTCTAGTTGGTAATTTTGAAGCTTCTTCTTCAAAGCGTTTTTCAAATTTTTTATAATCTTCATACAATTGCACTTCTTTATCAACTATCAATTTTACGCTTTTAAAAAACTTTCCATCTATCGTATAGTTTTGTTTTTCAATTGTGCTTAATAATAAGGTATTTGGTTTTTTAAGTTCTACTACTTCGTGCTTTGGATTTTGCTGTAAATTAAAATGACTTATTAATAATATTCCGTGAAAGGCAATCATTAAAAATGAGAAAAAATAAAATATAACTTTAATAAATTTTTGATTTTGTTTCATTACTAACCTATAAAACCACCAAATTAATAGTGAAAATACAACAGGTAGTAATAGTTGTAAAAGTGCAAATTCCACACCGATAACTTTACCAACAAGTTCAGCTCTTATAGTCAAATAAAAAAATAAAATATATAAAGCTATTATAAATCTAGGATAGAGCTTTAATCCTATAAAAAATGTAAGGGCAAAAAGCATAGGATAAGCAATAAAACCTCCATATGGTATAGGAATTAAAATACTAATAATCCCACCAGCTAAATCATGTAAATTATCTAAAAAATATGCTAGATATATTAAAAACTCATTCATATCCTACCTTTAAAATAAAGTTTATTTAATAATAACCTACACTAAATCAAACCAAAAATCTTAAGCAAAACAAAAGCCAGTCTAAAAACAACATAAATACAAGCTAACTGCAAACCAAATATAACAACTTTCATAAAAGGATTGTAGTATTTGTTAAAAAATCTAAAAGTTTTCAAACCACGCACACCGTATTTTTTATGTATTGATAATTGTTTTAAAAGTAGCTCTGTTTCTTTTATATGCTCCCTAAAAAACTCTTTCTCGCGTCTAAAAGCATCAAGCAAATCCTCATAATACCACGCATACCTGTGATAAAACTTCTTTGGTATATCATTTATCATAGTTATATTTTCATTTTTCATAATCTCACCACAAACTGCATGAACAAAATTATAACTAGGATTATCGCCTACTATAACGCGAACTGCGCCTGATGTCTCTTTTACAAAACGCCTTAAAATAGTTATATGCATAACCTCAAACTCAACACAAGCTTTGTATTCTTTTGTATCATGTAATTCTTTGTTTAAGCGAGAGCTAAACTCATCATAGATATTAACATGCTTAAACATATCGCTTTTTAAGGTTTTTAACAAACTTTGCTCATCTATATCAAAAACTCTCATAAAAGCATTTTTAAGACTTGTATTTGTATCAATATCCAAAAACTTTAAAGCGATAGTTTTATCAATACTTCTTGTATCTTTTATATCATTTACCCCTTCGCAAAAAATGGTGTATTTGTTAAAAACTCCAAGATATCTTAAGTCTAAATGCTTTGCTACATAATCAAAATACCTTGTATCGCCAGCGATATCTAAAATCTCGTTTGCTTCATCTAGCGATAGTTTTGTTCGCTCTAGCTTTTGTTTAGTTATCTCATCTAAAACATATACTTTTTCTCCGTAGCCTTTACAAGCTAACAAAGCATCTTTTACTACGCTAAAGATTTCATCTTTGCTAAGCGGTGATTTTTCCCTAATGTCTAAAACATTACATATATAATCATAACTTATTACATTAAAGCCTTCTTTGTTATCTTTAGTGGTAGCATCAAGCACTTTTATATCTAAAATCTCATAGATATAATCATACATCACGCCTTCAATCATCTCATAAAAATCATAATCTATCACAAGCTCTATAAAGGTATTCTGATACCACATCATATATACAGCCTTACTAAGATAAAAGTGGTTTAGCTCTGGATCTTCATAGTGATAGCACTCAAACAAAAAGCACTCTTTATCACTATCAAGTAAAATTTCTGTTCCTTCTGGGATAGTTTGATATCTTCTGTTATAAATGTTAAAGATTTTAGATAATTTGTATTTTTCATCAAGTTCTTTTGTAATTACTACATTTTTAAAAGCCATTTGCTTACCCCTTTTTTTAGCTCAAATTCTGATTTTAAATTCTTAAAACATCAATATATTAGCATAAAAAATAAGCCAAATATACCGCAATACAAAAGCAAATATATAAGAGTAAGTAATAAAAACTTAAAGCAATAAATAAAGTTTTCAATAAAATTATAAAGCTTGTGATTTTTATCCTTTGGTTTGTATTCTTTTAAGAGTTGTTTATAATAATAAAAACAAAAAATAAATTTTAAAAACAACTTAAATCTATATTTTTTATATGGATACGCTTCAACTAATAATGCTATTGCAAACACAATCATAGCGATAAAGAAATATTTCATTTTCGCTCCTAAACCAAATTCCTAATTCAAATTCTTTTAAAAATTCGTGGAATTTAAAATAGGAATTTCACGGCATTTATAAGCTAGAAAGTTCTTTAAGCAATCATCTAAATAAGGGCTTAGGGTATTTAAAACTCTTAAATGATAATCATTTAGCCACTTAATTTCATCAGTATTTAGCATATTTAAATCAATTAAACTAAGCTCAAATGGATACAAAGTAACTATATCAAATCTTAAAAAATCTCCGTATTCACTACTCATCGCAAACTCACTTATAGCAAGGTTTTCAAGCCTTATTCCGTATTTGTTAGCGTGATACAATCCTGGTTCTATTGATGTTAGCATTCCTCTTTTTACTCTTGTATGCTCGCTAGCATTTGCATTAAGTGATAATACTTGCGGACCTTCATGAACATTTAAAAAATACCCTACCCCATGACCCGTGCCATGCAAATAATCAAGCCCATACTGCCAAAGCTCTTTTCTAGCTATACTATCAAGTAATGGCATTTTGATATTTTCTGGATAAAGTATTTTTGAGATTGCAATATTTGCTTTTAGCACTAGGGTGTAATCTCTAATTTGCTCTTTGCTAGCTTTATTTATCTTAAAAACTCTAGTAATATCGGTAGTTCCACACTCATATTGTGCTCCACTATCAAGGAGTAATAAGCCATTTTCATTTAAGAATTTTGCATTGTTTTTCTTAGCTTTATAGTGAATTATGGCGGCGTTTTCATTGAATCCTGCAATAGTATCAAAAGAATTGCTTATAAAATAATCATTATCTGCTCTATAATTTGTCAAAACTTCATCAATCTTGCACTCATCAACGCTTGATAAATCAGTATTTTCAAGCCAGTGATTAAACTTACAAAGTGCGATGCCATCTAGCAAATGAGCGTATTTTAAATGCTTAATTTCATTAACGCTTTTACATGCTTTTTGCATTGTGCTTGGCAAAATCTCATTTATTATATTTGCTTTTATTTGGCTTATAATTTTTGCGTTAGTATTAAAAAAATCACAAATTATATTGCCTTTTAGCGTCTTTAAATCATCGTAAAATTCAAAATAATCTTTATAAATCAAATCTTCATCTTTAACAATTTCGCTTAATTTATTTTCATCAATATAAAAATAAGCCTTTGTTTTAGAAACAATCAAATAACTTAAAAAAACGGGATTGTATTCTACATCTTTTCCACGAAGATTTGTAAGATATGCAATATCACTAAGGCTTGAAATTACACAATAATCTATGTTTTTTTCGCTTAGTTCATTTTGCAATCTTTTTATTTTGTTAATGTTATCAACAAATTTAGGATTTTGATAAAATACTTTATCCTTTGGCAAAGTTCTTGAATGAAAATCATTGTAATTTATTGTAAAATCAACTATTTTTGCAACTTCGCTTAATTTTAAATAATTTGTATAAGAGATTGTTCTTAAGTCTAATAAAGCAGTTTTATTGTTAAAATTATCTTTAATATAGCTAATATAATCAGGGCTTTTTATTAGCTTAAAATCTTGTTTTAGCTCATTTTCGGCTTGTAAAAAATATCTACCATCAGTAAATAAAAATGCTTCGTTTTTACTAATTAGCAAAGTTCCTGCCGAACCACAAAAACCACTTAAAATTTCTTTAAGTTTAAAATACTCGTTAATATACTCACTTAGATGAAAATCTGCAGTAAAAATCAGCATAAAATCAGCGTTAAATTCATTTAAAATATTTCTTATTTTTGTAAGCATAGTTAATCCTTAATAATATCCTAAACATAAAGTATTTGTTAGTTTGATTTTTTTCTCAAATGGCTCAGGTGCGAAATAACAACATTTTTCAATATAAATATGAGAGTTTTTAGGGATATTTAATTTTTTGAAAAAGTCTTCTAAATCTATAAACTTTATCCCTGAAATTTCTACAAGTTTTATTATTTCTAATAGATTTGAATTATTATTTGGGTTTAAATGCGATGGAGCTAAATTACTCATAGAACAAAAAGCACTTGCTAAAACCAAACCGCTTAAATTAGAACATTCCGAAATCAAATTCTCATATTTTTTTGCGATAGTGCTTTTATCTAAAAATACAATTCTAGAATTAGGATATTGAGCGTATTTGATATTTTTCCAAAATTTATAAGCATTTTGTGAGATATTTGCTAATTCGTAAAGTTCTTTGTTGAGTATGTAGTTTTCTAAAGTTTGATTGTAAGGAAGTGTGATTTTATTCATAATATTTGAGTGCCGAAGCACTCAATAATTATACTAGCTCAATATAAGCCATTGTAGCCGCATCACCACGGCGAGTTCTTGTTTTAATAATTCTTGTATAGCCACCATTTCTTTCTTTATAGTTTGGTGCTATTTCTGTAACTAATTTATTTGTGCATTCTTTATCTTGTAAAGCTGCGAATACTGCTCTGTGAGCGTTAAAATCTCCAACTCTTGCACGAGTGATTAATTTCTCAATATAAGATCTTAATTCTTTAGCTTTTTCTAAAGTTGTTTCAATTTTACCATTTTTGATAATTGCAATACTTAAATTTTTTAATAAAGCTGCACGATGAGTGCTAGTGCGACCTAGCTTTCTGTATCCGTGTCCGTGTCTCATTTATTATCCTTTATTTCTTTTATTTTTTCAATAAGTTTATCTTTATAAGCCTCAACAGAGTTAGAACCTATTGGATAGCCTATTTCTTTCATAGCATTTAAAATTTCTTCTACTGATTTCTTACCAACATTCTTTAAATTATTTACATCGTTTTCGCTCATTAAAGCTAATTCGCCTATAAATTCAATGCCAGCTTTTTCTAAACCATTGTTACTTCTTACGCTTAAGCCAAGTTCTTTAACACTCTTAAGTAAAGCAGAGAAATCAAACTCTTCTGTATCTTCTTCGCCAATTAATCTTGGGCTTGTAGTTGCTATTTTGTTAAATACCATCATTTGTTGATACATAGCATCTAAAGCATTCTTAAACGCATCTTCAGGAGTTATTTGACCATCAGTTGTTATTTCAAATACAATTTTTTCATAGTCAGGATTATCTTCATGTAAAACCTTTTCTATTGAATAGTTTGCATTTCTAACTGGTGTAAAAAACGCATCAAGAGCTATAAAACTACTATCAGTTTTCTCTCTTAAATCTTCGCTTGCTACATAGCCAATACCTTTTTCAATAACTAATGTAAAATCTAACTCAGTATCTTCATTTATAGTAGCAATGTAGTTATCAGGATTTACAACTTCAATTACATTATTAGCTAAATCACTACCTTTAATTTCTCTTGGCCCTTTAAAGCTAAAGCTTACTTCTTCTCTTTTACTATCTTCGTTTTTAATCTTAAAACGCATATTTTTAATATTGATAATAAATAAAGAAATATCTTCTACCATACCTCTTTTGCTATCAAACTCATGACTTACGCCATCAATTTTAATAGCAGTTGCTGCATAGCCAATTGCACTAAGGCGTAAAAGCCTGTGCAGTGGATGTGCTAATGTAATGCCAAAACCAATTTCAAAAGGCCAAGCACTTATGCGTGCTTTGTTTTCGCCGATATTTTCAATAGTAAATTCATTTGGCATATGAGCTGTTGTAACTACTTTTCTCATGTGCTACTCCTTATTACTTAGAGTATAGCTCTACTATGAATCTTTCCTCAACAGGAATGACAACTTCTTCTCTCTCAGGTTTTCTTGTGAAAATTCCGTATTTTTTGTCTTTTTCAACATCTACCCACTCAACAATACCTGTTTGATTTGTAAGTTCTACTGCTCTTACGATTTGAGGATTGTTTTTGCTCTTCTCTACAACTTCAACTTTAGCACCTGGTAATACTCTATAACTTGGAATATCTACTCTTTTACCATTTACTAAAATATGTCCGTGAGTTACAAGTTGTCTTGCAAAACGGCGAGTTGTAGCAAATCCCATTCTATAAACTACGTTATCTAGTCTTTGCTCTAAGAATTGAATTAAAATAGCACCTGTGTTGCCATCTTTTCTTGCAGCTTCTTGGAATAATTTTCTAAATTGCTTTTCGCTTACACCATACATAAATTTAGCTTTTTGCTTTTCTCTTAATTGTAAGCCGTATTCGCTAATTTTACCTCTTCTTTGACCATGCTGACCTGGTGCATAAGGTCTTTTATCTAAAGCACTCTTACCAGCTAGTCTTCTTTCACCCTTCATTGCAAGGCTAACGCCTAATCTTCTTTCAATTTTCTCTACTGGTCCAGTATATCTTGCCATACTATTTTCTCCTATATTCCTATACTTATATTATACACGACGGCGTTTTGGTGGTCTGCAACCATTATGTGCTAATGGTGTAATGTCTTTTAAGAAAGTAACTTTAATACCTTCAACTGCACCAACACTCTTAACAGCAGTTTCTCTACCGCTACCAGGACCTTGAACACGAATACCTACTTCTTTAATTCCGTGTTCTTTAGCTTTATTTAAAGCATCTTCAACAGCTTGTTGTGCTGCGAATGGAGTTGATTTTTTAGAACCTTTAAAACCTAATCCACCTGCACTACTCCATGCTATCGCATTTCCCATTTCATCAGTAACTGTTACCATTGTATTGTTAAAAGTTGCACTAATATATACTACACCTTTTGCAATATTCTTTTTAACTAATTTTTTCTTAACTACTTTTCTCTTAGCCATTATCTATCCTTACGCTTTTGCACCAACGGTTTTTCTCTTACCCTTGCGAGTTCTAGCATTTGTCTTAGTCTTTTGACCACGCACTGGTAAACCTTTTCTATGTCTTAAACCACGATATGAACCTAAATCCATTAAAGCTTTAATGTCCATAGCAACTTGTTTTCTTAAATCACCCTCAACTAAATAATGTTCTTGGATTTCTTTACGAATTGTTGCTGCTTCATCTTCGCTTAGTTCATAAACACGCTTGTTTGGATCGATACCAACAGCAGCTAAAATTTTGCGTGAAGTAAATAAACCTATACCATAGATATAAGTTAAGCCATATTCAATTCTTTTTTTCTTTGGTAAATCAACACCTGCAATACGAGCCATACCTTATCCTTGTCTTTGTTTGTGTTTTGGATTTTCGCAAATAATACGAACAACGCCTTTTCTCATAACGACTTTACATTTGTCGCACATTTTCTTAACAGATGGTCTTACTTTCATCTTGTCTCCTAAAAAATAATTTGCTTTCCACTTTTTTACAATCTGCATTTTTAGGTATCACGAATTACCAACTAATATTTAAACGGTGGAAAATTCACTTAAATATTACTTCTTCACACAGATAAATTGCAAAAGTGCTGATGATATCACAACAAAATTAATATAAGTTTAAATATTAGATTTATTTGTATTTCCGAATTCAAATTCTAAAGATTTTTTAACAATTTAATATCAAGCTATAATTTAAAAAAGTATTTGTAAATTTTGAAAATTATTTAATTACGGATTTAAATTCCACTTGAAATTAACTTCCGTATTAATTAAAATATTTTAAATTTCTTTAATGCCTTAAATATTACATAAATTACTCCAGCAATAATAATCCATGGCAATAATGCAAGCAATAAAGAAAAAATACCGTTACTAAATAAAAAAGTTACTACTATTGTGGTAATTGCAATTAAAATAAGTTTTTTCAATACATCGTTTTTTGCATATTTTAATAACTCATTTATGTTAGTTGTGCCATATGTGGCATTTTTATGAAAAGCCTTTGCAAATTCACATTCTTTAAGACCAGCTAAATTATTTATTAAATTTTTCATTTATTCTCCTATATGTTTAATGCTAGTTTTTGAAGTAAGTTTATAAATAGTTATCATTTCATCGCCATATTGTGAAATCAATTTTTTTAAATTTGGTTCACAAATTCGCAATGTATTATGTGGTATTTTCCTAATTTTATTTATTATAAAATAAAAAGCAGCGATAATAACAAGGTTAACAAATGCAAAAGCAAAACCAATCTTAGGGATTAGACAAAGAACTATTAAAGAAGCACTAGATATTAAAACAATTTTACTTTTGTTATCTAAACTCTCTAAAGCACAATTTGCTTCGTAAATAGGTTGAGTAGTGCTTTGGCATTCATACACCACATTTGTTCTTTCTAAAATAGCATTTAAGTTTAGGCTTTCTCCATTAGGATTTAACTTGCCTATAATTGCTAAAGTGCCTTTTATTCTAAAATTATTATTTACTTTAGTTTCTGTATTTACTGTAGATGTAGAACTATAAGAATTAGAAAAACTACTTACCCTGCCTTTTGTATCAATAGTTCCTGAAGTTTCCATACTTTCAGTATAGTTATCTCTTACTATGTTTAAAACACAATTAAATCCTAAATAACTAGCTAAATTTTTTAAAGATTTTTCCGCATCTTCATAGTTAATGCTAGATTTTGCAGTTATTTCTATTTCACTCATATAAATTAAACCATATTGAGTAACATCATTATTATTTACTAATAAAACACCCTTAAACAAATCATATTTGTTTTCATTTTGATTTTCATTTATTGCTAAATCACTCATTTTATCTCCTTCGGAGTAATAATACCCCCCCCCAAAGATAAATGAATGGTAAATAAAATGAAAAAATAAATTAGAAGTTTAGCACCATAAAAAGTGCTAAATTATTTGTGTCTATAAGTAATGCGACCTTTATCAAG
This sequence comes from Campylobacter sp. DY7, assembly GCF_057802535.1. Taxonomy (NCBI): domain Bacteria; kingdom Pseudomonadati; phylum Campylobacterota; class Epsilonproteobacteria; order Campylobacterales; family Campylobacteraceae; genus Campylobacter; species Campylobacter sp. DY7. The sequence continues at coordinate 13,632 of NZ_JBYJAU010000018.1, forward strand.
ACTATAAGGAGTTAATTCCACTCTTACTCTATCTCCTGGCATAATCTTAATATAATGCATTCTCATTTTACCTGCAATGTGGCATAAAATTACATGCTTATTATCAAGCTCAACCTTAAAAGTAGCGTTAGGAAGTGCTTCAATAACTTCGCCATCAATTTCTATTACATCATCTTTAGCCATAATTTTCCTTTAAAAAAATGTAAAAAATCAATAATAACATAAAAAGTATTAAAAAACTAAATTTATTATTAAATAAAACAATTTAAAATTAAACTTTATTTCACACAAGGATAAAGTTATGAAAAGAAGAACATTTTTAACTTTATCGTCTGCAGTTGCAGCAAACACTTTACTAAGTGCGAATGAAACCACTTCAATAAATTGTAATCAAGCAACAAAAGACGATAGTAAAGAATACTCAGTATGTTTAAAGCATAATCTAAATGAATTAGGCGAAGTTAGCAAAATCTGGCTTCCATTACCAAAGTCACGCCCCTATCAATACCTTACAAGCGATATTATAAATAGTGGTAATTACAATGAAATTTACTTAAGTGATTTTGAAACAAATAGTTTATATGCAAGTTTTTCTAATGTAAAAGCTGAGTTGATTACAAAATTTAATATTAAAACTCACGATAGAATTACTGATTTTTCAAAAGTTAATTTTAACGAAAACGAAAAGCTAGACGAAAGCATAGCAAAATACTTAAAGCCAAGCGAACATATTTTCACTAGCGGAATAGTAAAAGAATATGCTCTAAACATTACAAAAGGAATAAAAGGTGATTTAGAAAAAGCAAGAGCGATTTATAATTGGGTAGCGCTTAATTTTACTCGTGATGAAAGCGTAATTGGATGTGGAATTGGCGATGCTAAAGCTATTTTAGAAAGTAAAAAGCTTTATGGAAAATGCACTGATATTAGCTCGGTATTCGTAGCACTTTTAAGAAGTGTAAATATACCTGCTAGAGAATGCTTTGGAATTCGTTTGGGCGAAAGTAGATTTTACGCTGCAATGGGTAGTAAAGAAAACATCACAAAAGCTCAACATTGTAGAGCGGAATTTTATCTAAAAGGCTATGGCTGGATTCCATGCGATCCTGCTGATGTAGCTAAGGTTAAATTATCACTCAAACTAGATAATAACGATAGCCAAATACAAAAATTAATAGAATTTCAATTCGGAAATTGGGAAATGTGTTGGTGCGAATTTAACACGCAAAGAGATTTTGTGCTAACTCCACGCCCAGCTCAAGCACCACTTAATAATTTTGGCTATGTATATGCTGAAGTTGATTCAAATACACTAGATTATTATTCGCCTAGCGAATTTGTTTATGAATACACTTCAAAACAAATATGAAAAAATATTTAATTTCAATATTTTTATTAGCTATTAGCTCTAGCCTTTGTTGTGTTGGAGCTATTAGCTTTTTAATATTTGGAGTAAGCCTTGTTAATTTTGATTTTTTAGCACCTTTTAGAATTTATTTAGGTATTGCTACTTGCGTGCTTTACTTTATATTTTTATACAAAAAGCTAAACAAAAACAATAAAACAAAACTATTTGTAATAGGAATAATTTTATTATTAATTGTATTTTATCCTGAAATTATAGGAGCAATGATTTGAAAAAATTAATATTTTTAAGCTTATTTTTTAGCATTTTAAATGCCTATGAATACACACTAGAAGTTCCTAAAATGCATTGTCCATTATGCACTGCAATTGTAAGAAAGGCACTACTAAAAATTGATGGCGTAACAAAAGTAAATGTGAGTTTAGATACAAAAAATGCAATAATTAAAAGCGATAAAGAACTTAATGAAAGCATGATAAATCAAGCCCTTTTTGACACGGGCTATCAAGGAATACTTAAATAAGCTCCTATTTCAAAAAGAATTTGAAATAGGAATTAAGAATTAGTTTTTATAAGGAACTAATTTTATATTAGTTTTAAGTAGCTCGTTCATTCCGCCGTCAAGATTTAAAATATCATTAAAGCCGTTTTTTTCAAGCATTTTAGCAGCTGCTAAACTTCTTTTACCGCTTCTGCACATAATGGCAATTTTGCTATCTTTAGAGTAGTTTTTCGCTACCTCATCTATAAATTCAGCATTTATAGTGCCATCTTCTTTTAAAAATGTGATTAATTTAGCACCATCTACTACACCTGTTGCAGCGTATTCGCTAGGCATTCTAACATCAATTAAAGTATAATCTTTATTAGAAAAATCATACTCGCTAATATTTATAGTAACAATATCAGCATTTAAAAACGAAAATAAACCTAAACTTAATAATAACTTTTTCATATTAGTCCTTTAAAGTATTAAATATTCTATCTCCAGCATCGCCTAAACCTGGAACAATATAGCCTTTTTCATTAAGCCCTTTATCAAGACAAGCAGTAATTAAAGCTACATCAGGGTGAACTGCTTTCATCTTATCTCTTGCCTCAGGTGCTGCAATAATACTTGCAAAAATTATCTTTTTTACACCTATTGATTTTAATCTATTTACTGCTGCAATCGCACTTCCACCCGTTGCAAACATAGGGTCAATTATAATTGCAGTTTTATTTTGCATATCTTGTGGATATTTTTCAAAGAAAAACTCAGGCTCAAGCGTTTCTTCATTGCGTTGAATTCCTAAAAATCCCACACTAGCTTTACCTAATAAATCAAGTGCAATATCACTCATACCCAAAGCTGCTCTTAAAATAGGAACAATTACAATATCATCACTTATTACATCGCATTCGCAAGGCATTAACGGAGTTTGAACTACTACTTTTTCAGTTGCTAAAAACTCACAAGCCTCATAAATCACAAAACCACTAAGCTTTTTGATATGCTCACGAAAATCCCTGCAAGATGTGTTTTTATCCCTAATTTTAGCTAGATAAGTTGAAACTAAAGTATTTTTAATTACCTTCATTTAAAAGCCTTTCAAAATATGCTTTCTCATCAAAATCTTTCACTAAAGCTATTCCTTCATCAACTGCAGCCTTTGCAACTGCTGTGCTAACATAAGCTTTTACCCTATCATCAAAAGGTTTTGGAATTATTAAATCTTTTCCATATTTTAAATCTTTGCCATATAATTTTTTTGTTTTTTCACTAACTTCAAGTCTTCCTAATTCGCTTAAAGCTCTTACAGCAGCAATTTTCATAGCCATAGAAATCTTTCTAGCTCTAACATCTAAAGCTCCACGGAAAATATACGGAAAGCCTAAAACATTGTTAATTTGGTTATCATAATCGCTTCTTCCTGTTGCAATAATTACATCAGGGCGAACCTTTTTCGCAAGCTCAGGTAAAATCTCAGGGTCAGGATTTGCTAAAGCAAATACGATAGGATCTTTTGCCATAGTTTTTAGCATTTCTTCGCTTAAAGCTCCTGCTTTGCTAAGTCCTAAGAAAACATCAGCTCCTTTAATAACTTCGGCTAAAGTATCTTCATCACATTCTCTTACGAATTCTAATTTATGCTCGTTTAAATCAGTTCTTTTTGTATTGCAAACGCCTTTTGAATCTACTAAGAAAATCTTATTAACACCTAAAGTTTTGTATATTTTAGCACTTGCAATTCCTGCTGCACCTGCTCCACAAACAACTACTTTTAAATCTTCTAGCTTTTTACCTATTAAATCACAAGCATTTATAAGACCTGCAGCACTAATAATTGCAGTTCCGTGCTGATCGTCATGCATTACAGGAATTCCTAAATCTTGAAGTCTTGTTTCAATTTCAAAACATTTAGGAGCTGCTATATCTTCAAGATTTATTCCGCCAAAACTAGGAGCAATCGCTTTAACTGCTGCTATTATTTCTTCGGTATCTTGAGTGCTAAGCTCAATATCATAAGCATCAACGCCTGCAAATTTTTTAAACAAACACGCCTTGCCTTCCATAACAGGCTTACCTGCAATACCACCGATATTGCCAAGACCTAAAACAGCCGAACCATCGCTAATAACTGCTACTAAATTACCTTTACTAGTGTATTTATAAGCTAAATCCGCATCACGAGCAATCTCTTCACATGGATATGCAACCCCTGGAGAATACGCCAAACTTAAGCTTTCGTATTCTTTCATAGGCGTTTTTATCGCCGTTGCTAACTTACCACCTAAGTGATACTCTAATGCTCTTTCTTTTAAATTATTCATACAATCTCCTTTAAAAATTTATTAAATCTTGCCTTTATTTCTTCATTTCCTAAAAATTCCATCATAGCATAAATGCTAGGACTTACAGTAGTTCCTGTTAATGCTAATCTTATTAATTGAGCTATGTCTTTTAGCTTAGCGTTATTGTTTTCTAAAAATTCTTTAATTCCTAATTCAAATTCCGCTTCAGTTTTTGCATCTTTAAACTCATTTACAAACTTAGCAAATAATGCTTTGCTATTCTCATTTACAAATTTTGCAACTCCGCTTTCTTCATAAGCGCTAGGAGCATTTACTATAATCTTTGCACTATTAATTAATTCTATTAAAGTCTTTGCTCTTTCTCTTAACATAGTTAATAAAAACGAGTAATTTTTAATACTTGAAAAGTCAAATCCTAAGTCTTTACAAGCATTCACTAATCTTTCATCGCTTAAAGTCTTTATATAATGAGCGTTTATCCATTCTAGCTTTTGTGCGTTATATGTACTTGCACCTTTGCTAACATTATCAAAAGTAAAGCAATCTAGCATTTCTTGCATAGAAAAAATCTCTTGGTCTTTATTAGAAAAGCCAAGTCTAAGTAAGAAATTAAGCAATGCTTCAGGTAAATACCCCATAGCTTTGTATTCCATAACATCGGTTGCTCCGTGTCTTTTACTAAGCTTTTTGCCATCTTCTCCATTTATCATTGCTAAATGATAAAAATTAGGAACTTTAAAGCCTAGAGCTTCATATATAATTATTTGCTTAGGAGTATTAGAAAGGTGATCATCTCCACGAATTACATCAGTTACACCCATTAAAGCATCATCAACAACTACAACGAAATTATAAGTAGGTGTGCCATCAGCACGAGCAATTACAAAATCATCTAAAATATCAGCAGCATTAAATCTTATTTCGCCTTTTACACCATCATTTACAATAATTTCTCCATCAAGTGGTGCTTTAATTCTAACAACAGGTTTAATTCCTGCTGGTGGCTCTCCTTTAAAATCTCTATATCTTCCATCATATTTAGGGCGTTCTTTTCTAGCTTCTTGCTCTGCTCTTAGCGAGTTTAATTCGTCTTCACTCATATAACAATAATAAGCATTTCCGTTATCAAGTAATTTTTGAATGTATTCTTTATAAATATCCATTCTTTTACTTTGATATGTGATTTCTCCATCAACTTTTAAATCAACCCATTTAAACGCTTCTAAAATAGCCTTTGTTGCCTCTTCGCTATTTCTTGCCATATCTGTATCTTCAATACGAAGAATAAACTTACCATTATTTCTTTTAGCATAAAGATAAGAAAAAAGTGCAGTTCTAAGCCCACCAATGTGTAAAAACCCCGTTGGAGAGGGTGCAAATCTAGTAACTATCATTATTATTAGCCTTTTGTGAATTTTTTGTAGTTATAATCACTTAAAATCACTTAAAGGTAAATAATGAGAAAAATTTTATATGTGCTAATTATTAGTGCATTTTTAAAAGCAAATCCTATTGCTTCAATAATTGCTAGCGTAAATAATGAACCTATTACAAACATTGATATATTAGAAGTTTCACAATATATGAATATAGACCAAAACGAAGCTTTAAAACTTTTAATTCAAAATAAAATATGCACTTCACTTGCTAAAAATTTTAAATTAGGAGTAAATCAAATAGAAATAAACGAAGAATTATCAAAAATAGCAGCAGCAAATAATGTAAGTTTAGACACTTTCATAGAACATAATCAAGATAAGATAAAAATCTTAAGTGATAATATAAAAGATGAGATTTTAAAAAGAAAATTATTTGATTTAATAGCACAAAATTATATGAAAGATGTAAGTGATGATGAAATTATAAGATTTTATAACCTAAATAAGGATAAAATGAACGGCGCATCTTATGAAATGGCAAAAGAACAAATAAAAAATTATTTAATAAATAAAAACGCTCAAGAGTCAGTTCGTAATTATATGGAAAAAGAAGAAGCAAAGGCGTCAATAAAAATGTTTAGGTAGGGTAAGGTATGAAAAAAACACGCTCAATTTTATCTAATTCTTTTAAAAATTTTGTTGTTACAACTTTTTTGTTAGTTGAAATTGCGGGAGCAGTTTTTGGGACTTTTAGATATTTTAGCGAAGTTAAAAGGATTGAAGAACATCATAGAGTGCATAATATAAGCAATGAAAGCCTTCAAATTAGATTACAACAAAACAAAGACCAAACCTTATTTCAATTTTTTGTATTCACTATAACCGTTTTTGTAGCAGCCTTAGCAAGTAATAGAATATATCAAAGAAGACTAAGAAAAGTAAAAAAAGATTTTGATAATTTCGCTGAGCTTTTGGCAAATTCTGTTAAAAAACATAAACCATTAAACCTATCAAAAGACTTAACATATAGCGAATTTCAAAAAATCGCTGATTCTTTAAATGAAGTTTTAAACGATATATATTATCAAGAAAATTATAATTCTTTAACCAAATTACCAAAAAAACAAAAATTCTTATTAGATATTTTAGAACTTTACGAAAAATCAGATTGCCCAATAATAGTAAGCTATATTTATCTAAAAGACTATCAAAACCTATTAAAAAGTAGAAGTTTTAATCTAGCTGATAAGATTATTTTAGAATTAGCAAATAGATTTTCTAGCTTTTCAACCACATTAACGGATTCAAAAATTGCAAAAATTAGCGGTAATGGAGACTTTTTATTAGCATTCCCTTGTGCGAATGAGGTTCAAAAATGCTTTGATACTATGGCTGTTAAACTACACGAATGCTTTAGCGAAAGCATTAATTTTGGAAGCGATGGGATATATGAGCAAAGCGTAGGGATTGGCTTTAGCATACTAACAAGCGATAATTATAGTCAAATAATAAATGATACTTATAAAGCTGCACTACTTTCAAGCGTTCAAAAGGATAAATTATATTGCAATTATTCAGAAGAAGTAAAAGCTCAAATTGATAGTGAAGCTAAATTAGAAAACGATTTAAAAAGAGCTTTAGAAAAAGGCGAGCTTGATGTATTTTATCAAGCAAAAATCGGAGCTAATGACAATCTAGTAAAAGGTGCAGAAGCTTTAATTCGCTGGAAGAGAAATGATAAATTTGAAAATACAGAAAAATTCATAAGAATTGCAGAAAAAACCGACCTAATTATAAAGCTTGAAAAATTTGTAATCGCAAGAGTATTTCAAGATTTAAAATATCTACAAACTATCGGAATAAATATTCCTATTAGCATAAACATTTCAGCAAAACATCTTCATCATAAAGATATGATAAATTATCTAGTAGCAAATATGAAAAAATACAACATTTGCCCTAGCCTAATAGATATAGAAATTACTGAAAGATATAGATTAAGAGAAAATAGCGAAACAATATTAGAAAAATTAAAAGCGATAGGATTTTTAATAAGTATTGATGATTTTGGTAAAGATTATAGTTCTTTATCTTATATTAATAATCTTCCTATTGATACTATTAAAATTGATAAAAGTTTTATAGATGGATTAAATACTAAAGATTGTGATTTGATAAATGAAAACTCAAAAGCAATCATAATAGGGATTATAAAAATCGCAAAAACTATGAATAAAAGAGTTGTAGCTGAAGGCGTTGAAACAATTGAGCAAGTAAATTGTCTAAAAGAATTAGGCTGCGATGAATTACAAGGATTTTATTATCATAAAGGTGCAACACCTATGAATGAGTTTTTACAAATATATAAAAACAGATTTTAATGAAATTACATATAGATTTTGATAGCTATTTTGTAAATGCCGAAAGACTTATAAACGAAGAATTACGCAATGTTCCTTGCGTAATTTATGCAGGAAGTAATGAAGATTTTTTCACACAAGATGCAAAATATGTAGAAAACAAAATCGCTTTTATGACTTCAATAGAAGTTAATAAAACCCCCATAAAAAATATTGATTACAAGCATTTTACAGCCATTGCAGTATCTTATGAAGCTAAAAAATACGGAATAAAAGTAGGAGATAAATTAAATATCGCTTATCAAAAATGCCCTAATTTAAAAATCGCAAGAAGCAATATAAGGCATTATAAAGAACTAAGCTTTAAGGTAAAGACTTTTTTAGAAAGCAAAATCCCTGTAATTGAGCAATTTAGCATTGATGAGTTTTTTGGAGATTTAGAAGGCTTTAAAAAAGATACCGAAGCACTAGATTATGCAAAATATTTGCAAAAAGAACTCTTAGAAAAATTTGGCTTACCAGCTAGTATAGGGATAAATCATAGCAAATGGGGTGCAAAATTTTTAACAGATTTAGCAAAACCATTCGGCATTAGAATGGAATACGATATGCAGAACGCAATTAAAGGCGTTGATATAAAAGACTTTGCTGGAATTGGTAAAGAAATTCAAAAATATCTAAGAGCTTATGGTGTAAATACTTTAGATGAATTATTGCAAAAAGAATATTTATTAGATAAATACGGCAAACACGGCAAAAAAATCATCGCTAGAATTAAAGGCATTGATAATGAAAAAGTAGAAGAGATAAAAGATATCAAAAGCCACGCAATATCAAAAAGTTTTAAACCTATAAGTGATTATGAAGAGCTAAGGCGTAGGATAAAAATCCTTGCTAGATATTTAAGCGTTTGGATAAGCAAAAACGGCTTTCATCCTAGAAAAATTGATGTAAGCATAAAATACGGAGCTAATTACGAGCATACAAGCCTAAACCTCATCCAACCTTTTAGCGAAAAAAACCTACTAGAAAACTCATTAAAAGGCTTTGAAATACTAATGAAAAACGCTAAAAACAATAATGTTTATTATCTTGGAATAAGTGCAAATAATCTTGATAAAACTTATTGCGAAGATATTTTCAACACTAATGAAAAAAGCAAAAAACTAAACGAAACCTTATCAAAAATAAGAGATAAATTCGGAATAAACTGCATAAAATACGGAGATTAAATTCCTATTTCAAATTCCATGAAAATTTATAAGAATTACGAAATAGGAATTAAGATTTTTGTAATCTAGCCGATTTAAAGCAATAAACATTAAGGATTATTTATGATACACGATATAAGTGCTAGTAAAAATATGCCGGTAGCTTGGAAAATTGATGTTAAAAAGCACGAGTTAAATGAGGTTGAGCTAAAAGATTTAAATTATCATATAGAAAAAAATAATTTTGAGATTAAAACAAATAAAGAACAAGATTATAATGTATTTTTTGGATTTGATAAAGATAATATCGGTGTAAAAATAAATGAAAAAAATCTAAATAGATTAAAAGAATTTTTTGATAGCGATAATTTCATTGAAAACGACAAAGGCACTATCTTAGATAAAGATGCAGCTAGCTTTGTAGCTGGGTGGTTTAGTGATATTGCATATAGAAGAAATCTTCTAGCAGCTGATATGAATAATGATGGAGAATTAAGGGGCAAGGAATTTAAATATACATTTACGGTATTTAGTGAAGCTTCCGAAATAGTAATAAACGAAAAAACACTTGAAGAAGAACTAATTTCATATGCTATAGTAGACACATATTTACCTAGTATGGTAGCTTTGCCAGAAGGTGAGAGTATGGATATTAGCAAGGCTTTAGATATAAGCTTAAATGATGATAAAAACCTCGATGGGGTGATAACATTTGGCGAATATTTAGGGGCTAATGGTAAAGATAAAATCCATAAATATATAGCTGATTGTAAAACAAGTGAAAATGAAATTGGTAATCCTATAGATACATTTAAAGTAATTTTTAAAAATAGTGATAAATTAAAAGAAAAAGAATTAGAAGAATTAAAAAAGTTAGCAGCCTTAGCAAAACTAAAAAATCAAGGCTTAGAAAGTCTTACAAATGATGAAAAGAAACTCTTAAAAGATTTTGCTATTAGTCTTAATATAAGCGAAGATAAATTAAAGGATTTAATTAATAACGATAAGCTAGGAGATTTTATATCTTATACAAAAGACTTTATAAATGAACTTAGCGAAACAAAATTGCTTGATATAAAAGCCTAATTCAAATTCCTTTAAAAATTATAAGAATTTGAATTAGGAATTAGCTTAATTAAATTTTCTAAAAATACTTGCTAATATTCCGCCAGAAATATTATGCCAAACACTAAATAAAGCCGCTACAACAGCAGCTAATGGATAAGTAGCAAAATGAGTAGCTGCTAAGGTTGCTGCTAATCCTGAGTTTTGCATACCTACTTCAATAGCTAAGGTTTTTTGTTTTGCTAATTGTAGTTTAAAAATTCTTGCAACCAAAAAACCTAAAGCGTATCCTAATAAATTATGTAAAATCACTACCATAAAAATTATTCCGATATTTGCTAAAATCTTACTAGCACTAGCACTTACAACACTCATAACAATTACAACGATACCTATGGTTGAAATTAATGGCAAAATACCTTGTAAGCTATTTGTTAATTTAGGTAAAAACTTATGCGTTAAAACCCCTATTACAATAGGAATAATAATGACTTGAATAATGCTTAAAAACATTCCTAAAGTATCTATATCAATACTTTTTCCAACTAATAAATAAGTAATAAAAGGAGTAAGCAATGGAGCTAAAAGCGTGGTGCAGCTTGTAATGCTAACAGATAAAGCCACATCAGCTTTACTAAGATAACTAATAACATTAGAGCTAGTTCCACCAGGACATGCACCTACTAATGCAACACCTATTGCTAAAGCAATATCAAGTTTAAACAAAACAATAAGAACAAATGCAATAAATGGCATAATTAAAAATTGTGCAAAAATTCCTAAAATAACATCTTTAGGTCTTAAGAACAATTCCTTAAAATCACTTGCTCTAACGCTAAGACCCATACCAAACATAATAATTCCTAGAATATAATTAATATAACTAGTTTTTAAAACCGCACTCATACTAGGAAAATATAATGCTGCTATGGTGCAAACTACTACAAGTATTGCTAAATTTTTGGCAATAAATTCACTAAAATTTTTCATAAATCTCCTTTTTATAATTTTAAACTCTAATATCTATTAGATTTTGTTCGTTTAATTCTTTTATGAAATCTTGCGTAAAATTAATAAAATCATCAAATCTAGCACCCAAGCTATCAAAAGTATTTTTGTTAATTTTTAAAATTTCTTCTAATTTTTCATCTTTAAATACTTTATCTAAATTTAAAGTTTCTAATATTTCTAAATCTTCTTTGCTAAGAGTTGTAAAATCTTTTGTTTTAAGCTTTTCTACAACTTCATTTAGCTTCATATTTGCTAATTCTTTTTTGTTAATTAATTTATCAATTCTAAGATTACTATATGCACTACGAACTTCAATTTTAATACCACTTAATATATTTGCAATATTACCAGCACCTGCACCACTAAAACTAGCCGAACCTGAGCTATAAACATCTTTTATAGCAATGCCTTTCTCATCAGCACCCCAAATCTCTCTCATAGTAAGTTCGCCATTCATATCAACATCTTCTAAAATATCTTGATTTAATGCCTTTGAAATGCTTGTTTTATAATTTCTATCAAATTGAGAAAAAATATTTCTCATATAAATTTTATCAACACTAGTAATCTCCATTCCTTCTTCGGTTCTTAAAGACTTGTAAGCTACTATATTAAAAATATTTTTACTCTCTGCACTATTTATCTCACCATCTTTATTTGTATCTGCTAATGCGTAATTTCTTCTATAAGCTATATCAGCATACCAACCACTAACATAAGCTGCGGTAGCTCCATTTAAAATAATGCCATTATCATAATCTTCAAAATCACTTTCTTCAAAAAAATTTTTTAACTTTTCAATAACTTTATCACTAAGTTTTACCCCTACATTTTCATCATCAAATTGAAAATATATATTATAATCTCTCTCTTTATTTGTAATATTTATAAAATCATTTGTATCAATTGCAGTTTTTAAAGCTGAAATTTCATTTTCATTCATAATTTTTTTATTAATATTACTAGCTTTAAATACCACCTCATTAGCAGTATTGCATAAATCCACTCTCATAAATTTCCTTAATGTTTATAAATATATAATCATTTTAATAATTTTTATTAAATTTTTTATAAAATATCCGATATATCTTTAAATAAAGGAGATTTTATGAGAATTAGTGGCTTTGATGTGGATATTTCAAAAGTTTATGATAAAAGTTACCATAAAACAAACTTAAATAATTTTCAAAATCTTAGTAAAGAACAAATTAATACCATAAAAGATGATATAACAAATCACAATTATTCTTTAAAAACAAGCGATAAAGATAATATAAATATAGTTTTTAACCTTGATAACAATACTCATGGGCTAAGTCTAAGCAAAACAACAATAGAGCAATTAATGGCTCATTTTAATAAAGATAATTTCATTATTAGTGATGATAAAATTATCTTGAACAAAGATGCTGCTAATTTTGTATCAAGCTGGTTTAAAGAAATCGCCTATGATTTAGGACTTGCTGATGCTGATAGCAATCAAGATGGCAGAATAAATAATGATGAACTAAGCAAAGCAAGGCTTGAGGTTGGTATTTATGGCGAGTTTGATGGATATCTTTATGTAGTAAATAAATTAAGCGATGAAAGATTTATAAACACCAAAAATTACGATGCAATAAGGCTAGAAATTGGCACAAGTATTAGCGAATATTTAGATTATGTAATATCTAGTGATAGAGATTTTAATGGCGAGCTTAGTTTCGCTGAGCTTAATTTTACTAATGCTAATGAAGAACAAGAGTATAAAAGTGAGCTTAAAGAAAAATACGCAGATATTAAACGCTACAAAAGTGATTTTAAAAGAGCATTTGAGCATCACACCAAAGAAGGACAAAGCGCCGAAGAGATTAAAAACAAACAAAAAGAAAAAGAATTAGAACAAGCCGAGCTTTTAGCAAAACTTATGCAAATAACTTTAAAAATCAAAAAATTAGGTGCAAGCTCTCTTACGAATGATGAAAATAAAGTCTTAGAAAAATTAGGCAAAAACGCAAATGCAATAGAAACTTCTGTAACACTAGAGCTTAGCTCAAGCTTAGTAAAAGACATTGTAAGTAACAAGCACTTAGATATAAAAATCTAATTCAAATCTTAAAGAATTTGAATTAGGAATTACAAAACTTACTTATTTAATAATTTTTGTAATTGTTCGTATTTTTTGCAACCTATATTAGAATTAGCATCACAAGCTTTTTTGTAATAACTCAAGGCTTTTTGTGGATTTGCTTCTAAGCCGTAATCTTTAGCATCTTTTAAGAACATTCCATCGCCTGCTAAAACGCAAAATTTTTCATGAGATGATACACCTTGTGCTATTACAGCAGGTAATTCGCATAATTTACTTATAGCTTTTTGAACATCAACATAAGCTTCTTTAGTATCAATTGCTTGTGTTTGTATTAATTTTACATTTGCAGTAGCTGTCATTAAACAAGCACTAAAATTATCTTTAGCACATAAATCTTTTGAATATTGATAACAAGCTTTTAAATCTTCTTTGCAAAAGTTCGCAAGCTCAGCAGCGCAAGTTGATTGGTCTTGACTTTTGCAAGCTTTATCAATACTATCAACAGCAAATAAGCCTGAAATTAAAGCTAAACTTAATAATATCTTTTTCATAAACTCTCCTTAAAATAAATATTTAAATTATATATCTTTTTATCAATTTTTTCTCAAATTAACCGATATAAGTTAAATAAAGGAGAATAAAAATGGATTTAAGTATTTGCGATATGGGAGGGTTCTTAAA
>NZ_JBYJAU010000019.1:0-26583 GCF_057802535.1 Campylobacter sp. DY7
CACTTCAACCACTTCAACCACTTCAACCACTTCAACCACTTCAACCACTTCAACCACTTCAACCACTTCAACCACTTAACCTAAGTAGTAAGCGCTAAAATTCAAACTAAAAGAAAAATATAAAAGTATTTGAAGTTTATGTTTAATTATTTAAACAAACAAAAGAATTTAGATTAGGAATTTGATTTTAAAATTTATAAGATTATGCTTGATAAATTAGAAGCTATATTTTAAAAGTTGTAATCTTAATTTGCATAAAAAATAAATGAATGCTTTTAGTTTTATAAATTCAAATATTATTTTAAATTCCTAATTCAAATTCTTTGAAATTTGTAATTATTTTGGCTTTGCTCGTGTGATTGCAAAATTTGCTAATTTTAAACATAAATACATTTAATAGATTTAAATAAACTTTAGTTCGCTTATAATTTTGTATTTTATTTTTGATTAGATATTGAAAATTCAAAGAATTTAAATTAAGAATTACTTTAAAACATTAAAAATTAATCATTTAAATAATTATTAAAACCTAGACTTATTGTTTATTATGCAAATTAAATAACCTTAGCTTGAGCTAAGATTATTTTTTAGACTTTTTAGAGTTTTTTAAATGTTTTTCTAGTTTTTTTCTTCCGTTAAAAGATAGTTTTTCTATAAATAAATGTCCATTTAAATGGTCGTTTTCATGCTGAATAGCAACTGCTAAAAGCCCATCAGCCTCAAGACTTTTTGCATTGCCAAATCTATCGCAGTAATCAACCTTAATCCTATCGTATCTAGTTACTTCTTCAAAAAATCCAGGAACACTAAGACAACCTTCTTCATAAACTTGAGTTCCTTCTCCAATAGGAGTAATTATAGGATTAATAAATTCAATTAAATCTTCTTTGTTTTGCTCTTCTTTATCATTTAATAGATTTATTAAGAATATTCTTAAAGGTTTTGCTACTTGAATTGCAGCTAAGCCTATACCATTTGATGAAATCATAGTTTCATACATATCATCTAGAAGTTTATGTAGATTTTCATCAAATTTCTCTACTTCTTGGCTTCTTGTAAAAAGAAGTTTATTTGGATATGTGATTATTTCAAGCATCTTCTTCGCTATCTCCAACAACAGCATAAATTTCTTTGTCTTTACCTGTATTAGGCAATACACTAATAGCTTCTAAGATTTGCTCTTCATAATTATCACCACTAAGTGCCACAACACTCATTTCTATATTGATATCAATCTCATTATCATTAATAAAAAACGTTGTATTGTAAAATAAATCAGAAATTCTCTCACAAGCTTTCTTAGCATTTACTATATTTGTATGTTTCATAGCCATTACAAATATTCCATCACCAAAATGCGCTACTACGTCACTTCTTCTTGAAGTTTTTAATAATAACTTAGCAACATTTCTCATTAAAAGATTTTTGTCTTTTTGTAATTCAATTGTATTTAATAAACTATCTTTAATTTTTACAAACATCAGTGATATTGAATAGCCATATTTTTTAATATCTTCTATATCTTGAGTTATATTGCTGTATAAATATCTTTTATTAAATACTCCGAATTTATCATCAAACTCACTTTGCTCATTCACCCTATTATGGATTTTTACAATCTCATCATAACCTTTTTTAATACTATTTAATTGTATATCAAGAGCAGTTGTGAGCTTTGCCATATCACTATCAAGTGATTTTAAGATATTTTGAATTGATAAAGAGCCAGTTGCAATACTTAAATCCCCTATTTTTTTCTTAATCAATGCTTTCATTGTAGTGATGTTTTTATAAATCGCTGCAATTGAGCCAACTAATTGCTTAATATTTGCAAAAGTTTCTTTAATATCTTGTTCAATCACTGCTATTTTATTGCTTTGATCTTCTTTTTCATAAGATATCATTTCATTAACTCTTTTTTTAAACGCCATAGGTTTAGTATCAAGCATTTTTTCAAAATATATAGCATAATTAGTAGGAGTTGGTGGAACATTATCTTCAATTAATTGTTTAATCACTTGTTGAGTAAATTTCTCAAACTCTCCACCACTAAGTTTTTGAATCTTAGGAGATTCATCATAAATTACATCTTTATTCAAAGCCCTATCCTATTTAAAACTTTTTTCTAATACCTTATCAATTAATCCATATTTTAAAGCTTCATCTGAGCTCATAAAATAATCTCTTTCAGTGTCTTTTTCTATTTTAGCAAGTTTATTACCTGTGTTCTCAGCTAATATTTTATTAAGAGTTGCTTTTAATCTTAAAATTTCTTTAGCTTGTATTTCAATATCTGTTGCTTGTCCTCTTGCTCCGCCTAGTGGTTGATGTATCATAATTCTTGCATTTGGTAAAGCAAATCTTTTGCCTTTAGCACCTGAACTAAGTAAAAATGCACCCATTGAAGCAGCCTGACCTATACAAATTGTACTAACATCAGGTTTAATATAATTCATAGTATCAAATATACTAAATCCACTAGTAACTACACCACCTGGGCTATTTATATATAAATAAATATCCTTATTGGCATCTTGAGCTTCAAGAAATAATAATTGAGCAACAACACTAGCTGCTACTTCATCATTTATCTCTCCACTTAAAAGAATAATTCTATCTTTAAGTAAGCGAGAGTAGATATCATAACTTCTCTCGCCTTTGCTAGTTTTTTCAACTACATATGGAATGTAGCTCATTTATCTTTTCCTAAAAATAAATCAGCAAATAATTTTTCTTCTACTAAGCTCATTCTAACAGCTGGTAAAGTTCCATTTTTTGTATAAGTTTCAATTAGTTGTTTTGGATCCATTCCGTATCTTAAAGCTTCAAAATAAATAGCTTGTGCTACTTCTTGATCATTTACAACTACTTTTCTTAATTTTGCTAACTCATCAACAATGAAAGTTAATTTAACGCTCTTTAAAGCTTCTGCTTCATATTCTTTTCTTTTTTCTTCTAGATATTTTTCATCTTTTAATTTATCAAATTCTTCTTTACTAAAACTTCTTGCTGCTTGATTGAATTGTAAATTGGTTTCTTGCTCTAATATATTTTGTGGAACTGCAAAATCATATTTTTCTAGCATTTTTTCAACAAATTCTTGCTTTAATTTCTCATCAATTTGTTTAAATTTAGCTTCTGTTTCTAATTGTTCTTTAATCTTTTCATCTAAGATTGCTTCGGTTGGGTTTTCTACACCTGGTAATAATTTTTTAAGTAATTCTTCATCAATTTCAGGTAATTTTCTTCCATGAATTTCATGTAATTTTACTTTAAATACAGCTTTTTTACCTGCTAAGTGTGCTGCTTGATAATTCTCTGGGAAAGTTACTTCTATATCTTTTTCTTCGCCAACTTTTAATTCAATCATACCATCTTCAAAACCTGGGATAAATTGATTACTGCCGATTTCTAGCATATAATTTTCTGCTTTTCCACCTTCAAATGCAACGCCATCAACAAAGCCTTCAAAGTCAAATTTAGCATAATCACCTTTTTTAAGGATTTGTTTTTTTGTCTTTTCAAGTGGAGCATATTGCTTTAACATAGCTTCTTTTCTAGCTTTAATGTCTTTTTCTTTAATTTCTTCTATTTTTAGCTCAGGAACTAAAGCTTCATAGCCTGTTAAGTCAATTGTTGGTCTAAATGAAATTACGAATTCAAATTCTATTCCATTTTCTTTTCTTTCAAACTTCTTAAAGCTTGGCTCGCCGATTAATTCTTTTTCTTCTTTACCTGTTTGTTTTACAGCTTCTTTATAAGCGCTTGTGATTGCTTCTTGCTCTGCATCTTTTACTAAAGAATCTTTATATCTTGATAATACTACATTTACAGGTACTTTACCTTTTCTAAATCCAGCAACTTGCATAGTCTTGCTAGCTTTTACAGCTATTTCTTTAATCTTTTCATCTAATAAAGATTGCTCAATAACACCGCTTACTGAGTAAT
The DNA here is from genome assembly GCF_057802535.1 of Campylobacter sp. DY7. Lineage (NCBI taxonomy): Bacteria > Pseudomonadati > Campylobacterota > Epsilonproteobacteria > Campylobacterales > Campylobacteraceae > Campylobacter > Campylobacter sp. DY7. The sequence goes on from NZ_JBYJAU010000019.1 coordinate 3,949, forward strand.
TAATTTCGTTGATTTTTGTTGTACTAAGTTTCATTAAACTACCTTTTGTAAAATATTTCGCACAATTCTAGCTAAAAAAATTAATCATTGGCAAAATATAAAGGTAAAGAATGAAAGATTTAATTAAAGATTTATTAATAAAAATCGGAGAAAATCCAGACCGAGAAGGACTAATAAAAACCCCTGAAAGAGTTCAAAAATCTTATGAATACTTATGCAGTGGTTATAATCAAAACCCAAAAGATATTCTAAACGAAGCGATTTTTAATACAGACAATAATGAAATGGTTTTAGTAAAAGACATTGATTTTTATAGTTTATGCGAACACCATTTATTGCCTTTTTTTGGAAAAGTTCATATCGCATATATTCCAAATGGCAAAGTTGTAGGACTTTCAAAACTTCCTAGACTTGTAGAAGTATTTGCAAGACGCCTACAAATTCAAGAACAATTATGCGAACAAATTAGCAATTCATTATATGAAATATTAAAACCAAAAGGTGTAGCTGTAACTATTGAAGCAGAGCATTTATGTATGCAAATGCGTGGCATTCAAAAAGTAAATTCAAAAACCATAACAAGCTCACTTAAAGGAATATTTTTAAGCGACGAAAGAACTAGGAAAGAGTTTTACTCTCTAATAAAATGAATTTAGAAAGATTAAAGAAAAAAATAGCACAAATTCCAAAATCTCAAAACTTTGGCTATATATATAAAATTAGTTCAATTAGCATTGAGATTAAAGGTTTAACAACTAGCGTAGGTGATTTAATAAGACTTGAAAATGAAGAAAAAACTGCTTATGCGATGGTTGTTAAGATTGAAGAATTTATAAGCTTTTTAAGCCCTTTTGATTTCGTAGAAGGCTTTAAAGTAGGCGATAAAGCTTTCATGGAAGAAGCAGGAATGAAAATCCCTTGTTCAATGGAATTACTTGGGCGTGTGGTTGATCCTTTTATGAGACCAAAAGATGGAAAAGACAAAATAAATCCTACAAAAATGATGCCTATTTTAAGAGCTCCTATTGAAGCTTTAAAGCGTGGGCTTATAAGTGAACCTTTTCCTGTTGGGATTAAAAGTATTGATGGGCTTTTAACTTGCGGAGTTGGGCAAAAACTAGGCATATTTGCAGGTTCTGGGGTTGGTAAATCAACCCTTATGGGAATGATAGTTAAAAACGCTCCTGCAGCAGTAAAAGTAGTAGCATTAATAGGCGAGCGTGGGCGTGAGATACCTGAGTTTATCCACAAAAACTTAGGCGGTAAAATGGATGATACCGTAATGATAGTAGCAACTAGCGATGATAGTGCTTTAATGCGTAAATACGGAGCATTTTGTGCTATGAGTGTTGCTGAGTTTTTTAAAGAGCAAGGAATGGATGTTCTTTTTATTATGGATAGTGTTACTCGTTTTGCTATGGCACAAAGAGAAATCGGACTTGCATTAGGTGAGCCACCAACTGCTAAAGGCTATCCACCAAGTGTTTTTAACCTACTACCACAATTAATGGAGCGTGCTGGTAAAGAAGAAGGAAAAGGAACTATAACAGCATTTTTTACCGTGCTTGTAGATGGAGATGATATGAGTGATCCTATCGCTGATCAAAGCAGATCAATTCTTGATGGGCATATTGTTCTTGATAGAAATCTAACCGATTTTGGAATATATCCACCTATAAATATTCAAAACTCAGCAAGCAGGGTTATGGGAGATGTAGTTACGCCTGAGCATAAAAAAAATGCAGCAAAGTTTAAAAGACTTAATTCCGTGCTAAAAGAAAATGAAACCTTAATTAGAATTGGAGCTTATGTTAAAGGTAGCGATAAAGAGCTTGATTTTGCAATTTCTAAAAAAGATTATATGAATGATTTTTTAAGACAAGGAAATGATGAAGCTTTTGCCTTTGAAGAAGTTCTTAGTATGCTTGATAAAATCAATTAGAATTTGAATTCGGAATTATGATTTTAAATTCCTATTTCAAATTCTTATGCAATTTTAATTATTAGCAATTAATCTTAAAATTAATTCTTAGCTTCCATAATCAAAACATATAATTTAACTACTGATAAAAATAACGCCAAAATAGCAGGTCCAAGTATAACTCCCCAAAATCCAAAAGTAGAAATACCTGCAATCATTGCAAAAAATATCAAAAGTTCATTGATATTTGCTGGGGTTTTTAATAGTTTTTCATTTATCCATTTAATTATCAAAGGCTTTATAAATGTATCTGCAATAATAGAAATTACCACAATAGAATAAAGTGCAATCACTATTGCATTAGTAGTATTTCCATGCGAGTACTCATAAAGGCTTACAGGAACCCAAAGTAAAGCCCCACCTATTAATGGAATTAGCGAAGAAATCGCATATAAAATCCCCATTAAAAGCCCATCATATCCAAAATACACTAAAAACATTGCAAACAAACAGCCTTCAAAAACTGCGGTAATAATCACAGAATAAAACACAACACTCATAACGTTTGAAACTTCGCTTAAAATATTTTCAAATTCTTTTTTTCTAAGTGGAAGTAATCTTTTAAAAAATCCTACTAGCTCTACTCCATAATAATTTGCGAAGAAATAAAAAATCACAATAAGAACTAATTCTGTAAAGAATTTAGCCCCTGATTTGGTAAAATTTGAAGCATAATTTAGAATGTTTTTACCTAAATTATTTAAATCAATTTCATTTAAAAATTCTTTTATTTTAGGCTCTACAAAACTAAATTCTTCGGGTAAATTAAAATCAATTGCTTTTAATTTTGTAATAGTTGTTTGAATTTGTGTTAAATCAAATTCTTTTATAGAACTTGCAAGAGAAAAGCTAGTATATCCTAAAGGAGCGAAAAACAATAAAGACATTAAAGCGGTCAAAATTATAGGTGCTAGATATTTTTTTTTAGTTTTAACAAATATCTTATGATGAAGATTTGCTGTTGCAACTGCCATTAAAACAGCTATTGCTATTGTTAATAAAAACGGACGAAATAAATATAATAAACAGCAAAACACTAATAAAACTAAGCAAGTAATAAAGACTTTTGTATTCACTTATTTAGCCTTTCTGGTATTTTGATTATTTTAGGATTTAATGCTGATAAATAAGAATTATTTTCATTAAAATCAATTTTATAGATAATAAATTGATCGGTTATTAATAAAAGCCAGTCAATTAATTCATCGCTTGCAGGCCCACTCATAGCTCTAGCTTCATCTAAAACATCTTCAACAATTTTGCAAATATTTACGAATTGATTAATTTTTAAAAATCCACTAGCACTTTTCATATTGTGAAACATTCTAAATAATTCGTTAATTTTTTCAGAATATTTAACCTCATCTTCTAAAGCTATTATAACAGGCTCTAAAGAATCGCAAAATATATTAAAATGCGTCATAAAATCATCAACAATATCAAAATCAAATTCTAATTCTAATTGTCCTAAAAGTCCTAAATTTTTATTCATGTAATCACTCGTTTTTATATTTTGCTAAGATTATACAAATTATTTACAAACATTATTTAAGGCAAAATATGGAAAGAATAGTAGAAATTGAACAATTTAAAGATGATAGCAAATACGAAATTAGCTTAAGGCCTACTAATTTTGATGAATATGTAGGACAAGCAAAAACAAAAGAAAATTTAAAAGTATTTATAAAATCAGCAAAATTAAGAAATGCTCCCTTAGATCATACTTTATTTTTTGGACCTGCAGGACTTGGAAAAACTACTCTAGCAAATATAATTGCAAACGAAATGGGCGTAAATATTAAAACAACAGCAGCTCCTATGATAGAAAAAAGCGGAGATTTAGCTGCAATTCTTACAAATCTTGAAGATGGAGATATTTTATTTATAGATGAAATTCATCGCCTAAGTCCTGCTATTGAAGAAGTTTTATATCCAGCGATGGAAGACTTTCGCTTAGATATTATTATAGGAAGTGGTCCTGCTGCTCAAACGGTTAAAATTGATTTAGCTAAGTTTTGCTTAATCGCTGCAACAACAAAAAGTGGCGGAATATCAACTCCGCTTAGAGATAGATTTGGGATTAATTGTAGATTAGAGTTTTATACCCCTGATGAACTTGCTTTAATCATAAAAAAAGCAGCTTTAAAGCTTGATATAAGTTGTGATGATGAAGCTAGTAAAGAAATAGCTAAAAGATGCAGAAGCACTCCAAGGATTGCCCTTAGACTTCTTAAAAGAGTTAGAGATTTTGCCATTGTAAATAATGAAACAAAGATAAGCTTACAAAGAGCAAAACAAGCGCTTGAGAGCTTAGGTGTAAATGAATTAGGGCTTGATGAATGCGATTTAAATTATCTTGAGTTTTTATGTAAGGCTAAAAAAGCTGTTGGATTAAATACAATTGCAGCAGCTTTAAGCGAAGATGAAAGAACTATTGAAGATGTAATTGAGCCTTATTTGATTTCAAATAATTATATTGAAAAAAGTGCAAAAGGAAGACTAGCAACTAATAAAGCTTATTCGCTTTTAAAGCTAAGCAACTATACGCCTTCGTTGTTTAATTAATCTTAAAGAATTTGAATTCGGATTTTGTATTAGCAAAAAGTTAATTCCGAATTCAAATTCTAGGTAATTTTAATCAGCTTTAAAGCTTTTTTATAAAAATCAAAGAATTTGAATTCGGAATTTAAATTATCTTAATCAAGTGAATTAATATCGCTTACTTCATGATGAATATAACGCTCATCATTTTCTAATGTATCAACACTTTTAAACATTCTTTCCCAGCGAATATTATAATCTTCATCCCAGCTTAAATATACAAACCAAGGCTTTCCTTCAATATATTTATAATCTACACTTCCCCAAAATCTACTATCATTTGAATGGTCACGATTATCGCCCATCATAAAATATTCATTACTAGGAACTTTATAATAATATGCTTTATGAAGTCCTTTTAATTCACTAACATAAATAGGCTCCATTGCGAATTGATTTTTTGCAATATAAGCTTCAATTACTCTATCAAAATCAATTCTTTCATCATAATGAATTCCTTTTTTTGTAAATGGCTCTTTTATATATAATTTACCTTGTAAAATCACTTGCTTGCTTTCTGGATAATTTGCCCTCATATATTCATCTCCTTCATGCATTCTTACATAAAGAGTTTTGTTTGAATAAATTATCTCATCACCACCTAAGCCAACACAACGCTTAACATAATGTAATTTCGTATTATGTGGATATAAAAATACTACTATATCTCCACGCTTTGGCTTTGCATAGCTTAATAAATGTCCATCACCTTTAAAATCAGGTAAAACAGGCACTTCTAAAAATGGTATTCTAGGAGTTGGTATTCCATAAGCGAATTTTTTTACAAATAAATGATCGCCTATTAATAATGTATTTTTCATAGAACCACTTGGAATTGTAAAAGCCTGAGCTACAAAAAATATAAAAACTAAGACAAATATAATAGTCCCAGTCCATGAGTTCCAAAAATCAACTAATTTTTGCCATTTTGTTTTATTTTCTTTCATTTTTTTCCTTTTTTAATCTTGCTTCATAGGTATTTAGCATTAAAGCATATATTGTCATAGGTCCAACACCGCCAGGAACAGGGGTAATCATACTTGCTTTATCACTTGTCTTAATATAATCTCCTGCTATCATTTTTCCATCAATTTTTTTAGTAATTCCTACATCAACCAAAATCGCTCCATCTTTTAAATAATCATCATTTAAAAGGTGTAAAACTCCAGTAGCACTTATTACAATATTAGCATTTAAGGTATATTCTTTTAAATCTTTTGTGTATTTATGGCATATACTAACACTTGCACCTTCGTTAATCATCATGGCAGCAAGTGGGCGTCCAACTATAATGCTATCATTTATTATGCATATATTTTTGCCTTTTAAATCAACCTTATAATGATTTAATAAGATTTTAATCCCTAAAGGAGTGCAAGCATAAAAATAAGGCTCTTGATTAGCTAATACTAAACCTAAATTATAAGGAGTAAAGCCATCTACGTCTTTTTCTGGTCTAATTGCGTTTATAATGTTATTTTTATCAATATGATTTGGTAATGGTAATTGAACTAAAATTGCATCAATATTTTCATCTTCATTTAAAGACTTGATTAAATCTAAAAGCTCTATTTCGCTAATGTCTGAGCTTAATTTATAATCTTTACTAATAATTCCTAATTCATTACAAGCTTTTAATTTATTTCTTACATAAATACTACTTGCATAATCATCTCCTACTAAGATTACTGCTAAGCAAGGTTTTGTATTTAATTCTTTAATTTTTGATGATAATTTTATGTATAATTCTTGGCTTAATTTTTTTCCATCTAATATCAATTTGTAACCTTTATAAAAATAAAGAGTGTATTATAACCCCTAAAAACAACGGATTATAAAATGAAACTAAAATTAATCTTATTAATACTTAGCGTATTTGTTTATGCAAATAGCGATTTTTTAAGTAAAGATGAATATCAATTAAGTTTATATCAAAATCCAAGAGGAATTGGCTGTGATAAATGTCATGGGCTTGATGGAAGCGAACAGGTATTTGCAACATATAAAGAAAACGGGAAAACAATAAAAGTAATAATTCCTAGTATAAAAGATATTAGTTATGAGAATTTTTATAAGGCCTTAGTTAGTAAAACAAGTTCAAAAAACATAATGCCAAACTATTATTTAACAAATGAAGAAATAAAAAATCTATACTTATACATAAAGAAAAAAGGAGAAAAAAATGACAAATAAAGAAGCTTTTAAAGAAGCAAAAGAACTAATAGCAGGTGGGGTAAATTCTCCCGTAAGAGCATTCAAAAGTGTTGATAATGATCCGATATTTATAAAAAATGCTAAAGGTGCTTATGTTTATGATATTGAAGGCAAAAAATACCTTGATTTCGTGCAAAGCTATGGACCTTGTATTTTAGGTCACGCAGATGATGATATAACCAAAGCAATATGTGATGCAGCAGCAAATGGTACAAGCTATGGAGCTCCTACTTTAGCTGAAAGCGAATTGGCAAAAAAAGTTATATCATTATATCCTGCGATTGAAATGATTAGATTTGTAAATAGTGGAACAGAAGCAACCATGAGTGCAATCCGTCTTGCAAGGGCATTCAGTGGGCGTGATGGGATAATGAAATTTGATGGTTGTTATCATGGACATGCTGATATGCTTTTAGTAAATGCTGGAAGTGGCTTAGCTACTTTTAATACTCCAAGCTCAAGTGGTGTTAGCAAAAACGCCGTAAAAGACACCTATACAGCAAAATATAATGATATAAATAGCGTAAAAGAGCAAATCGCAGCAGCTAAACAAAACGGCAATGAAATAGGCGTTATCATAATCGAGCCTATTGCTGGAAATATGGGTTTTGTTCCTGCTAGCAAGGAGTTTTTAATAGAGCTTAGAAAACTTTGCGATGAGCTTAAAATCGTTTTAATTTTTGATGAAGTTATGAGTGGTTTTAGAGCTGCTTTAGGTGGAGCTTTAGAGGTTTATGGTATTAAGCCTGATATGGTTTGCTTTGGCAAAGTAATCGGCGGTGGTCTTCCTGTTGGTGCGTATGCAGCTAGAAAAGAAATTATGCAATTATTAAGCCCAATAGGTGGAGTGTATCAAGCAGGAACTCTAAGTGGAAACCCACTTGCGATGGCAGCTGGAATTGCAAGTTTAAGCAAATTAAATAAAGATATTTATAAAAAATGCGACGAATGGGCAAAAGCAGCAATTAGCATAATGCTTGATGAGAGCAAAAAAGCAGGAGTTCCTTTTGTAGCAAAAAATATAGGCTCAATGTTAGGATTTTTCTTTAATGAAAAATATCCTACAAATTATGATGAAGCAAAGACTAGCGATACAGCTAAGTTTTCAAGATTTCATAAAGTTATGCTTGAAAACGGCGTAAATCTAGCACCATCAACCTATGAAACAGCCTTTATTTGCACTTCATTTGAAGATATTGAATTAGAGCTTTTCAAAAACGCATTTACAAAGGCAATTCGTGCATAAGCAAGAAAATAGCAGAGCTAAAAAAGTTAGAACCTTAGTTGATGCAGCAAATTATTTAAGCTTAGGAATTAGCGTTGTAGTTGCTATTTTAATAGGTGTTGGACTTGGAATCTTGCTTGCAAAACTTTATAAGCCCTTATTTTTTGTAGGGCTTGGGTTTGGAATTGCAGCTGCTATTTTAAATGTTTATAAAGCTTATAAATTATTAGTAAAAATCAACGAAAAAGAAGAATAATAATTAATCAAATTCCTAATTCAAATTCCACAAAAATTTCAAAGAATTTGAAATAGGAATTTACTAACTTCATAAAGCCTTAAATATATTAAAAATCTTAATTTAAATCTTTATATGGACACAATCACGACAATGCTTTTGCTATACTCTTTAAAAAAGGAGTGTTTATGAAAAAGTATTTTCCAAGAAAAAAGATAGAATTAAAAGAACTTATAAAAGATAATAATATTTATTTAGGCGACATTGATACAAGCAAAATTACTAGCATGGCAAGGCTTTTTAAAAATACTAGAAGAACTGATTTTAGCGGAATAAACGAGTGGGATACTAGCCGTGTAACAAATATGAATGAGATGTTTAGCGGGTGTAAGTATTTTAATGAAAAGCTTGAGTTTGATACAACTAATGTAGTTAATATGAATGCTATGTTTAAGGGGTGTAAGAGTTTTAATCAAGCATTAGATTTTAATACAAGTAATGTAACTAATATGAGCTATATGTTTTATGAATGCGAAAAATATAATCAAGCTATAAATTTTGATATGGCAAATGTAGTAAATACTGAAAGTATGTTTAATGGTTGCATTAGTTTTACTCAAGAACTTAGGCTAAATACAAAAAATACCACAAATATGAACTCAATGTTTGAAAAAACGAAAATAAAAAGCCTTGAAATTAATGCTTCAAATCTAAGGAATTGCTCTTTTATGCTTAGAGAAATTACTAATCTTGATATGGCAAAAGTTAGGCTTAAAAACTTTAGTATTGATAGGCTTTATGAATGCTACGAGCTAAGTTCAAGCTACAAAAATATAGATGAGTTTTTAAATAATCATATAAAAGATTATGAAGAACTTTTAAGATTTAAAAAATATCTAAAAATAAGAACCATAAGACGCCCAAACTATGAAACAGACATAGGAGAAATTACAAACTATCATCATAGGAATTTTTATCAATTTTATATAGATTATACACCTGAGTTTGATTCTTTAAACTATATAAAACCTACTTTTTTAGAGCCTAAAAAACTAGAAGCGATTAAACTTTTAGATGTGCTTGAGTTTTCTTTAAAGCGTGAAAATGTAGCCAAAAGTAGTGATGAAATGAAAGCGTGGTATAAGGCTGAGTTAAAAGAGAGAAAAAGAGCTAATGAAATAAAGCTTATAATGGAGTTTGATAGAGCAAAATATCCTAATACTCAAAGCCATGGGAGTATTTGGGGTGCGTACGAAAGTGAGCTTGATTATGATAAGTTTTGTGTAAGACTTGCTAATACATACGCCTTTAAATACAAAAGTGATGATGAGATTTTAGCTACTTTAAAACTAATCGCAAAAGATTGTTATATGAAGCTAAATGGCAAATTTAGAGCGTATATAGAAAATGATTTTTATGATATCTTAATTACAAGCTTTAAAGCTAAAATAAGCAAAAAGGAATTTAAAATAGGAATTTGAAAATGAGCGTAGAAACAAAGATTTTAAAATTTCAAGATTTAATAAATAAGAATCTAATCATACCAGATTATCAACGCCCATATGTGTGGGATGAAAAAGAAGTTATAAAGCTACTAGATAGCATTAAAGATGAAGCAAAGTTGCTTGGTTTAATAGTTTTGTATGAGAAAAACGACACCTATGAGATAATAGACGGACAGCAAAGGCTAACTACGATTAAGCTTATTTTAAAAGCTTTAGGCAAAGATAATGAATTCTTAAAAGATGCAAAATATTATCATCAAATATCGCATTTTAATATAAAGAAAAATTATGAAATCATAAAAAATTATCTAAAAAATCAAGTCAATTTTTATGAAAAGCTAGAAAATACTAGTTTTATTTGTGTTAAAACAGATGATATTAAAAAAGCGTTTTTATTTTTTGAAAACATAAACACTAAAGGCAAAAAGCTAGAAAATTATGACCTTATAAAGGCTTTTTGGGTTATAAATTCTAAAAGCGATTTGATAAATTACTATGTGAAAAAATATAACGAATTTATAGAAGATGGTAAAGCTTATGAGATAAATGAAGGCAAAAACTACTTTCAGTATTTTTTAGAAAATATGGCTATGATTAGGGAGTTTATGCGTGGGAATAATAAAGATTATAAAGATATTGATACTATTAATGAATATTGCAAAATCACTCCTTTTAGTTCAGGGTTAAATCTAAATAATATAAGTGCAAGTTTTGCTAATGGAATTAGCTTTTTTTCTTGGGTTAAGAAGCATTATGAAATAACAGATATGTTTATACATTCTAATTTTATGGATAAATTATCAAATCTGTATGTAAATGATAATATGTATTATTATACTGGCTTTGTTTTGGTTGTTTATCTTGATAAATTTCCTGATGGTGATTTTGATAAGATTGCTAGAATGGTAGCTAGGATTACTCATTATAGACCTATTAATGGCAATAAGCACTCTTTACCTTCATTAATTCAAGATATAAAATACATAATACAAATTATTTTAAGCTCAAATGTAGAAGAAGAATTAATCTTTAGGCTAAATGATTTAATAGCTACTTATCCTTATGAAAAATGCAATGAAAAATTTAAATTTTTAGAAGCTGAGCTTAAAAAATACAATAATTTAGGAGCAAGCAATGCAAAGTAAAATAATAAATCTAAATGAGATAAATCAAAGCATTGTAATACCTATTTATCAAAGACTATATGAATGGGAAGAAGGACAAATTAGAGCGCTTTTAGATGATATTTTAAACGCAAATGAAGAGTATTTTATAGGCACGATTACAACAAGTCTTAAAGATGATGAATTAGTGATAATCGATGGACAACAAAGACTTAGCACGATATTTTTCTTATGTGCTTATATGTGCTACAAAAACGGCAAAATGATGAAAGCTTATGGAGAATTTGCAAGCGCTTTTAACTTTGCGTATTTAGAAAATGAATGTAGATTTAAAATGCCTTTAAGAGATGATATAACGGACGCTATTTGGAATTATAATTTTAATAATTTAGGCAAAAACATTGATAAGGCTTTTGAGATTTTTGTAAATTATGATTTGGCTAAATTAAATAAAAATCTTTTTAAAAATATCAGAATAAATCTTGTGATTTTAGATGGTATTAATTGTGGCAATTATTTTATAAATATGAATAGCAATTCACAAGCTCTTGATGAAAGCGATATTTTAAAATCATTTTTACTTAAGCTTGTAAAAGATGATGAAAAATATTTTGAATATTCAAATATTTTAAATGAATGTATACAGATAAATAAAATTGCAGATTTTGATACTAAATACGAAGCCCTTAGTATAGGTGAGATTTTAGACTTGGATATAAAAGAATGTAAAGCAAAAGAGTTTAAAAGTATTGTTGATTATCCTACATTTGTTTTGCATGTTTTTAGGATTTTATTTGGCGATGAAATTAAAATTGATAAAACAAAATTTTTAGAAAATACTTGGGAAAAAATAGAGCATTCTAAAGAAAATGCTATAAAAATAATAAATGCTTTAAAAGAATATAGAATTGTTTTTGATAGAAGAAGTGTTAGAAAAGCTCACGAAGATTATAAGCTTTTAGGGGATTTAAAGGATGCTAAGCTTGAATTATTTTTAAATTATCTAAGAGTAGCTAGAAATCCTAGTGAATATTTAGAAACTTTGCTAACTTGTGATAGTGATGAAGATTTATTTAAAGAGCTAAAAAACCTAGATGATAATCTAGCAAAAAATGACAATCTTAATGATTTAAATTATAATCATTCAAATATTGTTTATTGGCTACAACGCTATGAATACCATCTAATGCAAGATGTTGATTTTAAGAGTAAGTATGAAAAATATATCAAAAATTATCGTTTTAGAGATATTAATTCAGTTGAGCATATATATCCGCAAAGCAAAGGCAAAATTGATGATTTAGGCAATCTAGCACTAATCAGCGATAGTGAAAATTCAAGCTTTAGCGATAAGCCTTTTTATAAGAAAAAGTTAATATTTGAAGATTTTTTAAATAATGATTTAGTAATTAGCTTAAAGCTTTTAGAAGTATATAAAAATAATGGTGAGTGGGAAGAAAAGCAAATCAAAAAATATCAAGCAAAAATGCTAGAAATTTTAAAAAACTCATTTAAAAACTAAAATTATTTTCCTAATTCAAATTCCACAAAAATTTCAAAGAATTTGAAATAGGAATTTGCGTTTAAGAAGTCTTTAGATAAAACGACTAAAATAGCCTTAAAGGATAATATATGGATTTTACACATTTACATTTACATACGGAATATTCGCTTTTAGATGGTGCAAACAAAATTGATGAATTAGCAAAAAGACTAAAAGAGCTAAATTTTAAAGCTTGTGCAATCACCGATCATGGAGTAATGTTTGGGGCTATTCACTTTTATAAAAGTATGAAAAAGCACGGCATTAAGCCAATTATTGGCTTTGAAGGCTATTTGCACGAAGAAGATGATATAAGTAGCACTTCAACAAATCATCGCTGGCATATATGTTTATTTGCCAAAAATCAAAAAGGCTATGAAAACCTTATGTATCTTACTTCAAGAGCTCATATAGATGGTTTTTATTATCGCCCTAGAATTAATAAAAAATTATTAAAAGAGCATAGCGAAGGCATTATTTGTAGTTCTGCATGTCTTGCTGGCGAGATTAACTGGCACTTAAATGATAAAGAAGTTCGCCGTAATGGAAAAACAAACGCCGATATGGGAGCTAAAGGCTACGAAGGAGCTAAGGCTGCTGCACTTTGGTATAAAGAAGTTTTTGGAGATGATTTTTATCTTGAAATTATGAGAATGGGGATTAATTCTCAATACAATATAGACACAAATATACTTAAATTAGGAAGAGAATTAGGTATAAAAGTAATTGCTACAAACGATTCACATTATACATATAAAGATAGAGCTCAAGCTCAAAATATTTTCATGGCAATTAGCACAGGAGATATTGTTGGGGTTGATCCTGAAAGCGAAGATGCTAAGAAAAACACAGGCTTAAGACATACAATGAGTGAAATTTATGTAAAAAGTCCTGAAGAAATGTATGAATTATTCCTTGATGTGCCTGAAGTTGTGCAAAATACTCAAGAAATAGTTGATAAATGTAATTTAGAATTAAACTTAGGAAACCCTACTCCGCCAAACTTTAAATTCGCCCTTGAATACGCCGAAAAAATCGGCTTAGAGCTTCCTAGTAAAGATATTTTTAGTTTTGATAATGATGATGTATTGTTTGAAAAGCTTTGCTGGGACGGACTTGCTAAGCGTTTGGTTTATATTGATGAGAGCAAACACGAAACCTATAAAGAGCGTTTAAGAACAGAGATAAATATTATTAAAAATATGCGTTTTAGCGGTTATATGCTAATCGTTCATGATTTTATTAAAGCTGCTAAAGATATGGATATTCCTGTTGGACCTGGTAGGGGTTCTGCTGCAGGTTCTTTGGTGTCATTTTGTCTAGAAATAACTGATTTAGACCCACTTCCTTATAACTTACTTTTTGAGCGTTTTTTAAATCCTGAGCGTGTTTCTATGCCTGATATTGATGTGGATTTTTGTCAAAATAGGCGTGAAGAAGTAATTGATTATGTTGTAAAAAAATATGGTCGTTATAACGTAGCTCAAGTAATTACTTTTGGTAAATTGCTTGCAAAAGGTGTTATTCGTGATGTTGCAAGGGTTTGTGATTTACGCATAAAAGATGCTGATACTTTAGCAAAATTAGTGCCTGAAGAATTAAAAATCACTTTAAAAGATGCTTACGAAAAAAACCCTGATATTAAAGCTTTCATTGAAGATTTAGACAATCGCGCTGAATATAAAAATATAGTTTGTCATCCTGATGATGTAAGGGGCAAAAGCAAAATCGGAACAAGGGTTTGGGAATATTCATTAGCTCTTGAAGGACTTAATAGAAACGCCGGAATGCATGCTGCTGGTGTTGTTATTTCAAACGAAGAATTATGGAAAAAAACTCCATTATTTAAACAACCAAAATCAGATGCGTTAGTAACTCAATATATGAAAGATTATCTTGAAGATGTTGATTTGATTAAGTTTGACTTCTTAGGCTTAAAGACTTTAACCGTTATTGATAATGCTATAAAACTTATTAAAAAACGCCATAATATAGACATAGATTGGAACAAAATTGATGTAAATGATAAAGGCGTTTATGATTTAATTCAAACAGGTAACACTCTTGGGATTTTTCAAATAGAAAGCTCAGGAATGCAAGATTTAAATGCTAGACTTAAGCCAACTTGCTTTGAAGATTTAATCGCTGTTCTTGCACTTTATCGCCCAGGGCCACTTGATAGTGGAATGGTTGATGATTTTATTGATATTAAGCATGGAAGAAAACCTGCAGTATATGCTTTCCCTGAATTAAAGCCTATTTTAGAGCCAACTTATGGGGTTATTGTATATCAAGAGCAAGTTATGCAAGTCGTTCAAACTATTGGTGGATTTAGCCTAGGTGGAGCTGATTTGGTTCGCCGTGCAATGGGTAAGAAAAAGCTTGAAGAAATGATTAAATTAAAAGGCGAGTATTTAGATGGAGCTATAAAGCAAGGCTTTGATGAGAAAAAGGCTGATGATTTATGGGAGCTTATCTTAAAGTTTGCTGAATACGGCTTTAATAAATCTCACTCGGCTGCTTATGCTCTAGTTGCGTTTCAGACTGCTTATCTTAAAAAATATTATGAAACGGAATTTATGGCAGCATTACTAACTAGCGAAGAAGGTAAGGTTGAAAAAATTGAAAAATACAAAGATGAGCTTGATAGATTAGGAATAGAGCTTTTACCACCAAATATCAATGATGGCACAAGAGAATTCAACGTTATTGATAAAGATGGAAAAGCTGCTATTGTTTATGGACTAGGCTCAATTAAAAGTTTTGGAATTCCAAGCGCTGAAGGTCTTACTAAAGCTAGAGGAGATAAGCCATTTACCGATATAAAAGACTTTATTGCAAGAGCTGATGCTGCTTATATGAATAAAAAAGGCATAGAAGCTTTAGCTAAAACGGGTTGTTTTGAATGCATAGGAATTAATAGAAAAAGCTCTTTAGCTGCAATTGATTATATTATTAATGAATTTAAAGCAAAAAAAGAGCATGATAAAAGATTACAAGAAAGCTTGTTTTCTCAATTTGAAACCGAATATCATAGTAGTATTGATATTACAAATCAAGAAGAATTTAGCGTTGCCGAACTTGCGGAATTTGATAAAGAATATTTAGGCATTTATTTAGGAACTCACCCACTAGATGAGTTTAAAAAAGAAATCAAATCAATTGATCATTATAAAAGCTCTGATTTTGAAAACTTAGATGATGGTGATTATCAAGCATTTTGCTTAGGTATTATTGAAGAAGTTGATTTTAAACAAAGTAAAAGCGGTAAAAGTTATGCAAATATTAAAGCGCTTGATTATTATTCAAACTTTAATATTTTATGCTTTAACCCCGATTTAATAGAAATTTTAGCGTCAAAATATAAAGCTATGAACCTTGCTTCTTCGGATACAAAAACCAAAAAATCTCTTTATGGATTTTTACTAAACAATAAGCGTGAAAATGGTAAAAATACTTTATTTTTAAATAGTTTAGTTGAAGTTGATGCTCAAAATATAGGCGTAAATGAGTTTGATAAAAACGCCTTAGGTTTTGAAGTTTTTGTCAAAAAAGGTGGCAAAAAAATCAAAGGCGATATAAAAAGATTTTCTCATTTAGTTGAAAAAATAGACTATTTAAAGCATAGCGAATTCGCTCAAAGCGAGTATGGAGATTATAATGCCTTTAGTTTGGGTGTTGTAATTGATGCAGAATTTAAAATCAGCAAGAAAAATAAGGCATTTGCTAAAATTAAAGTTGTTGATGAAGTTGGAGAATTTGATATTTTATGCTTTAACGATGATGCTTATAAAAAGCTTGAAAAAGAGTTTTTAAATCAAGAAAAAGAAGAAAAATTATATGGTTTTGATTTAAGCCTTAGGGTTGATGATAATGGAACGGGAGCGTTTTTAGATGACTTTTTCTTAATTACTCCTGAGCTTATAAAAGAGCCTAGCAATGGTAAGAATGCTTTAGGATATTCAGTGATTGAGAAAAGAGTAGCAAAAGCTAGAAGAGTTTATAATAAAGAAAACAAAGAAGAATTTACCCAAAGTCCAAAAGCATTTGAAGGTGAGTTTATAAAGATTGATTTATTAAACATAAAAGCAGAAATTTTAGAAGAAATAACAAGACTAATTAAAGATAATTTATGTTCTAAAGAAGTTGCTCGTGAGATTGTTTTAGAATTTTTAGTTGATTCTTGTGTTAGTAAGTATTCAAGAAGATTTGGCGTAAATTACGAAACAATAGAAAAAATCAAAGAATTAGCAAAAACTAGCTAAAGCAAATTCCTATTTCAAATTCTATTTTTTTTTAAAATTCGAAATAATGGAAAATATATAAATTAGTTTTAATATCAAAGGATTAATATGTTTAGTTGGTTTAGTTTTTTATCTTATGCTGTGATTATGTCTATTACACCAGGGGCAAACAATATCTTATCAATGATAAATGCGAAAAATTTCGGATTTAAAAAGAGTTTGCCTTTTAATTTCGGAGTTTTTGTAGGCTTTAGCGTTGTAATGTTAATTTGCACTATTTTTTGCAATTTATTATCAGTATATATTCCTATGCTTCAATTTTATATGCAAATAATCGGAGCTATTTATTTAACTTATTTAGCCTTTAAGATTATAAAAAGCACATTAAATGATAATGTAAAACCTACAAATAGCTTTATTCAAGGTGCATTATTGCAATTTATAAATCCAAAAATTTATATTTATTGCATAGTGTCAATGCAAACTTTCATAATGCCTTTTTATCAAAATGATTTCTTTATGTTAATACTTTTTGCATTTTTATTAGCTTTTATAGGAAGTTTTTTTACATTTCTTTGGGCTGGCTTTGGCAGTATTTTTAGTGTTTTATTCGTAAAATATGCAAAAATTACAAATATTATTCTAGCTTTAATGCTTATTTATTGTGCTTTAAGCTTGTTTTTCTAATTATTAAATTTAGATTTTAATACCATAAAATCATTAGAATTTGAAATAGGAATTATTTATTTTCATTTCCCCATTTACAAAGCATTTTCATGATTGGAACTAAAGTTTGTCCCTTTTCGCTTAGTTTATATTCTACTTTTGGTGGGATTACTGGATATTCAATGATTAGACCATCATTTTCAAGCTCTTTTAAAGCTCTTGTAAGGCTTTTAAAAGAAACATCTCCAACAGCTCTTTTAAGCTCGTTGTATCTTAAAACTTCGCTATGCAAAAGATTATACATAATCTCAATTTTATATTTGCCAAAAATCTGCTTTAGGGCGTGTATAAGAGTACAATTTTCTAAATGATTTTGCATACACTCTCCAATTTGAGCGTATTGACAAAAAACTCCCATTAATTATAATGACTTTACCATAAATTAAGGAGGTTTTATGAAAAATGTTTTACTAATTAATGGTTCTATGCCTTATCTTTTCTCAAAAGGCGAGCTAAACGCTAGCTTGCAAGAAATTGCTTTTAAGACTTTAAGCAAAAATGGCTTTAATGTAGAGCAAACCACTATAAATCAAGGCTATGATGAAGCAACTGAGGTAGAAAAGTTTTTAAAAGCTGATATCATAATCTATCAAATTCCTTGCTTTTACATGAATGCACCTTGGATTTTTTGGGAATATCTAGCCAAAGTTTATACAGCTGGTAAAGGAAAACTTTGGGAAAATGATGGCAGAAGTAGAAGCGACCCTAGCAAAAAATACGGCTCAGGTGGGCTTTCGCAAGATAAAAAATATATGATTTCTTGGACATTTAATGCTCCTAAGCTAGCATTTTTTGAAGAAGGGCAATTTTTTAGTGATGTTGGAGTTGATGGGCTAAGCGTAAGTCTTCATAAAGCAAACCAATCAGCTGGAATGAGTGCGCTTAAAACCTTTGCTTGTTATGATGTTCATAAGGGTGATGATACACAAAAATACCTAAAAGAATACGAAAATCACATTCTAAATGAAATCGTAAATTCTTAAAAATACACGGAATATTTATTCCGTGCTAAATCTTTGTAATATTTAGGTATTTAAAAATACTAAATTTTAATATATAGACATTTTAAAGCTATATGTAAAAGCTTTAAATTCATATAAAACTTTTAATTTTATTCAATCACACCATCTGTAAATGTATATTGAGTTAAAGAATTTTCCTTAGCTTGAATACAGATATAATTTAAATCACTTTTAGCAAAAATCTGCCTTCTAACACTAGGAGCAACTCTAATTATATCGCCTTTTTTAATTGAAATTAGTTCATTATCTAACTTTATTTCCCCATTTCCATTTAAGATAATATATATTTCTTCATTGCTTTTATGATAATGTATAAAAGGCACATTTGTATTTACTAAAAGTGTGTTAATACTTATCTCACAAGAAGTAAAATCAAGCTTATCTTTTAAATCAACTCTGCTAATACTTGAAAACTCACCTAAACTCTCAATGCTAAAATTTTTGTTCATTTTATCTCCTTTTAGTTTGATAACGAACTATTTTATATTAAAAAGTTAATCTTTTATATTTTTTAGCATTTTTTCTAATAATTCTTCTATTAATAAAGCTTCGGCTTTTGAAAAATCTTTTAATAATTTAGAAAAAACTATATTAGAAACTTCTTCAAAAACTACTCTTAAATCCAAAGCTTTTTTGGTAGCTTTAATTAAATACATTCTACTATCTTCTTCACTTTGTCTTTTCATAACATAACCATTTAGCTCTAATTTATCAATTAATGAGCTTACAGTGGCTTTGCTTCTATGGATTTTTTGAGCGATTTGAACCATACAATACTCATTTTCATCAAAAAGCATATTTAAAATATCTGCATGTGAAAATGACAAATCAAACTCGGCTCTTTTGTTAAGCTCGTTTAAAATCATTTCATTTGCAAGTTCTTTTATCCTACCCATTAAAAATAAGCTTGAGTTCATAGTTTGTCCTTATAAGTTTTTTTGATTATATAAAAATATTTAAATTCCTAATTCAAATTCCTAAAAAATAAACGACATTTTTGCTAAATTATAAAAAAGGAGTTAAAATGTCTTTTATTAGAAAAATAAAAATTTGTTTTATCAGAAAGACTAGAAATAGTTTGGAAAATTATTCTTTACAGATGAAAAGGTTTTTAATAAACTATTCTAAGCTTTTAAAAATTGCTAATTTATTTACAAAAACTATGAGATTTTCGCTAGTTTTGATTACCTTAGTTTCTGTTATTGCTTATACTAAATATTATTTATTTGAAGTTGGGTATTTGCCTAGGTTTGATTTTAATTTACTTCTTACTTTTGGTTATGTATGTTTTATATATTCTATTTTTATAGGAATAATTCCTTATATTATGATAGAATTTGTAGTTTTACTTGCGTGTAAAACAAAAACAAAAAAAGCTAATGATTTAACTTCAAAAATTATTAATTTTTTATATGAAAAAGTCTTTTTGATAATTGCAATTGCCGTTATTATCGTGATTGAATTAGTATTTTTAAGCCTTGTTCAAGTATATCAAACGACAAATTATGATAATATTTCCCTACCTACTCTAAATAGTTGTTTAAATGTTATGATGAGTATTTTTATAGTTCTTTGTGTGTTTGCATATCTTTTCAAAAGATTTAGTTTGCTTATCAAAATTATTTGGATAATTTGCTCTATTTGGTATTTTTTTAGCCTTGATATAAAGGTTGTAAAATTAGCAAATATAGGTGGCTTTAGGACTGATATGGTAATTAGTAAAAATAGTCTTTATATGAGTTATTTTGTAAATTATAAAAAGCTTGATATTAGGCTTTGTGATGAGCTAAAAGGCGAAAGAAATATTTGCAAATTAATTGATGGAAATTATGTTTTAAAAGATGTTTTGATATTATCAAGTTTAAGTGATACGGTGTATATAGAAATGGATTTAAACGATAATAAAAGTCAAAAACTAGACTTTAAACAAAGCGAAATTGAAATAATCAATAAAATATAGGATAAATATATTATCCTATATTTTAATTATTTTCTTGCACTACTTCATCAATCCAAGCAAAAAGTTCATCTAAATCATAATCACCTTTATGCCCTACCCCATCAACTAACTTATAATCCACATTAAAGCCATTTTCCATAAGTTTTAAAGCAACAATGGCACTAATAGCAAAAGAAGTATCGCTATCTAATTTACCAACTCTAATTCTAATAAATTTAGCTGCTTTATCATTGTTTAAGTAGTTCATAACATTCATTAAATCAACAAGTTTTTTATCAGTTTTGCTCTCATAATTTTGACTAAAATGATTTGCTTTTGTTGTATTGTCTCCAAAAAGCTCATTTTCCGCACTACTTAAATCAGCCTTATCAAATGCTAGGGTGATTTTACTTCTTGTGATATTTAAATCAGCCTCTAAAATCTCGGTTAAATAGTCTTTAAAACTCCCGTTTAAATCATCGTTTAAGTTTAATTTTTTACCTTTATAAACAAGGTTTAATGAATTTAGATAGGCTACAAAATCTTTAGCTAATTTTTTAGATTCTTTAATTTGTTCTTCATTTAATTTTCCTGTTACAAATTCTCGTTTTTTTCTAAAATCAACCATATCGCTAAATTTTAAAGTTTTGTAATCATAATTATCATTAAATTGCCATTCGTAAGCCATATCAGCATTTTAAAGGTTTGTGATAGGACAATAAGAACTAATTGCATATATGCTATCATCTGCTTTTGCAGCTCCTAGTTTTTCTAAATACTCATCATAGTCATTGGTATTTTGAGAAAGCCCTAAAAGCAAACTCATAGCACCACCAGCGCTTGTGCCATTTGATATGATTTTATTTGCATCACCTAGCATCAAATCATCATTAAAATGCAAATACCTAACAAGCGCCTTTAAATCCACAATAGAAGCAGGTGCTTTGCCAAAATACTCACCATCTTTAATATTGTTAGCACCCCTAAAACCTGCTAAAATTAGAGCATAGCCATTGCTAAGAGCTTTTAAACTTGCTTGTGTAAATGGACTTTTATCATCAATATAAGTAATTTTTGCACTTTTGTATCCACCTATAAAATTTGGTAAAAATATCGGCGCCTTTTGAAGCTTTTTATCATCATTTTCATCAAGTATATAAAAATTAAAACTTTGATAATCCTTATCTATGATATTTTTAACATAAGGTATGTTTTCATAAGCTCTAATTTTATAGATTTTACCTTCAAATTCTATGGTTTTTATAGAATATTTTTGATTAAATCTAAGGTCGTTATTTGCAAACAAACTAGCCACTATGCTAAAAGTTAATAATAATTTTTTCATATTCTTTCCTTGATTTTAAAAAAAGAAAATTTAACTACTTATAATTAATAATATATTAATTATCAAAATTATTTTTATTTTAAATCAACTACTTCAATACATTATGAAATAATTAACTTTAACTACTATTTAAACAAATAAAATTTATACATTATTACTTGTTATCTCATCTATGATTTTTGCTATAAATTTAAAATCATCTAAACTATCTTGATTTTTTAATAAATATTCCTTAAATGCTTGTGGGTCTTGCTTTATAAACTCATTTAGTTTTTGTGTTAAATTAAAAAACTCATTTATATCCATTTTTAACCTTTAATTATACTAAAAATAATTTTTAAAATAAATAAAATTATTATAAAAACATAATTCCTAATTCAAATTCTTTTATCTTTATTAATTTAAAAACCTTAAACATATTATTTTAATATAATTATAATTTTAATCCCTATTCTCACATAAAACCACAATCTCTCTTAACCCCAAATTCAACAATTTAAAAAACCCTAAAGCAATAAACCTACCCTTATCCACTTAAACATAATCCTAACTAATCCCCTAACTTAATTTTACTTAATCAAGCTTTAACTAATACAGCTTAATAAAAGAACTAATAAACCATAAAAATACTTTTTGAGTAAAGAAGATTAAAAAATAATAAACTAAAAACACTAAAGAAATAAAAATAATGCAAAAAATAAAACTTAAACAATAAAAAACAAAGATTAAAAATATAAGGGAGTAAATGGTGGGCCTAACAAGACTTGAACTTGTGACCTCACCCTTATCAGGGGTGCACTCTAACCAGCTGAGCTATAGGCCCTTAAGAAGTAGAATTATTGTTATATATTATTTCATTTCAACCTTTGATATCCAAACAAGCTCTCAAGAGCTAGTTAATTATTATCTACTCTTTAGTGTGAGTTAAAGA
>NZ_JBYJAU010000001.1:0-279283 GCF_057802535.1 Campylobacter sp. DY7
TTTTGGTTAAATCACCATCTCCACTGCTAAGTTCTACTGATTTAGCTGTTAGATTGTTTAGCGGGCGAGAGATTTGTAATTTAATAAATATCATAATTAAAATTAGCATAGCGATAGAAATTACAATTGCAGCTGTTATAAATTTAAAGTTTGAGCTCTCAATTACTTCATCAATTACATGTCCTACTTCATTAATTTGAGCCTTAGTTACATCCATATCAATAGTACAGCCATAAATAATATCCATATTTTTATCTTTTTTTGTATATGTTATTATACTTCTATCTTTATTAGCAACCTTATCAAAGAAGGTAACTTCAGTAAAACCACCGCCAGCTAAGCCATTTTTAACAAATTTCATTACATAGCTTTCGCCATTTTTATCCAAATCTGCTTTAAGGTTTTGACCTATTTTTTCAGGTTGATAATGAACTAAATAAGTTCCATCAGAATTAATAGCAAAAAATCTTATATTAGCACTATCTAGATTCATATTTTGTAAATATTCAATAGTGCTCTCAAGTGCATCTTCAGGTCCATCTCCTGCTTTTACGAAGTCTTTATATAGTTTTTCTGTAAAGTGATAAAAACCATAAACAACACTTTTTGCAGCGCTTCTAGCGTCATTAATTGCTAGCTCTGACACTGTGTTTTGAGAAACATCATCAATATTTTGCATGCCTTTGTTTGATATAAATATTAAGCTTATACTTAATATAAATAATCCAATGAAAATACACAAAGAAAGTTTCGTTGAAATTTTCATATTATCTCCTTAATTGATAATTTAAAAAGTTGAATTTAATCACATAAATGTTAAAATTAAATTAAATCTATAAAATAATTATTTTTGCAAGTAGTAAAAAGCTAAAAAAGCCTAAAGCATCGGTTGTTGCTGTAAGCAATACTGAGCTTCCTAAAGCAGGATCAAACCCACATTTTTTAAGCAATAATGGAATTAATGAGCCTATTAAACCTGCAAAACCAAGATTTAAAATCATTGAAATAAATATAACAAGGCTAAGCATAGGCATAGAAAACCAAAAATACGCAACTGCTCCTAAAATTATTGCAAAAATTGTTGCATTTGAGAAAGAAATAGCTATTTCTCTAAAAATTATATTTTTTGAACTCTCATAGCTAAGTTCGCCTAAAGCTAGTTTTCTAATAGTAACTGCAAGTGCTTGAGAGCCTGTATTTCCACCCATTGATGCAACTATTGGCATAAGAGCTGCAAGGGCTACTAATTGCTCTATTGCATCAGAAAACATAGCAATTACATGAGCTGAGATTAAAGAAGTAATTAGATTTACAATAAGCCATTTTGCTCTACTTTTTGCGGCTTTAATAGTGTTTTCATCTTCGCTATCAATATCGCCAACCCCTGCGAAGTTATACATTTGCTCTGTTGCATAATCTTGAATTAGGTCGTGAATATCATCATAAGTTATTCTTCCTAATAATTTATTATTGTTATCTACAACAGCTATTACGCTTAAGTCGTAATCTTGAACCATAGTAATTGCTTCTTGTATATCATCATAGTCTCTTACAAAGTGCAAATCTTTTGCTAAGTCTTCGTTTTTATCTAGTATTTGCTTAAATGTATCATTAAATTCATATAAAATTAAATCTCCAACATGAAGACTATAAATTAATTTTTCATTTTCGTCAGTTATAAAAAGTTGAATGATATGCTCTATTTCTTGGCTTTTTTTAAGTTCTTTATATTTTGTAATAGCGCTTTCTAAAGTATCATCTAATTTTGCCGTAAAAATCTCTGTTTGCATGTAAGCACCGGCTTTTTCATCATCGTAGCGTTTTAAGAATAATATATCATCTTGTTCATCTTTGCTAAGATTTGAAAAAATACGATTAGCTTTTTCATCATCTATTTCTTCAATGCTTTGCATTAAGTCCGTTGCATCATCGCTCTCTAACTCCCCTAGAGCAAGTGCAAGTTTTTTACTAGATGCAAGTTTTAAAACATCACTTAACATATGCTCAGGCATTAAAGTTGCGATATTTCCTAAGTCTTCATCATCAAGGCTTTTTATTATATTTTCATAGGCTTCATAATCATCATTTTTAATTATTTTTAAAGCTTCTAGTAATTCAGCGTAGCTAACATCTTTTTCATCTAAAAAATCTTGAATTATTTCAAAAGCTACTGCTGTATTTTTCATTAATTTAACTCCACGATATTTTCAAAGCTTTCTTCTTTTATAGGAGTAACTTTTGCTTCTAAAATATGTTTTATTTCATTTATATAATCTTTTACAACTAAATCAAATTTTTGTTTTTCTTTGCCTGCTAGAGCATCTTTTGTAATTCTTACAACACTAGCTGGGTTTATTGCTGTATTGTTTTTATACATACCAAAATGTAAATGTGGTCCTGTGCTAAGTCCGGTTGATCCCACATAACCAACAATTTGACCTTGTTTTACGCTATCGCCTATTTTATAATTTCCAAACTTACTCATGTGTGCGTAAAGTGTCATATAACCACTTGAATGCGTTATTTGAATAACATTTCCATATCCGTTCTTAACACCCCTAAAGCTTATTTTTCCTGCTCCTGCTGCTTTAATAGGAGTTCCTTTAGGTGCTGCGTAGTCAATTCCTAAGTGAGCTCTATATTTTTTAAGAATAGGGTGAAATCTACCTGGGTTAAATGGAGAGCTAATTCTTACATTTCCAACAGGTAGTATGAAAGTATAGCTTTCTAGTTGTTTTCCACTTTCATCATAAAAATCATTATCTCCATATTTAAATATATAATAAGGTTTTTTATTTACTTCTATCATTGCTGATTTTATATTTAAATCTCCATAAACTCTACCTAATCTTCTTTTTTGCGAATATACAATTACTACTTTATCATCTTTTTTCATACCAGTGTAATTGATTGTCCCAGCGTAGGCTCTTAGTAATGCACTTGCTAATTTTGAGTTTTGAGTATTATCAATAATGTCTTGATAAACAGATTTATTTATTTTAAATGTTAGATTTGTATTTTCTATCTTATAACTTATCGGTGTAAATGTGATTGCGTATTTATCTTCTAAATCTTTATATATTTGGATTTGCAAATCTTCGCTAATAGGAATTAAGACTTGTTCTATGTTTTCATTTTCATCTCTTAATATTTGATATTTTATACCTGCAATTATTTCTGCTGTTAATTCTTTATCTTCTTTATCAAGATTGTGATATATGCTTAGTGGAATTTGATTTTTTTGTAAGAAAAATAAAAAGCTTTCC
The DNA here is from genome assembly GCF_057802535.1 of Campylobacter sp. DY7. Classification (NCBI taxonomy): domain Bacteria; kingdom Pseudomonadati; phylum Campylobacterota; class Epsilonproteobacteria; order Campylobacterales; family Campylobacteraceae; genus Campylobacter; species Campylobacter sp. DY7. The sequence goes on from NZ_JBYJAU010000001.1 coordinate 3,267, forward strand.
CCTCGTTCCCAAATTAATTCTTCCATTTTTAGTTCTTTTGAGATTAGATTTACACTTAAAAAAATAGATAAAATTAATATGATTTTTCGCATTATTTTCCCTTAAAATATAATAAATTTTTACAAAATAAGGCAGACATTTTACTTTTTTATGCTTATAATTTAGTAATTAATTTTAAAAGGATTGTTATGTTTAAGAAAACTTTTATTTTCTTTTTCTTTTCTTTATTTATGTATGCAAATCAAATTACAAGTGCTGTGATTGATAAGGTTGAGCAAGGCTATGTTTATGCACATATTGTGGATAATAATTTAAATTTAGATGAATTAAAAAATGGAGCATTTATAGTAAAAGATGTAGAAGAGCATTCCATTATTGTAGCTAGAGCTAATTTTATATCTTTTGAAAATAATGTATTGAAATTAGAGTTATATACATTTTCTGACTTAAAACAAACCGCATTACCTTTGCCTGTTTTGGCACCACAAATAGGCGATAGGGTTGTATTAAATACTTATGTAAAACACACAATGTTAATTGCTCCTAGTAAGCAAGATTATGAAATAGTTCAAAATAATTTTAAAGATTTTATTTATTTTGATACGAATGTTTTTGCAGCTAATTTATATTCATCTTCTTTGATAGTTCCTAGTAGAAATGATTTAAGAGATTTTTGTAAAACATGGGTTGTAGGAAGTATTATGTATGTTGCAGAAAATAATTTAAGTTTATATGAATGTTCTTCTCTTAAAAAAATTGCTAGTTTTGAATATAAAGTAAATAAAAATGAAAATATCAATTTTTATTCAAATATTTCTAAACAATTAAGCAAAACAACAGATTATTTTTCATATTATAACGAGCTATTCAAGGAAAAGGAATAATAATTGCTTTAAAGCATAAAATTATTAAAAAGGATTAATCGTGAAAAAATTAAGTGTTATAGCATTTGCTCTACTTATTTGTGCTTGTGTTCCGCAAAAAAAGACAACAAATATTCAAGTAGAAAATAATACTCAAAAAACAACAGCTTATAAAAAAGCAAGTTATCAAGAGCCAGTTTTAAGCCCAGAAGAAGAAGCAGTTCGTCTTATGATATTTTCTGCAATTGGCGAAGGCATTCCACCACAAAACACTGTTTCTCAAGCACAAGCCTTAGCTTTAGCAAAAAGAGCAGCTTTAGCAGATGCTTATAGACAATTAGCAGGAAAGCTCTATGGAATTAGAGTAAACTCAAGAGAAAATGTAAAAGATGCAATGCTAAGAAGCTCATTAATTACAACTTATGTAAATGGACTTATTAAAAATGCAAACATTACAGGTGAAGGCTTTAAAGACGGGCTTTACACGGTTGAGCTAGAACTTAAAATTGATAAATATAAATGGAACGAATTGTTCTCGTATTAATAACTTTAGTAGGATTATTAAACGCAACTAATCCTGATTATATCTTTTGGGCTAGATTAAGCACTAATAATCTAGTCCTAACTAATGAAGAATTTCATCTAAGTCGTGCAATGAGTATTGATAAAAAGGCGAAATACTCTTATGTTTGCGAACTTAACGCTACAAAAGACAATATATATGAAAGTTTAAAAGATCAGCAAAGCAATTTAATTGATTGTGTAAATAAAGCAATAGTTAGTGAATATGTAGATGTAAATAATTTTAAAGCAAATATTAAAACTTATTTAAGATTATTGCCAATTTATTTTAAAGCTGAACAAAATCAAGGAAAAATACTAATTTTTACAAAGGATAAGGTATGAAAATAGCCATAGTTGAAGATGATATTAATATGAGAAAATCACTTGAATTATCATTAAGCGATGATTATGAGCTTAAAACTTATAAAAATCCAATAGATGCTTTAAAAGAGCTTGATGATAGTTTTGACTTAATTATTAGCGATATTAATATGCCAAAAATGGATGGACTAGAGTTTGTAAAAACTGCTTTAGAACAAAACATAAATGCTGAGTTTATAATAATTACAGGAAATGCTACTTTAAATAAAGCAATAGAAGCTTTAAGATTAGGTGTGAAAGATTTTTTAACAAAACCATTTGATTTAGAAAGATTATACGAAGCAATAAATAGAGCAAAAGTAATAAGAGAAAAAAAGGCTAAAAAAACAAAAAAAGAAAGCTTGATTAAGCAAGATGGCTTTTTAGGTAATTCAAGTGAATTAGACTTATTAAAAACTACTGCGCTAAAGGCTGCAAAGACTAATGTAAGTGTGTTTTTAAGTGGCGAGAGTGGGGTTGGAAAAGAAGTTTTTGCAAAATTTATTCATGAAAATAGTAAAAGAGCAAATAAACCTTTCATTGCTATAAATATGGCAGCAATTCCTGAAAATCTAGTAGAAAGCGAATTGTTTGGCTATGAAAAAGGAGCTTTTACAGATGCAAATAGCAATAAATTAGGTTTGTTTGAATTAGCTAATGAAGGCACATTATTTTTAGATGAAATAGGGGAAATGAGTGCTAGTTTACAAGCAAAATTATTAAGAGTATTGCAAGAAAAGTGCATACAAAGATTAGGTGGAGCAAAACCTATAAATATAGATGTAAGAATTATAAGTGCTAGTAATATAAATATCCAAGAAAATATAAAAAATAATAAATTTAGAGCCGATTTATTTTATAGATTAAATACAATTATGTTAGATATTTTGCCACTAAGACACCGTAAAGATGAAATAATAGAAATTGCAAATGCTACTTTAAAAAGAGTTAGTGATGAATATGATTTGGGAGAAAAATCATTAAGCGATGAGGCTAAAAAGCTTTTATTAGATTATGATTATCCTGGAAATATTAGAGAGTTAATTTCAATTATAGAAAGTGCTGCAATTTTAAGCGATGAAAATATTGTAAAAGCAAGTGATTTAAGACTTAATTTTACAAATAGTAACAAAACTAATATAAATGATTTAGAATTTGAACTAATTAAAGAAGCTTTAAAGCAAGAAAAGGATATAAAAGCAGCTGCAAAATTAATCTCAATGAGCGAAAAAGCTTTTAAAGAAAAAATGCAAAAATACAATTTAGGAGATGAAATATGAAAAGTATTGCAATCGTAGGTGCTAGCGGAGCAGTTGGAGAAGAAATATTAAATGTTTTAAATGAATATGATTTTCCTGTAAAAGATTTAAGATTATTAGCTAGTAAAAATAGTGCAGGTAAAGAAGTTGTATGGCGTGATGAAACTTATGTTATTGAAGAATTAGATGAGCATAGTTTTGATGAAGAAGATATTGATATTGCATTTTTTGCAGCTGGTGGAAGTATAAGTGAAAAATACGCAAAAATAGCAGCTAGTAAAGGTGCTTTAGTAATTGATAATACAAGCTTTTTTAGAATGCATGATGATGTTCCTTTAATAGTGCCTGAGTGCAATCCGCAAGATTTTGCTAAGCATAAAGGAATTATCGCTAATCCAAACTGCTCAACCATTCAAATGGTTCAAGTTTTAAAGCCACTTGATGATGCTTTTGATATTAAAAGAGTTGATGTTAGCACTTATCAAGCAGCAAGTGGTGCAGGTAATTTAGGTATGAGTGAGCTTATGGAAGGCTTACAAAAAGTTTTTGCATTTGAAGAGATTAAACCTTCTAAATTTACTTATCAATTAGCACTTAATTTAATTCCACAAATTGATAGCTTTACAGAAAGTGGCTATACAAAAGAAGAACTTAAAATGGTAAATGAAACTCAAAAAATATTGCATAAAAAAATGCAAATAAGTGCAACTTGTGTGCGCGTACCAGTTCTAAGAAGTCATAGTGAAAGTATTACAATTACATTTAATAACGAAGTTGATTTAGATAAGGTTAGAGCAATTTTAAGCAAGGCTCCTAGTGTAGTTCTTATGGATAATCCAAATGCGAAAGCCCATAATGAAGAAGAGCCAAGCGAGGAATTACGCTATCCAATGCCACTTTTTACAAGCGATACAAATGAAACTTATGTAGGAAGAATTAGAAAGGATTTAAATGATCCTAAGATATTGCATTTATGGTGCGTAGCTGATCAAATCCGTGTAGGAGCTGCAACAAACGCTGTAAGAATTGCTTTACTAGCTTTAAATAAATAATATTATTAGAATTTGAATTTCCTAATTCAAATTCTACACTTCAAATAGCTTTAAAATACTTGTTTTTAGACATAAAAATAAAAGAATTTGAAATAGGAATTTCAAATTCTTTTTTAGATTAAAATGGTTTTATAATCATTGCAGTAATTATTCCAATCATTATAATTGTTGGAACTTCGTTATAAGCTCTAAAGAATTTACCACTTTTTGTACAGGTATCGTTTTTAAGTTGTTTTAAATATCTTAAGCAATCAAAGTGATATATTAAAAGTAAAACAACGCAAAGTAATTTAAGATGAAAATAACCTAAATGCATTAGGGTATTATTTGCACTAATCATTAAAATACCTGTAATAACTGTAACCATCATAGAAGGTTGTCCTATGAAGTAAAACAGCTTATCTTCTTGAATTTTTACAACTTCAACAAATTCTTTTTTATGTGAATGTTCTTGATGATAAACATAAAGGCGTGGCAAATAAAATAAAGTAGCCATCCATGAAATAAATGCTAAAAAGTGTAGCCATTTAATCCAATCATAATTATTTGTTAAAAAGTCCATTCTTAACTCCTTTTTTTAATTATTTCTTTTAAGATTATTATAAACACTCCTAAGTTAATGCAAACATCGGCAATGTTAAAAACAGCGAAGTTAAACCAGTAATGCCAAGCGATAAAATCAATTACACCAGGGTAAAAAAATCTATCGTAAATATTACTCATTCCACCTGCTAAAATGAATGATAAAGCAGAATAATTATCGTTTAGAAATTTTTTCTCTTTAACTAAAAATATTCCTGCAATCATTAATAAAATAATTTGTATATATTTTAAGTATCCTTGTAAAAAACTTAACATTGAAAACGCAACACCATCATTAAAAACCAAGTAAAAACTAATAGGAGTAAAATGCCATTCATAACCAGCTAAAAATATATTTTTGCTTAATCTATCAAGTATTATTACAAAAATAATAATTAAAGAAGAATATATTAATTTCTTCTTCATACTAGCACACTTTTAAAGTATTTTACACATTCACTCTCCATTGCTTTTAGTGTTTTTTCATCTTCACATTCAAGCAATATTCTCATTAAATTTTCAGTTCCTGAGTATCTAAACAAATAATTTACATTATTAACTTTAAGTTTTTCGTATAATTTTTCTATTCCTTCAAGGCTTTCAAGTGGTTTTTTTTCTGTTATTTTTAAGTTTGTTAAACTTTGTGGATAAAGTTTGATTTCACTAAAGATTTCGCTAGCTTTTTTATTTAATAATAGTTTAGCTACTTGAAGTGCAGCAACTATTCCATCACCTGTTTTTGCATAATCACTAAAAATTATATGTCCGCTTTGTTCTCCACCAAAATTATAATTTTTTTCTTGCATTGCATGTAAAATATACTTATCTCCAACATCAGTTGTAACATAAGAAATATTGTGTTTTTTAAGATAATTTAAAAAGCCCATATTACTCATTTTACTAATTGCAACGCCACTTAAATTATCATTATCTTTTAAAGCTTTTGCTAAGACACCTAATAAAATATCGCCATTTATAATTTCGCCATTTTCATCAACCACAACTAATCTATCAGCATCTCCATCAAATGCAAAACCTATATCAGCTCTTAATCTTTTTACTTCTTTTGCAAGCATACTTGGATGAAGTGCTCCACAACCATCGTTTATATTAATTCCATTTGGCTCACAAGCTAGAGTGATTACATCAGCACCAAGCTCAGAAAAAACAGCAGGTGCAACCTTATAAGCTGCTCCGTTAGCACAATCTAGCACAATTCTTAGATTTTTAAGGGTTGTATTTTTTGGGAATGAATTTTTAATATGAACTATATATCTTCCTATAACATCATCAATTCTTTTTGCAGAACCTATTTTATCTTTTATTACAAGATGGGAATTAATTAAGTTTTCATCATTAAAAATTTTATCAATTTCAAGCTCGTCAGCTTCGCTTAATTTAAAACCATTTGCATCAAATACTTTTATCCCATTATCATAATAAGGATTATGAGATGCACTTATCATAATAGCAAAATCACATCTCATATCTTCACTCAAAAACGCCACAGCAGGAGTTGGCATAGGTCCTATTTGTAATACATTAAAACCTACTGCATTAAGCCCACTTACGATAGCATTTTCTATCATATAACCACTTCTTCTTGTATCTTTTCCTACTATTACTTTTTTTGTTACAGCTTTGTTTTTAAAAAATATTCCTATAGCCATTGCAGCTCTTAAAGCTTTAAAAGCACTCAAATCGCTACCTGCAAAGCCTCTAATTCCATCAGTTCCAAATATCATTTTTAGCCTTTCACTATGATTTTAATTTTAAATTAAGATTATTTTAACAAAACTTTACTAAAATCATTCTTTTAAAAATTTTTACGAAGGAATTTTTTATGGCAAATCATAAATCATCAGAAAAAAGAGCTAGACAAACAATTAAAAAAACTATTAGAAATAGATTCTATAGAACAAGACTTAAGAACATTACTCGTGCAGTTCGTGAAGCAGCATTAGCTAATGATAGTGAAGCAGCAGCAGCAGCTTTAAAAATAGCTAATAAAAAAATTCATGAAATGGTAAGCCGTGGTTTTCTAAAAAAACAAACAGCTTCAAGAAAAGTAAGTCGTTTAGCACTTTTAGTAAATAAAATTGGTGCTTAATTTTTAAATGCTAGCAAGCAAACTTGAGCCTTTCTTAAAACGCTATGAAGAAATTCAAGCGTTTTTAAGTAATATTGAAAATACTTCAGATTTAGCAAAAGTTACAGCCTTATCAAAAGAACAAAAAGGTTTAGAAGATATAGTTGAAGTTGCTAAGAAATATTTAAATACTTTAGAATCAATTGAAGAGAATAAGACTTTATTACAAGATCCTGAATTAGGTGAATTAGCTAAAGATGAATTAAAATATTTAGAAGATTTAAAACCTAAATTAGAAGAAGAAATAAGAATACTTTTACTACCAAAAGACCCCAACGATGAGAAAAATATTTTCCTAGAAATTAGAGCAGGAACTGGTGGAGATGAAGCGGCTTTATTTGTTGGAGATTTATTTAAAGCATACGCTAGATATGCAGAAAGTAAAGATTATAAAATAGAGATTGTAAGTCAAAGCGAAGGTAGTGCAGGTGGATTTAAAGAAATTATTTTATTAATTAAGGGTGATAAAGCTTATTCAAGATTAAAATATGAAGGTGGAACACATAGAGTTCAAAGAGTTCCTGCTACTGAGTCTCAAGGAAGAGTTCATACGAGTGCAATAACTGTTGCAGTTATGCCTGAGGCTGAAGATAATGACATACAAATAAATCCAAATGATTTAAAAATTGATGTTATGAGAAGTAGTGGGCATGGTGGTCAGAGTGTTAATACTACTGATTCTGCTGTAAGAATTACTCATATTCCTACTGGACTTGTAGTTGTTAATCAAGATGGGAAAAGCCAACATAAAAACAAAGAAAGTGCTTTAAAAGTATTAAAAGCAAGACTTTATGAAATGCAAGAGCAAGAAAGATTAGCAAAGGAAAGAGAAAGTAGAAAATCTCAAGTAGGAAGTGGAGATAGAAGTGAAAGAATTAGAACTTATAATTATCCACAAAATAGAATAAGCGATCATAGAATAAATTTAACTCTTCATAGATTAGATATCATTATGCAAGATGGTTTGTTAGATGAAATTATAGAACCTTTAATAGCACACTATCAAGCAGAGGCCTTAAACGAAGCTAATTTATGACAAAAGTATTAGCATACATACTTGTTATAATAGTTGTAACAAGTGTGTTTTTATATAAAAATAATCAAAAAGAACAGATTGAAATTTTAAAACAAAAGCAAGAAGAAGAATTATTAGTAAAAAGCTTAGAAAGATTTTATTTAGCTGGAAAGGTTGAATGCTATAATCATTCTGAATGTAATATAGATAATGGAGTTTCTAAATATTTTCAATTTTCTAATTTATATCTAAGAAACAGACAAGATTTAATAACTTTTTTTAAATTATTAGATAAAGATAGTAAAGATTACAGAGCAGAGTTTATTAAAAAAAATAATTTTGAATATTATTTAAGTGATGGCAGTTTTTTTAATAATCCGATAAATAATATTGACAATTCTCATAAAGAATTTGAAATAGGAATTAAGAAATTAAGATTTAAAAACAATATCTTAGATGATTTTGCATTTTTAACTTGGTATGTAGATATTGGTTCTTATCAAACAATTATTGATACTTTTAAAAATATAAATGTTAGTCTAAAAACAAAATATGAAATTAAAAATTCTCATCTTGGTTTAGATAAATTAGACTTAGAATTAAAGCTTACCTTGGTTGATGAAAGCAAAATTAAGCTTATGATAAAAAATAAAAAAATTGAATTAAAAATGGAAAATTATGATTCATTGAAAATAATATTTGTAGAATTTAAAGAAATAATAAAAAAGTTTCTTGAAAACAATAAAGATATTATATTTTTTTCTGATTTATTAACTCATTATGATGATATTACAAATTCAAAAGTAAAAAGTATTTCTTTATCAACTAATAATCTTTTTGATACAAAAAATATCCTATTTGTAAGCACATATAAACTTGAATCAAATTAACATTTATTTATAAGCTTTGAGTAGAATTGAAACACAAATTCTATAAAAAAAGGAAAAATTATGGCAAAAGTTATGAAAACAATGGATGGTAACGAAGCCGCTGCATATGCTGCCTATGCGTTTACTGAAGTCGCAGGAATTTATCCTATTACTCCAAGTTCTCCAATGGCTGATTATACAGATATTTGGGCTTCTCAAGGTAAGAAAAATATTTTTGGTATGCCTGTTAAAATTGTAGAAATGCAAAGTGAAGCAGGTGCTGCAGGTAGTGTTCACGGCTCACTTCAAGCAGGTGCATTAACTACTACTTATACAGCTTCTCAAGGTTTATTACTTAAAATTCCTAATATGTATAAAATTGCAGGTCAAATGCTACCTGGTGTTATTCATGTTGCTGCTCGTGCAATTGCAGCTCAAGCTCTTTCAATTTTTGGAGATCATCAAGATATTTACGCAGCTCGCCAAACAGGTTTTGCGATGCTATGTTCAAATAGTGTTCAACAAGCTATGGATTTAGCTGGTGTTGCTCACCTTAGTGCTATTAAAGGTCGTGTTCCATTTATGCACTTCTTTGATGGTTTTAGAACTTCACACGAAATTCAAAAAATTGAAGTTATGGATTATGAAGTATTTAAAAGATTAATTGATATGGATGCAGTTCAAGCATTCCGTGATGCCTGTTTAAATCCTGAACATCCAAAAACTCGTGGAACAGCGCAAAACGATGATATATACTTCCAAACTCGTGAATTAGCAAATAGATATTATGACGCTTTACCTGATGTAGTAGCTGATTATATGAATGAAATTTCAAAAGTTACAGGAAGAACTTATAAGCCATTCGTATATTACGGAGCAGCTGATGCAACTCGTGTAGTTGTAGCAATGGGTAGTGTAAATGAGGCTTTAACTGAAGTAGTTGATTATCTAAATAAAAAAGGCGAAAAAGTTGGTGTTATGATGGTTCATTTATATAGACCATTTAGCTTAAAATATTTCTTTAACGAAATGCCAAAATCAGTTGAAAAAATCGCTGTTTTAGATAGAACAAAAGAGCCAGGTAGTATAGGTGAGCCTTTATATCTTGATATTAAAGCAGCTTATTATGATCAAGATAATGCTCCTATTATTGTTGGTGGTAGATATGGTTTAAGCTCAAAAGACGTAGATCCTGCACAATTACTTGCAGTGTTTGAGAATTTGAATTCGGAAAAACCAAAAAATAATTTTACTATCGGTATTAATGATGATGTAACAAATCTTTCATTACCATTAGGTAAGAAGATTTCATTAGGAGATGAGAGCACAACTGAGTGTTTATTCTATGGACTTGGTGCTGATGGAACAGTTGGTGCAAACAAAAACTCAATTAAAATTATCGGAGATAAAACAGATTTATACGCACAAGCTTATTTTGCTTATGATAGTAAAAAATCAGGTGGATATACAAGAAGCCACTTAAGATTTTCTAAAAAACCTATCACATCTACTTATTTAGTAAGTACTCCACACTTTATTGCTTGTAGCGTGGCTGCTTATTTAGATATTTACGATGTTTTATCAGGCATTAGAGAAAATGGAACTTTCTTACTTAACTCAATTTGGGATGAGCAAACTACAATAGAAAAAATTCCTAATAAAGTTAAAAAAGTTCTAGCAGAAAAAAATGTAAATTTCTATATTATCAATGCTACAAAACTTGCTCGTGAAATTGGTCTTGGCAATAGAACAAATACAATTATGCAAAGTGCATTCTTCAAATTAGCAAAAATTATTGATTATGAAGATGCTCAAAAATATATGAAAGAATTTGCATATAAAAGCTATGTGAAAAAAGGTGAAGCAATAGTTGAAATGAACTATAAAGCTATTGATACAGGAGCACAAGGCTTAGTAAAAGTTAATGTTGATCCAGCATGGGCAAATCTAGTTATTGAAGAGAAAAAAGCTGATGATAAATATATAGGAACTGCTTTTGTTGAAAACATTGTAAAACCTATGAACGCTGCTAAAGGTGATGATTTACCAGTTTCTGCATTTATTGGATATGAAGATGGTAGCTTTGAGCACGGAACAACTCAATTTGAAAAGCGTGGCGTTGGTGTTATGGTTCCTAAATGGATTGAGGCAAATTGTATTCAATGTAATCAATGTGCATCAGTATGTCCACATGCAGTAATTCGCCCATTCTTAATCAATGAAGAAGAAATGGCAAACGCTCCAGTAGGAGTAAAAGAGCATTCACTAGATGCTAAGGGTATTAAAGGCGAAAGTCTTAAATTTAAAATCCAAGTATCAGCACTTGATTGTACAGGTTGCGAACTTTGTGTAACTGAGTGTCCAAGTAAAGAAAAATCACTTGTAATGGTTCCACTAGAAGAAGAGCTAGAAAAAGGCGAACAAGATAATGCTGATTATTTATTCCATAAAGTAAGTTATAAAGATAACTATTTAGCAAAAGATACTACAAAAGGTGCTCAATTTGCGCAACCATTATTTGAATTCCACGGAGCGTGCCCAGGTTGTGGTGAAACTCCATACATTACTTTAGTAACAAGAATGTTTGGTGAAAGAATGATGATTGCAAACGCAACAGGATGTAGCTCGATTTATGGTGGTTCTGCGCCTTCAACTCCATACCGCAAAAACGATAAAGGTTTTGGACCTGCATGGGGTAACTCATTATTTGAAGATAATGCTGAGTTTGGTATGGGTATGAGAGTTGCAACTGAAACAATTCGCCATAGAATTGAAGATATTATGATTAATACAAAAGATAAAGCTCCAAATGCAATTGCTGCGCTTTATGGTGAGTGGTTAGCTAATAAGAAAAATGCTGATATAACAGCAGATGTAAGAGATAGATTAATCCCGTTATTAGAGCAACACGCTGAGCTTGAAGGTGCTAAAGAAATTTTAGGACTTAAAAACTATGTAGCTAAAAAATCTCAATGGATTTTCGGTGGCGATGGCTGGGCTTATGATATAGGTTACGGCGGACTTGATCATGTTTTAGCAAGTGGTGAAGATGTGAATGTATTAGTAATGGACACTGAAGTTTATTCAAATACAGGTGGACAAGCATCTAAATCAACAAGAACTGGTGCAGTAGCTCAATTTGCTGCAAGCGGTAAGCCAAGTCAGAAAAAAGACTTAGGACAAATCGCTATGACTTATGGAAATATTTTCGTAGCTCAAGTAAACTCAAATGCAAACTACGCTCATTTCATTAAAGCATTAATCGCAGCTGAAGCTTATGATGGACCAAGCTTAATAATTTGCTATAGCCCTTGTATAGCTCACGGAATTAAAGGCGGAATGGGTGCAAGTGGAGATCATGCTGAAATTGCTACTAAGTGTGGTTATTGGCCGATTTATACTTTTGATCCAAGGTTAGAAGAAGAGGGCAAAAACCCATTAAAAATTGTTTCTCGTGAGCCTGATTGGGATTTATATGAAAGCTTTTTAATGGCAGAAGTTCGCTATAATTCTCTTAAAAAGTCTAATCCAAAAGAAGCAGAGGAATTATATGCACGCAACAAAGCAGACGCTCAAAGACGCTACAGACAATTAAAGCGTTTAGCAGCAGCTGATTATTCTAATTAATATTAAGCCCTTTTTAGGGCTTAATTATTTTTATTTTCTTAAAGAATTTGAATTAGGAATTTAAAAATCAACTTAAATCTTCTTAAATTAATTTCTAAAAATGTTTTAATTAAGAAATTGATTTTTTTCTTTATTATCAAAAAGCTTTTATTTTAAGATTAAAATTATCTTTTTTGTAACCTTAAATTCTTTAAATCATATTAAAATTAATAAATTTTTTTAAGGAGATATTATGCAAAATCTTAATGCCAAAAAAGATTTAATGCAAATACTAAACGAACATGGTTTTAGTAGAAGGGATTTTTTAAAATGGTCTAGTGGAATGGCTACTATGCTAGGACTTGGAGCAACTTTTGCTCCAAATATTGCAAATGCAGTAGAAAACGCTAGTAATACTCCTGTAATTTGGCTACACATGGCTGAGTGTACAGGCTGTAGTGAGAGCTTACTTAGAAGTGACGCACCTACAATTGATAGCTTAATATTTGATTATTTAAATATTGAATATCACGAAACCGTAATGGCTGCAAGCGGTCATCAAGCTGATGAAAACTTAGAAAACGCTATTAAAAAACACGCTGGAAAATATGTATTATTAGTAGAAGGTGCAGTTCCTGCAGGAAGTTCTAGTTTTTATCTAACCTTGGGTTCTAAAGGCCATACAGGAGAAGAAATAGCAAAAAAAGCTTGTGAAAATGCAGCAGCGATTTTAGCAATAGGAACCTGTTCAAGCTTTGGTGGTATTCAAGCAGCTGCTCCAAATCCAACAAATGCTGTGCCAATTAGTAAGATTACAAATAAAAGCGTAATTAATGTTCCAGGCTGTCCTCCAAGTGAGAAAAATATCGTTGGCTCAGTGCTACAATTATTATTATTTGGTTCTATGGCACTTGATAATTTTAATCGTCCTAAATGGGCATATGAGCATAGAATTCATGATTATTGTGAGCGTAGAGGACATTTTGATGCAGGTGAGTTTGTTGAAAGCTTTGGTGATGAAGGTGCTAAGAAAGGTTATTGTCTTTATAAAGTTGGCTGTAAAGGACCATATACATTTAATAATTGTGCAAAACATAGATTTAATCAGCACACAAACTGGCCAATCGGAGCTGGGCATGGTTGTATAGGTTGCTCTGAGCCTGATTTTTGGGATAGTATGCAAGCTTTTGAAGAGCCACTTAAAAATAAATCATTTACAACACTTTTTAATGATGCAACAAGTGATAAGATAGGAATAGGTGTATTAACATTAACAGGAGTAGCAATAGCTGCTCATGCAACAATTTCAACAATTAAAAAAGATAAGGAATAAAAATGCAAAAAATAGTAGTAGATCCAATTACGAGAATTGAAGGACATTTAAGAGTAGAAGTAATAGTTGATGATAATAACGTAGTAACCGACGCTTATGCAGGTTCAACTCTTTGGCGTGGAATTGAAACTATTGTAAAAGGTAGAGACCCAAGAGATGTGGGCTTTATGACGCAAAGAATTTGTGGAGTTTGTACATATTCGCATTATAGAGCAGGTATTGAAGCAGCTGAAAATGCTTTAGGTATTGTTCCGCCAAAAAATGCAAAACTTACAAGAACATTAATGAATGCTGCATTATTTATGCATGATCACTGCGTTCATTTTTATCAATTACATGGTCTTGACTTTGTTGATGTTGTAAGTGCTTTAAGCGCTGATCCAGTAAAAGCTGAGCAAGAAGCTCTAAAATGGTGTGATAAGCCATTTGCTTGTGGAGTTGGAGAGCTTAAAGCTGTTCAAGAAAAGTTAAAAGGCTTTGTTGATAAAGGAGAATTAGGAATATTTGCAAACGCTTATTGGGGACACAAAACTTATCGCTTTAGCCCAGAGCAAAACCTAATTGCGTTAAGCCACTATTTAGAGTGCTTAAAAATTCAAAGAATTGCAGCGCAATTAATGGCGATTTTTGGTGCAAAACAACCACACCCACAAAGCTTAACCGTTGGTGGTGTAACTTGCGTTATGGATATACTTGATCCTGCAAGAATTGGCGAATATAAAACTAAATTCCTTGAAATTAGTGATTTTATTCATCGTGCTTATTTGGCTGATATTAAGATGGCTGCAGCTGTTTATAAAAACGAGCCAAGTGTAATGAATGATGTTGGCGTTGATAATTTCATGTGTTCTAATGAATTTTATTTAGGAGATGAATATTTATTCAAAGGCGGAATTGTTACAAATATGCTAAGTAATCCAACTTTAAGCGAAGTAGATGAGAGTAAAATTACAGAAGAAGCAACTAGAGCTTGGTATAAAAATGATAAAGCACTTCATCCTTATGATGGCGAGCAAGAGCCAAATTATACAGGTTTAGTAGATGAAAAAACCCTAAATCATAAAGGCGAGTTAGAAGATTCTAAAGTATTTGATATGAATGGAAAATATAGTTGGATTAAAGCTCCAAGATATGATAATTTACCTGTTCAAGTTGGACCAATTGCAACAATTATCGTAAATTACTTAGCAAAAAATCCTATCGTTGTAAAAGAAGTTGATGCTTTATTAGCTGAATTAAATATTGAGCTTAAAGATTTACTTAGCACATTAGGAAGAACTGCAGCAAGAATGCTTGAAGTTAAAATTATAAGCGAACACGCATTAAAAGCTTTAGATAGTTTAATTGAAAATCTAAAAGTTGATCAAAGCACTTGCGCGCCTTATGTAATAGATAAAAATAAAGAATATAAAGGTCGCTTTATAGGTAATGCTCCAAGGGGAGTTTTAAGCCACTGGATTAGAATTAAAGATGGTATAGTGCAAAATTATCAATGCGTAGTTCCATCTACATGGAATGCAAGTCCAAAGGATGCTAATGGCGTTATGGGAAGCTATGAAGCTTGCTTAATCGGTCTTAAAATTGCAGATCTTACAAAACCACTTGAAATTATTAGAAAAATACATTCATACGATCCTTGCATTGCTTGTGCTGTGCATGTTATGGATAAAAAAGGTAATAAGTTAGGTGAATATAAAGTAGGGGTGTGATATGAAACATTATGAGTTTTCTATTGGTCTTAGGGCTACTCATTGGCTAAGAGCTTTTGCTATCTTAGCCCTTTGTATTAGTGGCTTTTATATAGCAAGTGTATTTATTTCGCCAGATAAATCAACTGAGCCAAATCTATTTATGCAAGCAAAGTTTCGCTTCGTGCATAATGTAGCTGGATTTATTCTTTTAGCTTGTTTTATCTTTAAACTTTATCTTTTTATTTTTGATAAATTAAGCCATAAAGAGCGTGTAAGTATAAAGGATTGCTTTAGTATTAAAACTTGGATAGAGCAAATTAAGTTTTATTTATTTTTAGGAAAGCATCCACACTTGCAAGGTGTTTATAACCCACTTCAATTTGTGAGCTATTTTTTCTTTTATATTGTTTTAGCATTGCTGATTTTAACAGGTTTCGTGCTTTATATAAATGTATATCATGAAGGTTTTGCTGCTATGATAACTCCGTTTATTAAGCCATTTGAAGAAATGTTTGGCGGACTTGCTTATGTTAGAATTCTTCATCATATTTTAACTTGGATTACTATGATTTTTGTAGGAGTTCATATTTATATGGCTGTATTTAATGCTATCAAAGGCAAAGATGGTGCAATGGACGCTATATTTAGTGGATATAAATATAAATGAGAGTTTTAGTTCTAGGAATTGGAAATATCTTAATAGGTGATGAAGGAGCTGGAGTTATTTTTCTTGAGTATTTTAGGAAAAATCTAGCTCCTAATCCTTTAATACAAGAGGAATTTAAAAGCGGAATTTCAACTCAATTAGTATTTTTAGACGGCGGAACAATGGCTATGAATTTAGCTCATATAATTGCTGATTTTGATAAAGTTTATGTGGTTGATTGCATTAATGCTGATGATTTAGAAGTAGGTGATGTTGTATTTTTTGATTATAAGCAAGTTCCAACCAATATAAATTATCAAGGCAGTGCGCATGAGCTTGAAATGCAAATGATGCTTAATTTTATGAATTTAGTTGGTGATTTGCCAGAGTGCAAAATTTTAGGAATTGTTCCAAATCGCCTTGAGCCTATGAAGATTGGCTTAAGTGAAAGTATTCAAAAATCTTTTGTTAAATTACAAAAAACTCTTTTAAATGAATTAAACAAAGATGGTTTTAACTTAGAGTTTAAAGGTGATTTTAGTATTGAAAAAGCGATTAATAATTATAGGAATTTAAGCAGTGTTAATTAGGTATGATTTTAAGATTAATTTAAAAGATTTTGGAATATTTTTAAGCCATATTGTAAAAAAAATCAATATAAATTATAAGCTTTTTTATGAAAATAATGAGTTTTCGTTAGAGTTAAATGATGAAAGCGAAAAGATTTTAGAGTTTAATGAGCTTATTAAAAAAGTTCCTTATTTTTTATTTTTACAAGATTTTAATGTAAGCGAAGAAAAAAGCGAAAAAAGAAAGGAATTTGAAATAGGAATTTCAAAATTACCTTTAAATCTTTGTGATGAGATTTTTGATGATTTAGCATTAAAAGTGCAAAATTATGAAAAAACAGATGAGAGTGATTTTGTAGTTATAGCTAATTATGAATTATTACAAAAAGCATTTGTATGTGATAAAAATACTCAAATATTGCTAAATTCTTATGAAAAACCATTTATAAAACTTGCACTAAAACCACTTTATAAAAAGGCTCATAATCTAAAAGATTTTTTATATGTAGGTTTTGCAAATAATAAAGATTTATATAATGAATTAAAAGAAAACACCCAGCTTTATTATATAAAACAGCCAGAAAACGCACTGATAATTAAGCCTTATAACGATACATTTTGTGTTATTCAAAATCCTTATACTAATGAGTTATCAAATGCTTTTAATATTGATAAATTAAGCTTTAAATTACCTAAAAATAAGACTAGTTTGATTAAACTTTTAAAAGGCTTAGAGCATGGAGAAAAACTCTTGGCAAATTACGAAAAGAAATTTAGATTGAGTGATTTTGAATTAGTTGAAGATAATATTTTTGCTCTAATTAAACTTGCTAATATAATACTAGAAAGCGATGTTTTAAAGTTAGTTCCTAATAATTATACAAAGGGCGTTAGAGTTGATTTTATAATTGATGAAAACGGCTTAAATATAGCAAAATTAATCTCTTCATTAATGAGCTTTAGATTAGCAAATGCAGCGATGATTGAAGTAGGGTTTTTTGAAGGGCTTGTAAAAATGCTTGGAAATTTAAATACTGATGAAAGATACATAAGCACAAAGCTTATAGAGTATAGTTCGTTTTTAAGCTACAACGCATTTTTAAATCCACATTTAAAAATTAGCAAATGGGCTAATAGTGAGTGTTTTAATTAATATAACAGGCAAGGTTCAAGGAGTAGGATTTCGCCCTGAAGTTTGCAAATTAGCCAAAGCAAAAGGACTTAATGGCTATATTTTAAACGATACTTTAGGAGCTAGCTTAGCGCTTGATTGCGATGAAAAAAGAGCTAGAGAATTTATAAAAGACTTAAAACAAATCCTTAAAAAAAATCGCCCATTAGCAAGTATAGAAAAAGTAAACATTACCAAAACTAATGAAACTTATAATGATTTTATTATCAAAAAACCAAGTAAAGATAAGCGTAATCTAGCAGTTATTTTGCCAGATTTCGCTCCTTGTAAGGATTGCATAAAAGAGCTTAACAATCCTAAGTTAAAACGAAGATTTAATCATCCCTTTATAAACTGCACTAATTGTGGCACAAGATATAGCGTGATAAGAAAAATCCCCTATGATAGGATAAACACTTCTATGAGTGAGTTTATTATGTGTGATGAATGCAGTAAAGAATATAACGACCTTGATGATAGAAGGTTTTTTGCTGAGCCTATTGCATGTAATAGCTGTGGGGCAAGGCTTAGTGTAGATTTAGCAAAGGCTATAAAATATCTTAAAAATGGCAAAATTGTAGCGATTAAAGGTGTTGGCGGATTTAATTTATTGTGTAATGCAAACGATAGCAAAGCGGTTGATAAACTAAGAGCTTTAAAGCAAAGACCTAAAAAACCTTTAGCAATAATGGTTAAAGATATTAAAATGGCTAAGCAATACGCCGAAATTTCAAAAAAAGAAGAGCAAGTTTTAAAAAGTGAGCAAAGACCTATAATGCTACTTAAAAGTCTTAATAAAACTGCTTTTAATATACATTTTGAATTTAGCCAAATAGGTATATTTTTACCAACTGCACCTATATTTCATATACTTTTTAAGGGGCTTGATTTTGCATTAGTAGCTACTAGTGCAAATATGAGTGGCGAAATGATTTATTCTAAAAAAAGCGAGTTTAAGAGATTAAAACCTGATTTAATAATAAATCATAATAGAAAAATTATTAATAAAATTGATGATAGTGTAGGGCAAGTAATTAATAATACTTATCATCATCTAAGAAGTGCTAGGGGCTTTTCGCCGCATTATTTTCATCATAAAATAAAGAAAAATATAAATATTCTTGCTCTTGGAATGGAAGAAAAAAACGAGTTTTTAATATATACAAATGGGCTTTGTATAAAATCACCTTTCATAGGGGATTTAAAAGATATTAGTGTTTATGAAAATTTCATTAAAACTTTAAGATTTTTTGTGAGTAATTATAAAATCAAATTTGATTATGTTTTGGCTGATTTACACCCATATTTTTTATACCACGAAAAAATCACAAAAGAATTTGAAATAGGAATTAACAAATTCACAAAAATTATAAAAATCTATCATCACGCAGCCCATGCAATGAGCCTAAATCTTAAAAATATTAGAGCATTTTGTTTTGATGGCACGGGATTTAAGAATAATTATCATATAAGTGGTGGCGAAGTGCTAGACATTACAAGAAATATAATTAATACTGCGTTTTCTTTTGATAATTTTAAATTAGTGAATGTTAAAAATAATGAATTATTAGCCTATGCTATTATGCAAAAATACGAATTACCGTATAAAATAAACAATAATTATGATATAGCCTTAAAAAACTGCAAGCTTTATACAAGCTCACTTGGCAGGATAATTGACGCTTTTGCTTATCTTGTTTGTGGGTTAAAAAAGAACGATTTTGAAGCACATTCAGGAATGCTAATAGAAAGCTATTATAACGAGAATATAAAAGATATTTATAAGGTAGAATTTGAATCAGGAATTATAAATTATAAAGATATTTTTGCAAGTTGTATAAACGAAGCTCCTGAGCTTGCATGCACTAAGTTTATAAATACAATTGTTTATATAATTAAAGCTTTAAGCTTTAGTAAAAGAGCAGTTTTAAGTGGCGGAGTGTTTTGTAACAAAACTATTTTAAGGCTGCTTTTAGAAGATAAAGAATATAAATTTTATACTCCAAAAGACTTTGCTATAAATGATGGTTGCATTGCTTTAGGACAACTTAATTACTTCTTAAATAATATGAATTTTAAGGATTAATTTATTATATATTGATAAAATCACGCCTTTTTTCAAAAAGGATTAATTATGAAAATTTTACAAGAATTTAAAACATTTGCTATGCGTGGCAATGTTGTGGATTTAGCTGTTGGTGTGGTTATTGGAACTGCTTTTGGTAAGATTGTAAGCTCACTTGTAAGCGATATTATTATGCCTATTGTTGGGGTTTTAACAGGTGGAGTTGATTTTAGCGATTTAAAATTAGTTATCAAAGAAGGTGCTAAAGAAGCTGAGAATGTAACTGTTAATTATGGTATGTTTATTCAAAATGTTGTTGATTTTTTAATCATTGCTTTTTCAATTTTCGTTGTTGTAAAGCTAATCAATAAGCTTAAAAAAGCAGAAAAAGAAGAAGAAAAACAAGCTCCAGCTCCTGCACCTGCAGAAGATATTGTACTACTAACCGAAATTAGAGATTTATTAAAAAACAAATAATTTTTAAGCTAATCTTAGCGATTAGCTTAATTTATATCATATTCTTAGAATTATTTTCTTCATTTTTCTTCTTAATCTCATCTATACTATTTACAATAATTGCGATGATTAGGTTCATTATGATAAAGGTGCAAATTAGTATAAAAGATACAAAAATCACCCAAGCATAAGGATAAACCCCAATAGCTTCTTTAACGATAGCTGAACCTCCATCAAGCGTCATAATGGTAAAAAGAGTAAAGAAACTATCTTGTAAAGTGCCAAAATGCTCACTCATATTAGCAGCAAAAAGATTGCAACAAAGCACCCCATAAATGTAGTAAAACAGTAACAAAAGCATAACAATACTAATGATTTGTGGCACAGCAAAAAGCATAGTAGAGCATACAAATCTCATAGATGTACTATATTAAGTTTTATCTAAATACAATAAAAGGTAGTTTAATAAACATCTATGCGTTCATGCTTTGTTGCAGCAAAACTTGATATTATATTTGTATTAAATGTGGTTGTAATATGTATAAATATTTATTATCAAAATTTAAAGAGATAATTGTTGTATTTTTAGTAAGTATGCTTTGTGAATTTTTATTTTGGTTTTTAAAAGAATTTAAAGTAGGAATTTTAAGAATTAAATTGTTGAAAAGTTTGCTATAATATAAACTAAAATTAAAAAATAAGAGGAGTCAAAATGAATCCTAAACAAATAACAATTAGAGAATTTTTTACAGGTGAAAAACATTACAATATTCCTGTTTATCAAAGAGCTTATTCTTGGGAGAGTAGAAATTGGAAAGTTTTTTTAGATGATCTTAAAGAATCAATAAAGGGTGAAAATAGATACTTTTTTGGAAATATATTAGTAGAAAAACTAAATAACATAGATTATTTGGATATTATAGATGGTCAACAAAGAATAACAACAATAATTATTTTTGCAAGAGCAGTTTTAAATGTTTTAAAAGAAGTAAATTTTGCTTTAGATGAAACTTTAAATAGTAATGAGTTGTTAAAGTATATAGAGGAAGATTTTTTGATTTATAGAAACATCCCCAAGTTGCACGCGGTAGACTATGACAATGATTTTTTTTATAATACTATTATTAAAGACTTACCTACTCATAACCCTCAAACTCCATCTCAAAAAAATATACTAGAAGCTAAAGATTATTTTTATAAAGAATTGAAAAAAATGCAAATTGGTGATATTTTGAAAATCTTGGAAATTATTAAGAAATCAAGTATTATTAGTGTAGAATTTCAGAATAAAAGAGACTCTATTTTAATGTTTGAGTTGCAAAACAATAGAGGTAAAGAGCTAACAAATATGGAAAAGTTAAAGTCTTATCTGTCTTATCAATTATATGTTTATTTAAATGAAGAACGATGCGAAATGGAGTTAAATAATCTAACAGATGTTTTTAAAAATATTTACAAAATAATCAATGATATAAAAATAGCAAGTGAGGATGAGGTATTAAAATATTTTAATGAATCGAAATTTGGTTTTTCTTATCGCGAAAATGACAATGATTTAAATTATAAAAAATATTTAAATGAAGCTGAGAATAAAATAGAATGGATAAAAAATTATGTAACAGAGTTAAAGATAGCTTTTGTAGATTTTAAAGATTTTCAAAATTCTAATAATCAATTCAAAGAATATTTAATATATTTGGATGTTGCTACTGTGTATCCTTTTATAATTAAAGCTTATTCAATATATAGGAATGATTTTGAAAAATTAAATGAAATTTTTAAAGCTTTGGAAATAATTGCTTTTAGAGATAGAATGGTAAAAACCCGTGCAAATTTAGCTTCTAGATTGAATTCAGTTTTAAAAAATTTTAATAGTTTAGAAAATTTGATAAATAAATTAAAACAAGAATGTAATGATAAGAATTCGTATTGGAGAGATGAAAATATGATAAATATGATTTATAATATTTATCATGACAATTACAGAGTAATACCTTATATATTATTACGATATGAAAATTACTTAAGAGATAAAAATGCTACTACAAGAGGGTATTTGTTTTCTATTAAGGAAATTATAAAGCCTAGTATAGAGCATATTGCACCAGAAGATGAAAATAAAGATATAAATTCTGGTTACTGCGATTATGATGAAGAATTTATAAATTCTTATTTAGATTCAATTGGCAACTTGCTTTTGTTACCACAATCACATAATAGTAGTATAGGAAATTGTCCTTTTGAAGAAAAACAAAATAGTTATAAAAATTCTCCATTATTACATATGCGCGAAATTAGTGGATATGATAAATGGGATAAGAATGCGATAAATAAAAGAAATGAAAAATTTATAAATTTCATTATATCAACTTGGAGTTATAAATAATTAGAAATACAAGAAAGGTTTAAAACCAAAACATAAGAATATTATTTAGTTGATTTACTAATAGAAAGAATAATTGGAATTTACAATAAAGAGCGTTTTAGCAAAGCCGAACTAGCACTTGAATACGGAGTAAGTGAGCGAACCATTCAGCGTGATATTATGCAAAGATTAGGGCATTTATCTATTGCTAAAGATGATAGCGGTAGGTATTATATAAAAGATAGTAAGATTTTAAAAACTTATAAAAACGACTATATAAATTTGTTAAAAAATATCATGGGGGGGGGTATTTGCAATTGATTTTATAGAAAATTTTTCTGAAAGTAAGTATTTTCCTATAAAGTTTCAGCCAATTAGTGAGATTTGTAATATGAGTGATTTCACTAACCTATGCAAGGCTATCATCTTTCAAAAAATCATAAAAGTAAATTACGATAATAAACCAAGAACCTTAAAACCATATAAGCTTATAAGTCATTTAAGTGCATGGTATTTAGTAGCTACTGAAAATGATATTATAAAAACATTTGCATTATACAAGCTAAAGGCTATAAATATATGCAAAGATGAGTTTTTGCATGATAAAAAGGTCTTAGAAGAGCTTGAAAAAGATAGTGATTTTTTCTTTACTAGTTGTGATAAGGTTGAAGCTATTTTAGAAATTAGTAGCTTAGGAGTAGAGTATTTTTTAAACCATAAAATCCTAGCAAATCAAAAAATTTTAGATAAAACTAGCGACAAACTTATAATCAGCACAATGGTAAGTTGTGATGATGAATTGCTCAGCGTTGTGTTTAGGTTTATACCTTATGTAAAAATTCTAGCTCCAAAAGAATTAGCTTCTAAAAATGAAAAAATAATACAAAAGTATTTAGAATATTTAAACCAGCAATAATTTTAAGCCTTATAAAATATAAATAAAATTGTTTATAAGAATAAAAAATAATTAATTTATCTATTTGAATTTTATTAAATTTAGGTAATAAATTATCTAGTTTTATATGTTGATTTACTGCTTATGTTAAAATTTTAATGTAATTAATTTTAGTAAAATAGAAAAGCTTTTATTATATTATTTATTTGATTATTTGAAAAATTGTCAGGTTATATTATAACCTTAATTCCTATTTCAAATTCTATTAATTTTAAGGATAAATATGAAGGTAATTTTTGGTCCAATTAATTCAAGAAGATTTAAAAAATCTTTAGGTATAGATTTAAGTCCTAATGAGAAATGTTGCAATTTTGATTGCTTATATTGTGAGTTAGGAAAGGCAAAGATAAAGCACAAAAATGAAGCTAATTTAAGCGTTGAATATATTGTAAGTGAGCTAAAAAAGGCTTTAGATATTCATAAGGATTTAGATTATATTAGCATAAGTGCTAATGGAGAGCCTACTTTATATCCTAATTTAAAGGAATTAATTTTAGAAATTAATAAAATTAAAAAAAATGCAAAATCACTAATCTTAAGCAATGCAAGTACTATTTTTGATGAAAATATTCAAAAAGCTTTATTAGAACTTGACGCTGTAAAACTTAGCCTTGATAGTGTAAATGAAAAAGTCTTTCGCAAGATTGATAGAAGCAACATAGATTTATCAAAAATAATTCAAGGAATTATTAATTTTAGTAATATTTATAAAGGCGAACTTGTTTTAGAATGCTTGGTTTTGGAAGGAATTAATGATAATAAAGAAGATTTTATAGCTTTAAATGAAATCTTAAAAAATATAAAAGCTTCAAGGCTTGATTTAGGCACTATTGATAGACCAAGTGATTATGATGTAAAGGCTGTTAATTTTGAAAAATTACGAGAATTAGCAAGCTTACTTACTAATATTAATGTAAATATTATTTCAAGAACAATAAACGAAAAAATATATGATGATTTGCTAAAAACTTTAGAATTAAGACCGCTTAGCGAAGATGAAATAAGTATAAATGATAAAGAATTATTAAAAGAATTGCTAGAAAAAAATATCGTTGAATTAGCAAAGATAAATGATATTAATTTTTATAAATTAAATAAATGAAATTCCTAATTCAAATTCTTGAATTAGGAAAGTTAAATTAAATAGCAACTATCGTATAAACAATAGCAGCAATTATTGTAGGTAGTGCGTTTCTTTTTGCTAGTTCAATTGGATTTACTTTAGCATAAGTAGCGCAAATAATAGCCGCACCAGCAATCGGACTCATACTTCTTCCAAGACCTGCAACAGCCGTTACAACTGAACCTAAATGAACTGGGTCAAGCCCTATATCAGCAGCTTTAATAGTAACTGATTGATTAAATGCAATTCCTGCTGCATCGCCACTTCCTGTAATTAAAGCAAGAGCAAAAGTTCCAACCGAACCAATAAATGTTGCAATGCTTGGATTTGACTTCATAAAATCAATTAATTGTTGAACAAATCCCATCGCATTAAGACCTGCAACGAATATTCCTGCACAAATGATTATTCCATAAACATGAGAAAATCCTTCTCCCATACCAGCACAAAACTTCTTCATAACATCACCAGCTTTTACATCTTTAATGCAAGTGATGAATGCAAGTAATGAACCTATAATCATTGCATGACCGATTCCAACTTTTGGCACTTTAAGTGCAAAGCTTGCTTCATACCATTCTTTAAAATGTGAATTGCTAAGAATTAAAAGTATAGCAACAGGAACAATAGGAACAATAGCTTTTATAGGATTAATTTTAAAGTTTTCATCATCATTTTCTAAATCTTCAGGAACATAACCTTTATATTCTTTAAGCACAATTCCAACTATCATTAATCCAATAGCACAAATAATCGCACTCATACCAAAATAAAATGCTTCATAATGAATAACTTCCATAACATCAACTTTACTAACTTCAGCAACGATATTTGTTTGATGATAGCCTGGGTTTAGGTTAGCACTTCCGTAAGTTCCTAATAAAACAGTTGAAGCTGCAAGTGCAGGATGAACTCCCATTCTCATAAGTAAAGGAATAATAACAGCACCAACAGCAGCAGAACAACCAGCAGCAGATGTAACAGAAATATTAATAAAAGCAGTAATCAATACAGCACCAGGAACTAAGAAAATCCCTGCATATTTTAATACTTTTGATAATGCATGAACTAAATGCTTATCACACGAAGTTAGCTTTAAAACATAAGCAAAACCCATTGCAGCTACGATAGGCTCAATTATATTTGCCTTTTTAATAGCTTTTGTAAAAGCTTCTAGTGCATCCATAGGAGCACCTGCGATAATACATAAAATCACACCACTTGTAAAAAGAACCATTCTTGATTCATGACGCTTGATTAAAAGAGTTATTGTTGCAATAACTACAATTAAAGCAATAGCGATTTTAATCATTGCGAATGTACCCATAATTTCTCCTTAAATTGTTAAAAAAATAATAAATATTTTTTATGTTAATACTAACTAAATCTCGTAAATTTTTAATAATAATAATGAAATTTAAAATAAAAGATAAAAATAGTATTATTTGATAAAATAGGCATTTAAAGTAAATTTATTAAAGTATTATTATATTTTGAGATTAATTTTTAATATAGTATTTTTATTTTTAAATAATAATTATTATTGTATTTCCTAATTCAAATTCTAGCTTTTTTGAGTGGAATTTGAATTAGGAATTTAGATTATTTTACATTTGTATAAACCATTTTCCATCTTTATTGTATAGCGATACATTTTCATCTATTTTAGTTCCATCTTTAAAGATTAAAGTAGTTATTGCTTTTGCAGTATTTTCGGTTTTGTTTATTAGTTTTGTTTTTACTGATTTAAAACCACCATGTTGTTTTGCTTTTTCACTAGCTGTTAAAACCATCATAGATACTTTGCCTTTTACTACTTCTTTGGTATATTGATTGTATTTAAAACACTCAACTACACTATCAACTTTTCCTTTAAAAACACCTTCAAAAAATTTATTAGCAATATCTTCAGGATTTGTTCCGCCACAAGCAACAAACAAAAATGCAACAATTGTTAATAATAATTTTTTCATAATTTTCCTTTCAATAAGTAATAAAAAGTATTATATAAATTTTAATAAATAATTTATAAATTAAAGGTTTTTATGAAAAAATTAATAATTTTAATTAATATTTTTATATTTTATTTATACTTTAATTTAAATATTTCTTCATTTAGCATTCCAAATAATTTAATGCTTGGAGATTTGATTTTAAGAGAAGGTATAGGAATTGAAAGTGAGTTAATAAAGTTAGCTACTAATTCAAAATACACTCACATAGGAATAATTTCTAGTATTAATCCAACTAAGATTCTTCATGCTACTTATGAAGATTTTGGCTTTAGTGGGGTAGTTCAGTTTGATTTAAAGGATTTTTTAAAGGGTGCTAAAGAAGTAAAAATTATAAGATTAAAAAATCTAAAAGATAAAGAAAAATTAATTAATGATTTAAAAGCTAAATTAAAAAGTGATTTTGTTTTAGATGAAAGTGAAAATGCTTTATATTGCACTACATATATTTATAATGATTTGAAAAAATATTTAAACATAAAGCTTAATAAGACTTATTTGGATTTACCTATTAATAAAGGTTATTATTTACTTCCTAGTGAGTTTTTAAAATTAGAGCATGAAGTAATTTTTGAAGAAAGGGATTATTTAAAATGAGCGCAATTAAAATTCTTATAGCTATAATTTTCGCCCTTATTTTTACTGCTTGTAGTGAAAAGGACTTAATTATAACCGATATTGTTTTAAGAAGTTTATTGATATTTGAGCTTTATCGTTAATCTAAAAGCTCTTTTACAAAATCACTCATTGAATAATTTTTATTTTCTTTATTTACTAGCCATTTTGCTATTTTAATAGCACCCTTGGCAAAAATTATTCTAGAATTTGCATTATGAATTAGCTCTACGCTTTCATCATCTCCATAAAATCCCACACTATGATAACCAGCAACACTACCACCTCTAAGGCTTACAAGTCCTATTTCATTATCTTGTCTTTTTTGTGTTCTATTAAAACATATTGCGTGTTCTTTATTTAAAGCCTTATTTCTTGCTTCTTTTGCATTATTTGCTAAAGTTAAAGCTGTTCCACTTGGTGCATCGGCTTTATATTTGTGATGTTTTTCGTAGATTTCAATATCAAAATCTTTTAATGCCATTGCGGCAATTTTTGTTAGTTCGTTTAAAATCGCAACCCCTAAAGAAGTATTAGAAGCCCAAAAGAACTTACCTTTATAATCTTTTGCTAGATTAAAATATTCATCGCTAAGTCCAGTAGTTCCTACAACTAAAGCAGGTGGATTTGCTAAAGCACTAGCTTTTTTTAATAACTCCATACTAGCAGCAGGTGCTGAAAAATCAATTATAACTTGAGCTTTAAATAATTCATCATAATTAGAATTTTCTTTAGTAAAAGTATAAATTAGATTAATATTTTCATCGTTTGAAGCTAGTTTTACTAGCTCAACGCCCATTCTACCATTTGCTCCGAATACTGCTAGATTTATCATGGAGATTATAATAATGCGTTTAATTTATCAGCTAAAGCTTGTTTTGCTTGAGCACCGATTACTGTATCAACGATTTCGCCATTTTTGAAAAATAGCATTGTTGGAACTGAACGAATACCAAACTCAGCTGCTAAGTCTTCGCAATCATCAATATTTACTTTTGCTACTAATGCTTTACCTTCAAATTCATTTGATAATTCATCAATCGCAGGTGCAAGCATTCTGCATGGTCCACACCAAGGTGCCCAAAAATCTACTAATGCAACGCCTTCTTTAGCTAAATTAATATTTTCACTTGTTAATTCTTTTGCCATGTTAATCTCCTAAAAATATTTGTAAATAAAAATTATTATCTAACTTAGTTAATGAATATTTATTTTATTTAAGCACAATAATGATAAAAATAATTCAAGGAAAAATTATGATATTTAGCGATGAAGAGTTAATTGAGCCTTGCTTAAATGTATTAAAATCAAAGCTTCATATATTGCATAATGATGGCGGAGATTTAGAGTTTTTAGGTGTTAAAAATGGTGTAGTTTATATAAAATTACTTGGGGCTTGCCATGGTTGTGCTGCTGCAAATACTACATTAAAATTAGGGCTAGAAAGAGCTTTAAAAGAGCAAATTGATAATGATTTAACTTTAATCAACTTAGAAGGTGGAAAGGAAGCTTTCTTAAAACTATGAAAATACAAATTAATGAAACTTTTATAACAGATAATTCAAACGAATGTGAAAAGGGCTGTTATTTTCTAATTACGAATTCAAATTCCAAATACGAAAATGATGCAAAAAACAAAGGTGCTTTAATAATTAATGAAGAAGAAGCAAGAAAATTATTAAATATAAATAAAGATTTAAAAATAATAGGAATTACCGGAACTAATGGTAAGACCACAACGGCTGCTGCGATTTATTCAATATTAATCGATTTAGGAAAAAAGGTATTTTTATGTGGAACTCGTGGGGCTTTTTGTAATGATGAAAGAGTTGCAAATAAGTCTTTAACCACTGGATTTTTATTAGAATTATTAAGCTATTTAAAAATAGCTACCGATAATAATTGCGAATATTTTGTAATGGAAGTAAGTTCTCACGCAATTGCACAAAATCGCTATGGTAATATGAAATTCGCAGCTAAAATTTATACTAACTTAACTCAAGATCATTTAGACTTTCATAAAACATTTGAAAATTACGCTGAATGCAAGGCGAGTTTTTTTCAAGATGAGTGCTTAAAAATAATAAATCAAGATGCTTATAAATTTTCATACAATATAAAAGGCGCAATTACATATGGTATTGAAAATCCAGCTTTATATAGCGTTAAAGCTTATACTTTAAATGATGGAATTGACGCTGTATTTGCAATCAAAAATGAACTATATGAAATAAGCTCACCTTTAAGGGGTGTTTTTAATATTTATAATCTATTAGCTGCATTTGCTTGTGTAAATGAATTAGTTAAGCCAAATAAAGATGAATTGATTAATGCAATAGCAAACTATGCAGGTGTAATGGGAAGAATGCAACAAATTTCTAATAAATACGGAAGAGAAATCATAGTAGATTTTGCACACACACCTGATGGAATTGCAAATGTATTAGAAGCAATGAAACATAAAAAACTAATAGTAGTTTTAGGCGCAGGTGGTAATCGTGATAAAAGCAAAAGAACACCTATGGCAAAAATCGCTTGTCATTATGCAAAAACTTTATTTTTAACTAGCGATAATCCAAGAGATGAAGAGCCGATTGAAATTATAAAAGATATGATTGAAGGCTTAAGTGCTGAAGAGCTTAAAAATATAAATATAGTAATTGATAGAAAATTAGCTATATATAAAGCATTAATGGCACAAAATAAAAATGATTGTGTTATGATTTTAGGCAAAGGCGATGAAGATTATCAAGAAATAAAAGGTGTAAAATATCCATTCTTAGATGAAAAAGTTGCAATTGAATGCTTAGAAGAAATTAATAATTATGAAGAAAAACTTAAATTGAAAGGCGAATATGTTTAAAGATTTTGATTTTTCAAAAATGCAAGAAATGTTGCAAGATGTTCAAAACAAAGCAAAAGAATTTGAAAACGAACTTGTAAATAAAGAATTCGTAGCAAAAAGTGGTGCTGGAATGGTAGAAGTAAAAGTTAATGGAAAATTTCAAGTAATTGATATTAAAATTGATGATGATTTATTAAAAGATAAATCTTCTATGCAAATACTTTTGATTTCTGCTTTAAACGAAGCTTTAGAACAAGCTAGTGCAAATACTAAAAATATGGCTGCTGATATGTTTTTAAAGGGCGGGCAATGAAAAAGCTAGCATTATCTTTAATGCTTAGCATTTCTTTATTTGGGGTTGAGCGACCTACATTTGATGATTTTTTAGCTTGTTATGAAAAGAACAAATCAAGCATGTTAAATTATGAAGGCTTACCTGCTTTTGTTTTAGAAGAAAACCTTTTAGCAGTTATTAAACTACCGGAAACAAAGCTTAATTCATATATTAAATATGATCCATTTTTAAATCTTTATTTAGTAAGAACTGATTTTTCACTAATTAAACCTATAACCGATGATGAAACTAAAAAAACTAGAAATGATTGGCTAGGCGTAATTGACCCTAAAAAAGAATATATAGGTCATTTAAAATATTTAGCTCAAGGACTTTTTGAAAGAGATAAGCTAGATTTTAATACTAAAATCGGTTTATTAAACTCACCTTGCTGCAAGGTTTTAGGTATTAGTTTGCTTAATGGAGAATTTATAGGTAATCGCTATTTAAATCATTTTAAAAAATACAATGATGTTTATTGGGGCGATATAGGTGCAACTTTTACTCAAAGAGGGGATAGATATTTTGTAAATGGAATTACTTTTAATAGTAATTTAAGATTAAATGATGAGATTTTAAGCATTGATGATAAGCCTATTGAATCGCTTAGAGCTTTAAATGAAAGAATATTATTTGCAGAAAATCAAAGCACAATTTATCTAAAAGTTTTAAGAGATAATGAAGAGATTAATATAAGCTCAGTTGTTAGTCCTAAAATCTACGAACAACCTGTATTTACTACAAAAAAAGCTATCGTTAAAACTCAGATTTCAAATTCTTTAGGAATAAGCCTTGATAATAATTTAAATGTTATAGGAATTTCAAATAGGAATTTGGGTTTTAGACTTAAAGATAAAATCTTAAGAGTAAATAATGTTATCGTGCGTAATAAAGCAGAGTTTAATAAATTAGTTCAGCAAGGCGGAGTTTTAAATATATTAATTCAAAGATATATTAAAGACGAGAATAAAAATGGAGATTTTCAATTCTTCATCACTATAAACAAAGGAATATAAATGTTACAAAATATGTCAAATAATTTAAAGTTTTTAAGTGTAGATATGATAAATGCTGCAAATAGCGGACATCCTGGTGTAGCTATGGGGCTTAGCGATATTTTAGCAGTTCTTAGCACAAAGCTTAATTTAAACACAAAAAATCATATCAATCGTGATAGATTAGTGTTTTCAGGCGGTCATGCAAGCTCACTTATATATTCGTTTTTACATTTAAGTGGTTTTGATTTAAGTCTTGATGAGCTTAAAAATTTTCGTCAATTAGGCTCACTTGCAGCAGGTCATCCTGAGATTAAAACTCACGGAGTAGAGATTGATACAGGCCCATTAGGACAAGGTGTAGCAAATGCTGTTGGCTTTGCAATGGCTGCAAAGTTTGCAAGTGCGAGATTAAATAATTCTTTAAATCATAAAATCTATTGCCTTTGTGGAGATGGGGATTTAGAAGAAGGTATAAGTTATGAAGCTTGTTCTTTAGCAAATGTTCATAATCTTGATAATTTAGTATTAATTTATGATAGTAACGAAATTAGCATTGAAGGCGATGTAAAAAACGCATTTCGTGATGATATAGTAGCTAGATTTAATAGCGTTGGATTTGATGTGCTTACAATCAACGGACATGATTTTGATGAGATTAGTCAAGCTTTAGAAAAGACTAAAAACGCTAAAAAACCAAGCATAATTATTGCAAAAACTAAGATAGGCAAGGGTGCTTGCGAGTTAGAAGGTAGCGAGAAAACTCACGGCTCACCTTTAGGAAAAGACTTAGCGCTAAAAGCAAAAAAAGCAGCTTCTTGGAGCGAAGAAGAATTTTATATAGATGAAGTTGCAAAAAATGGCTTTAAAGAAATGATTAAAAGAAGTGATGAGTATTTTGCAAATTGGGATAAAGCTAATAAATTTAGCGAAGAACAACTTGAATTCATTGCTTATTTAGAAGGTAAAAAAGAATTAAATGTAGATTTTTCTAAATTAGATTTAAGCAAAAATTATGCTACAAGAGATAGCAACCACGCTTGTTTAAATGAAATTGCTAGAGCAATTCCTACATTTTTAGGTGGTTCAGCTGATTTAGCACCATCAAATAAAACTTATTTAAATGATTTTAAAGATTTAAAAGATGGTGGCAAAAACATAGCATTTGGTATTCGTGAGCATGCAATGGGAGCTATTGTTAATGCGATGGCTAGATATGGCTTACATCCGTTTTGTGCTACATTTTTAGTATTTAGTGATTATTTAAAGCCTTCAATTCGCCTTGCTGCACTTATGAACCTTAAGGCGTTTTTCGTATTTTCTCATGATAGCATAGGTGTAGGTGAAGATGGTCCAACACATCAACCAATAGAGCAAATCAGCACTCTTAGAAATATACCTAATTTATACACCTTCCGTCCTGCTGATATGGCTGAAAATATTGCTTGCTGGCAAATCGCACTTAAACTAAATAATCCAAGTGCATTTGCATTAAGTCGCTCAGCACTTCCTAGCTTAAATACTAGCATTCCTGATATTAGCAAGGGTGCTTATTTTGTAAAATATAATGATTTTGCAGACACTACAATAATTGCAAGTGGTAGTGAAGTAGCACTCGCACTTGAAGTTGCAAAAGATAAAAATATCAATGTATTAAGTATGCCTTGCTTTGAATTATTTGATAAAGAATTTGATAAATCTTTATTAAAAGGAAAGGTTATAGGAATTGAAGCTGCAAGGTCTTATGAATTATACAAATATTGCGATGAACTTATAATAATGGATAGTTTTGGTGCTAGTGGAAAAGAAAAAGATGTATTCAAACACTTTGGCTTTAGTGCTGATAAAATCAAGATTTAAAAATTAGGAATTTCTTTTGAAATTCCTAATTCAAATTCTTTGTAATTTTGAAAGAATTTGAAATAGGAATTAAACTTTAGGAATAATCGTGGAAAATTTGCATCAACCAACTTTAAGGGTTATAAAAGTATTAGAAACTTTGAAAAATTGTGATGAAGGTTTGAATATTAGCCAAATTGCTAAAGAATGCAGTATAAGCGTAGGGACTTTGCATCCTATTTTAAAAACCTTATGTGAATTAGATTATTTAACTTACGATAATAAAGTTTATAAATTATCTTTTTGTCTAAATCCTGAGCTAGAGCAAAGAAAATCAACAAAAGTTATTATTTATTATATGGATGAATTAGCTGCAAAAATTAAATTAAATGTTCAATTAGGTATGTTAAATGGTAAAAAGGTTATATATCTTCACAAAAGCGAAGGAAATGAAAAAATCGCTTTAAAAACAAAAGCAGGAGATGTTGCGAATGCAAATGCAACTGCTTTAGGTAAGGCATTATTATTTGATAAGACTTTGGCTGATTTAAAAAGAATATTTAAAAAGCAAATCTTAGAGCAAAACACTGCAAGAACGATTAATAATGTAAATGATTTATATGAAAATATTGAGTATTGTAAAAATCTAGGATATTCTTATGAATATGGAGAATATGACGATGATTTTTCTTGTTTTGCTGTGCCTATTAGAAAAAATAAAGAGATTTTCGCAGCAATTAGCGTAACGATTTTAAAATTTCATTTAAACGATGAGAAAAAAGAAATAATAACAACAGAATTGTTAAATTATAAAAAGATAATAGAAGAACATCTTTCATAAGTCATTATGAGAAAAATCTCATAATGAATTTAATTTTATTTTTAATAAAGAATTATTAGCCATTTCAGGAACTAATAGAGTTTTTGTGCTTTTATCATAAAACATATCAGCAGGACCTTTTAAGTCTCTTAAATTTAGCTTTTCTAATTTATTATTTGATAATTTATAAATATAGCCTTTTAATTCTTTGCCCCAGCTTGTAATTAATATATCTTTATCTACTTTTACTATTCCATCAAATTGCTCTAAATTATCGCTTAGTTTTTCAATGCTTTTATCACTAAGATTAATCTTTAAAATAGCTCCGCCATCTTTTTCGCTAGGATCATAGCCTACAACATACAAATAATTTTCATCAATTAATAAGCCATTTGGACCACCATTTTCTTTATCAATATTTAAATAATCAGAATATTTTCCACCATTTAAATCAACTTTATGGATTTTGTAAGTTCCTGTATCGCTTACTAAAAGTGTATTTGCATCAAGACTCTCAATAGCATTTAAAAATACTGCATCTTTAATCACTAATTTAAACACTTCTTTATAAGTATTAATATCAAAGCCATAAATTGTATCAATATCTACAACATATAAAACATCATCAATGATTTTCATACCTTTTGGAGCGTTTAAATCTTTTGCAAATACTTCTAATTTATCATTTTTCTTAGAAATTATATTTATATAGCCATCATTGTCTTTATTTAGTGGCTCTAATTTAGCTCCTACATTTGATACAAAAATATAATCATCATTTGCTATAACGCTTTCAGGTGAAGCAAAAGTATTGATTTCTTTAATTTCATAAGCACTAACAAAACTTAGTGCAACCATGCTAAAAATAATTTTCCTCATTTTTCTCTCCTTGTTTTTTTGTATAAATTATAAGAAAAAATAATTTTATTTTCTAATAGTTTTAATGTAAAAAATATAAGTTTTTTGCTTTTTGGAATTGTTTTGGGGTTGTTTTATATCTTTTTTTATATCTTGAAATAAACCAAGCAGGCGAGTTAAACCCAACTTCAAGGCAAATTTCTGTGATATTTTTATTTGAAAATTCTAATAAGAATTTTGCTTTTTCAAATTTTTTATTATCAAGCCATTCTTTAGCACTTATTCCAAAACTTTGCTTAAAACTTTTGCTAAAGCTAGTAAGCGACATATTTGAAAATTTTGCCATTTCTAAAACATTTTGAAAATCTTTTTCGCAATATGAAAATATTTGAAATAATGGTAATTTAAAATTAGTTATTATCGTTTTTAAAATGTAATAAAACTTTGATTATTTTTACTATAAAGTAGGGCTAAAAATAATTCTTCAAATTTTAATTTTATAATTTCTTCATTAGTTTTATAAGAAAAACAAGGCAAAAATGAAGTAAAAATTGAGTTTAAAAGCTCGTTTGAATTAAGCTTAAAAATATGCTCATCGGTAGCAAAATTACTAGTTAATAAAGATTTGTATTTATAAATTAATTCAATCAAAATGCTTTCTTTAAAACAAATAATGATTGAATTATAATAATTATTGCGAATGCAATCTTTTATTAAATATGAGCCTTTAGTAAAAAACAAAATCTCATTTTTATTAATAGTAAAATCTTGTTGTTTTGTATGAATTATTTTTTGACCTTCGTTTATAAAAACTAAAGCATAATCATCAAAGCATACTTCATAAAAATCATCATTTTTACTTTTTTCATAAAGGCAAAGATTAAGATAATTTGAATTAATCACCTTTTTACTAATTTTTCCTAATTCATTAGGTAAATATATCATATAAACTCTTTGGAATTTGAATAGGAATTAAAAAGGCCAAATAGTCTCAACTGCTTTAGTCCCCCAAGGCTTTTTAGTAGCCTTATCAATCTCTCCTTGAGTTGAATAAAGTATCTTAGCATCTGCGATATATTTACTCTCAATTGTGTTTTGCCCTGAGATATCATAAGGGCGAATTACTCCTGAGATTTGCACGATTTGTTTTTCGCCATTTATTAAAAGCTGTTTTTTTCCTTCTATAAAATAATTTCCATTAGCTAAAACTTTTATAACTCTAGCGCTTATCGTGGTTTGAAATTTTTCGTTTCTACTTGCTTGACCACTACCACTAAAATCACTAGTATTTTTAGTATTAAATCCTATATCAGTATTTTTATTAAGTTTTGATAATAATCCTGCGAATACTCCTGCGTTTAAATTAGTATTTGTAGATTTATTAGTGCTTTTGCTTGCTTTTGAGCTTTGCGAAGCATCTTCTTTTATGATTATTGTAACAATATCATTTACATTCATTGCTTTATTGTCGCTAAATAATGGGTTTGAGCCTTTGCCAAAGAGTGAGCCAGGACTTCCTAAATTATTTTCAGCCTTAGGTTCAATTTGTTCTACATAAGTTGGGGCTTTCATATCCATTTGTGGGTCTGCTAAGCCACAACCTGAAATTATTACGCCTAAAATAAAAGCATATATTTTTTTCACAAGATTTTCCTTATTTATTAATACTTTAGGCATATACTCTAGCAAAATTTAATCAATGAAGGAGTAGCAATGAATGCGATTTACTTTCAAAAAAGTAACAGGGAAAACCTAAATAATCTTGCTATTAAATTATCTAAAAAATACCCTAATATGGTAGTTTTTCAAGCACTTGCTTGTGAAGATGGTGTTTGTGGTTTAGATAAATTAAGTAAAGATTTTAATATCAAAACAGAATATTTATTTGATACACAAAGTGGAGTTAAGAAGTATTTAGAAAATGAGAATGCTTTTTATAAAAGTATAATTATCAAGTTTAATGAGCTAAAAGCTAAATATGATTTTGTTTTAGTTTCTAGTTTTGGTGCTTTTGGTGGTCTTGATACATTTTGGATTAATCTAAGACTTAGTAAAGAATTAAATCTAAATTATGTAATTGATAGTGATTTAACCAAATTTGAGTTTGCTAAAATTCATCATAACTATACTAGTTTATATAACGAAAACACAAGCATAGATGAATTATTAAATCTTAAAAAGCCTGAATATGTAAGTCCAATGGCATTTGAAGTTATGCTTGAAAGTAAAGCAAAAAGCGATATTAAAACAATAGTTTTACCAGAAGGAAACGATGAGCGTATTTTAAAAGCAGCTCATAAATTATTAGAAAGCAAAGCAGTAAAACTAATAATCTTAGGAAACAATAAAGAAATAGCACAAAAGGCTAGTGATTTAGGTCTTGACTTAGATGATGTAAAGACTTATAATCCAGGTAATTCATCATTAGATGATGAATGTGCTAATGCGCTTTTTGAAGCTAGAAAATCAAAAGGCATGACTATTGAACAAGCAAAAGAACTTATAAAAGATAGAAACTACTTCGGAACTCTTTTAGTTCATTTAGGCTATGCTGATGCTATGGTTAGTGGTGCTGCATGTTCTACTGCTGATACAATTCGCCCAGCTCTTCAAATAGTAAAAACCAAGCCAGGTGTAAAGAGTGTTAGTGGTGGATTTTTCATGTGCTTAAGTGATAAGGTATGGTATTTTGCAGATTGTGCAGTAACTCCAAATCCAACTCCTGAAAACTTAGCTGAAATAGCTTATGTTAGTTCAAAAACTTATGAAGCTTTTGGTTTTGAGCCAAGAGTGGCAATGCTTTCATATTCAACTGCAAATAGCGGAAGTGGCGTTAGTGTGGATTTAACCAAACAAGCTTGCGAGTTTGCAAAAGCTTATGAAGGATTAGTATATGATGGTCCTATTCAATTTGACGCTGCAGTAGATATTGCAACAGCTAGTAAGAAAATGCCTGATAGTAAGGTTGCAGGAAGAGCAAATGTATTTGTATTCCCTGATTTAAACGCAGCAAATATAGGTTATAAAGCAGTTCAAAGAAGTGCAGGAGCAATTGCAGTTGGTCCATTACTTCAAGGTTTAAACAAACCAATCAATGATTTAAGCAGGGGTTGTTTGGTTGAAGATATTGTAAATACATGCTTAATTAGTGCAATTCAAGCACAATAAATTATAAAAAGGAAAGAAAAATGAAAAAAGTATTAGTTTTAAACGCAGGTTCAAGCTCACTAAAGTTTCAATTATTTTTCAATGAAGATAGCGTTGCAAGTGGCTTGGTTGAACAAATTGGTGAAAGTAATTCAAGAGCAAAAATTAAATTTGATGGTAAAGAATTAGAGCATTTAGGTGGCATAAACAATCACGAAGATGGCTTAAAAGTAGTTCGTGATTTATTTGCAAAAAGCGGACTTTTAACAGATTTTAGCGAATTAGCAGCAGTAGGTCATCGTGTAGTTCATGGTGGAGATAAATTTATTAAAGCAACTTTAGTAGATGATAATTGCTTAAAAACTTTAGATGAATTAGTAAAATTAGCACCTTTACATAATCCTGCAAATATTTCAGGAATTAAAACAATTATAAGTCTTGCTCCAAGTGTTAAAAATGTTGCAGTATTTGATACAGCATTTCATCAAACAATGCCAGAAATCGCATATCGCTATGCAATAGCTAATAAATACTATGAAGAAGATGGCGTTAGAAGATATGGTTTTCATGGAACATCTCATGAGTATGTAACTCGCGAAGCAGAAAAATTCTTAGGCGTTCAAAATATTGATGCAATTACAGCTCACTTAGGAAATGGTGCAAGTATTAGTGCTATTAAAGGTGGTAAATGCGTGGATACTTCAATGGGTCTTACTCCACTTGAAGGTTTAATGATGGGAACTAGATGTGGGGATATTGATGCAGGGGCTTTATTTTATCTAGCATACAATAAAGGCTTAAGCGTTGTTGAACTTGATAAAATTTGCAATAAACAAAGTGGTTTATTAGGAATTTGTGGTGCTAATGATATGCGTGAAATTGAAGAAAATATGCAAAACGGCGATGAGAAAGCAAAATTAGCATTTGATATGTTTTGTTATAGAATAGCAAAATACATAGGCTCATACCTTGCAGTAACTCCTGCAAAAGCTCTAATTTTTACAGCTGGAATTGGCGAAAACGATGATTTAATGAGAGCAGCTGTTTGTAAGCAACTTGCACACCTTGGCTTTAGTATTGATGAAGAAAAGAATGCTAAGCGTGAAAAAGTAGCAAGAAATATAGCAAAAGCTGATTCAAAATATCCTATTTTAGTTATTCCAACAAACGAAGAATTATCAATTGCAAAGCAAACTTTAGCATTAATTTAAAAGAATTTGAATTAGGAAATTCCTAATTCAAATTCCAAAACTTTTTAATCTTTATTCTTTAATTTAATTATTTTTTGCATTAAGTCATAAATATAATTCTTTTATTTTTTCGTATATACAAAATATGATTTAACTTATACGAAAAGTAACACTTTTTAAAAATATTTGGAATTTTTGATTTAAATTAAATAATTTTTACCTTTTATGCAATATCTTTCATAAATACAAAAAATAAAATTTAATTTTTTTGTATATACAAAAAGTTAAGGAGAATAATATGGGAATACTTAAAGGAACTTTACCTGCTTTATATACACCATATAAAGATGATGGAAGTATTAATGAAGCTGAGTTTTTAAAAATGTGTGAATGGGGCATTGCTAATGGACTTGATGGTTTATTTTGCAATGGAAGTGCTGGAGATTCACAAGCAATGCCTTATGAGATGAAATCAAAAATGCTAGAGCTCTCAATTAAAGCTGCTAATAAAAAAGTGCCTGTTATTTGTGGAATAGGAAGTTGTATTTATCAAGAAAGCCTAGATCTTGCAAATGAAGCTTATAATAAAGGAGCTGATGCGCTTTTACTTATGATGCCGTATTATTATAAGTTTAATGATGATACGCTTTATACTTATGTAAAAGACTTACAAGCTAAAGTAAAGCTTCCACTTTATATTTACAATATCCCACTTTTTGCACCTGCGATGAGTTTAAATCTAATTGAAAAATTAAGCAAATTACCAAATATTGTAGGTATGAAAGATAGTAGTGGAGATGCGTTATTGCTAAATCATATTTTAGATGTTGTGCCAAGTGATTTTGATGTATTTGTGGGTCGTGAAGAGCATTATTTTGGAGCTTTAATGATGGGTGCAAAAGGTTCAATGACAAGTGCAGGATGTGTTTTCCCTGATATTATGAGTGCGATTTATAAAGCATATAATGAAAAAAAATATGAAAGAGCAATAAAACTTCAAAAAGCATTATTACCAGCTATTAGATTTGGAATGAGCTTATCATTTCCTATGGGATTTGCACTTTTACTTAAAGCTCGTGGTTTTGCATTCGCAAATAAAAGCATTCATCCACTAAGCGAAGAAACTCTAAAAGCACTTAGTGAAAAATTTGAATATGCAAAAGAATTAGTTAAAAACATAGAAAGTGCATTATGAAAAATAGATTTTTAAAAGTTAGCGAAATAGACAATGTCGCAACTGCAATAAGTGATTTAAAAAACGGCGAAGTTTTTGGCGATGTTACTTTGCTAAATGATATTAAAAGCGGACATAAATTCGCTTTAACCGATATTAAAAAAGGTGATTTTATCATTAAATACGGCGAAGTAATAGGAGCAGCTAGTATTGATATAAAAAAAGGCGAATGGGTTCATACAAACAATACTGAAGGCGTTCGTGGTAGGGGCGATAGCTGTGATAGTTCAAAATTAGAAAATGCTTTAAAATTAAGCATTGAGAGTGCAAACAAGAAAAACCTAAACGCACAAGATTCAAAGCATGAAAAGGTAGTTTTGAAAGGTTATAGAAGAGAAGATGGCAAGTTTGGCTTAAGAAATAAAGTCTTAATAATTCCAAGCGTTGTATGCGCTAATAAGGTTGTAGAAAATATAGCTCGTGCATGCCCTGAAGCTGTATATGTAACTCATCAGCACGGATGTAGCCAACTTGATTTTGATGCAGAGCAAACAAGAATGCTAATGGCAGGAAATTGTGCAAACTCTAATGTATATGCTGCACTTGTAGTAGGGCTTGGTTGTGAGACTATTAGCTCAAATTCGGTTAAAGAATTAGCTAAAAGTTTAGCACCTTATAAAGATGTAAGAGCGATTAGTATTCAAGAGCTAGGTGGTATTACAAATACAACAAATGAAGGTATAAAAATAGTTAAAGAAATGCTTGAAAATGCTAGTAAATGTAAATTGAGTGAAGGCGATTTTAGCGATATTATCTTAGGAACTGAATGTGGTGGAAGTGATGCTTATAGTGGGCTTAGTGCAAATCCATCGCTAGGAAGTCTAAGTGATTATGTAGTAGAAAATGGTGGAGCTGTAATTTTAGCTGAAACAACTGAGCTAATAGGAGCTGAAAATATCTTAGCAAGGCGTGCAATTAATGCTGAAGTTGAGAAAAAAATATATGAAAAAATCTATGGCTTTGAAGAAAATGTTAAAAACAGCGGCTCAGACATTCGTGGTGCAAATCCAAGCCCAGGAAATATAGCAGGCGGACTTACTACTATTGAAGAAAAAAGCCTTGGTTGTGTTTATAAAGCAGGGACAACTAAGGTTGTAGATGTGATTGATTATGCAATGCCAGTTACTAAAAAAGGTCTTACATTCATGGATACTCCAGGAAATGATATAGAGCAGCTTAGTGCTATGGTAGCAGGTGGGGCGAACTTAGTTGTATTTACAACAGGTCGTGGAACTCCAACAGGAAGCCCTACAACTCCAACGATTAAGCTAAGTACAAATAATTTTTGCGCCACAAATATGGCTGATGTAATTGACTTAAATGCTGGTGAAATCGTAGATGGTAATAAGTGTAAAGAAGACATTAGAGATGAGTTAATTGAATTAATTATAAGAATAAGCGAAGGTAAATTAACAAAAGCAGAAATCAATAAACAAAATGATTTTAGCGTTTGGAGACTTGCAACAACTTGTTAAGTCGTAATCAAAGGAGGATTACATGGAAAAAATAGTAAATAAAATGTATTTAAAGATAATGCCTTTAATACTTTTAATGTTTTGCTTAGCAATGCTGGATAGATCAAACATTGCTTATGTAAAAGATTATATTGCAATTGATGCGGGTATAAGCAATAGTGCTTATGCTTTAGGGGCTGGGATATTTTTTATAGGTTATGCAATATTTGAAGTTCCATCAAATTTGTTATTACATAAACTAGGAGCAAAAGTATGGCTTAGTAGAATTATGGTAACTTGGGGACTTGTTTGTATGGCTATGATGTTTATAAAAGATGAAACAAGTTTTTATATTCTAAGATTTTTATTAGGACTTAGCGAAGCTGGATTTAGTCCTGGAGTTATTTTATATCTTAGTTATTTTTTCCCTACTGCATATAGGTCAAAAGCTTATGGCTTTTATCAATTAGGAGCTCCATTAGCTCTTATGCTTGGTGGCGTTATTACAGGGGCTATTTTAGATTACGCACCTAGCATTTGGTTTAAAAACTGGCA
Organism: Campylobacter sp. DY7; assembly: GCF_057802535.1. Taxonomy (NCBI): domain Bacteria; kingdom Pseudomonadati; phylum Campylobacterota; class Epsilonproteobacteria; order Campylobacterales; family Campylobacteraceae; genus Campylobacter; species Campylobacter sp. DY7. The sequence continues at coordinate 45,858 of NZ_JBYJAU010000001.1, forward strand.
ATGGATGTTTATTATTCAAGGAGCAATTACGGTAGTAGTAGGTGTTTATGCATTTTTTAAGCTTGCTAGCAAACCAGAAGATGCTAAGTATTTAAGCGAAGAAGAAAAACAAATTTTATTAAATGAACTTGCAAAAGAACAAGCAAGTAAAAAAGATTGTAATACAAGTAAAGCTTTAACTTCTTTATTAGTATGGAAATTTGTTTTAGTTTATTTTGCAATACAGCTTAGTGTTTATGGGGTTTTATTTTATTTACCGACACAAGTATCGCATTTTTTAGGAACTAGTGTAGGTTTAAAAGTTGGGCTTATTAGTGCAATTCCTTGGCTAGTAGTATTAATTGCTCTACCTATTATTACAAGTTATGCTGATAAATTAAAGTCTTGGAGTTCTTTTAGTATTGCATTGTTATTTTTAGCAGTGTTATGTATGTTTATATCTGTATTTATGAATTCTTTAGCTTTATTTATTTTATTTATTTCGTTAGCTGCTGTTGGTTTTATTGTAATTCAGCCTATTTTTTGGAATCTACCAACACAAGTTTTAAAAGGAACTGGTGCAGCTGCTGGAATTGCTTTAATTGGAGCTTTAGGAAATCTTGGTGGCTTTGTTGCACCTAATTTAAAAACCTTAGCAGAAAATCAATTTAATAATTCTTATGCAGGTTTAATTGCTTTATGCTTGGTTGCATTCTTAGGTGTGCTTATGTTAATTCATTTAAAAAAATCTTACAAAAATATTAAATAAGGAGAAATTATGGATTTAGGATTAAAAGGAAAAGTTGTAATCGTTACAGGTGGTGGTAAAGGAATTGGTGGTGGCATTAGCAAATGCCTTGCGGCTGAAGGTGCAATTCCTGTTATCGTATCTCGCTCTAAGCTTGATAGTGATTTTGAGACAGAGATTAAAGCACTTTGCCCAAATTATGGCTTTTATCAATTAGATTTATCAAAATGGCAAGAAATTAGTGCAGTTGTAGAGCAAATTGTAGCTAAATACGGCTCAATTTATGCGCTTGTTAATAATGCAGGTATGAATGATAATCTTCATATTGAAAGTGCTACAACGCAAGATCTTATTAAAAGTTATGAGAGTAATTTATTTCATTATTATGAAATGACAAAATGCTGCCTTCCTTATATTAAAAAAGAGCAAGGAAGTATCTTAAATATTTCAAGCAAAACAGGTATCACAGGACAAGGAAGAACCACAGCATACGCAAGTGCAAAAGGCGCTCAAATAGCAATGACAAGAGAGTGGGCTTGCGCTTTTGCTCCTGATAATGTTCGTGTAAATTGCATTTGCCCTGCTGAAGTTTGGACTCCACTTTATGAAAAATGGATTAAAAACTTCCCAGACCCTGAAAAGCAATATCAAGAAATTGCAAAATTCATTCCACTAGGACATCGTTTCACAACTTGCGAAGAAATCGCTGATACTGCTGTATTTACAATAAGCCCAAGGGCATCTCATACAACAGGACAAATCTTAACGCCAGATGGTGGTTATATGCATCTTGATCGTGCATTAAATTGGGAAAACTAAAGGAGAAAAAATGAATAAAAATGTAAAAATTGCAATAGGATTAGTAACATCTTTATTTTTCTTATGGGGTGTTAGTTATGGACTTGTAGATGTTATGAATAAAAACTTTCAAAACCATTTAGGAATTACTCAACAAAATAGTGGTCTTTTACAAATGGCTTATTTTGGAGCGTATTTTGTAATGGCACTTCCAGCTGGTTGGATTGCTTCAAGATTTTCTTATAAGATAGGAATTATTACAGGGCTTGCACTTTATGCAATTGGTTGCTTACTGATAATTCCAGCTACAAATATGGCTAGTTTTAATATGTTCTTATTTGCTTTCTTTGTTCTTGCTTGCGGACTTGGAGCGCTTGAGACTAACGCAAACCCTTATATGACAAAACTTGGCGATGAGAAAAACGCTTCATTTAGAATTAATGCGGCTCAAAGCTTTAATGGTTTTGGACAATTTGTTGGACCTATTATTGGTGGTAGCTTATTCTTATCAATCACTCATAGTGGCGAAAACGCAACAGCAGCTGAAAAAGAACAAGCATTACTTGAAAATATGTTTAATGTTCAAATGGTTTATGTAGGAATTGCTTTAATAGTATTTTTAATCTTACTTGCATTCGTATTTAACAAAATCCCAGAAGGTAGTGAAGTAAGTGGTGAAGCCGAAGTTAAAGACAATTCAAAAGCAAGTGATGTATTTAAACATAAGCATTTTAATTTAGGAGTATTAGCTCAATTTTTATATGTTGCAGCTCAAGTTGGAGCAGGAGCATTCTTTATAAACTATGCAGTAGAACATACTGCAAGCCTTGGCGATGCTGCTTTAAGTGATGAAAAGGCTGCGTATTTCTTCTCAGCTGCACTTGTAGCATTTATGATAGGAAGAATTGTTACAACTCCACTTATGAAAGTAATGAAAGGCGAGAGCATTTTAGGTATTTATTCACTTATAAATGTTGCATTATGCTTTTATTTATATGTAGCTGATGGAATGATTAGTGTTTATGCTTTAATTTTAATATTTTTCTTTATGAGTATTAGTTTTCCTACTATTTTTGCAGTTGCTACAAAAGATTTACCACTAAATCAAGTAAAACTTGGTGGCTCAATCTTAGTAATGAGTATTTGCGGTGGTGCAATAATGCCTACAATTATGGGAGCTATAAATGATAGTTATGGCACAGGTGCAGGATTTTTAGCTTTAGCTCCTTGCTTTTTATATGTAGCATTATATAGCTTTTTATGGACTAAAAAATCATGAAAGTAATTGATACACACTTTCATATATGGCAACAAAATGACGCTAGTTGGGTGCAAAATGCCCCAACTAGACTAAGGCGTGATTTTACTTTTCTTGAATACTTAGCTGAATTTAGTGAATGTGATTTTTTAGGCGGTGTTTATGTGGAAATAAACGCAGATGAGCCAAAAGCAGAAAGTGCTAAAATGCTTAGCTTTAAACATGAAAAATTACTTGCTTTATGCCTTGCTACAATAGGAGCAAATAGCTTTAGAGAAGTTTTACACACAAAGCAAAGCGGATATTGTTTAGGTAGTGAGTTTAAAAAAACGATTAATTTAGTAAATGCAAATGATTTATTGTTTGAAGTTTGCATAAACGAAAACGAACTAAGTAATTTTAATAAAATTATTAAGGAATTTAAAACAGGAATTATCTTTAATCATTTTGCAAATATTAAGGATTTTAGTGGCAAAGATACCTTAAAACAAATTGCTAAAAAAGAAAATGCTTATATGAAATTATCATGCCAAGATGATTTTGTTTTAGGTAAAGATTATTCAAAATTACTTGATATGGCTTTTAATATTTTTGGCGAAGATAGAATTTGCTTTGGCTCAAATTATCCTGTAAGTGAGCTAAAACCAAATGAGTGGATTAGAATAATTGATAGTCATTTTAAAAGCGATGATTTAAAAGAAAAGATTTTTTATTTAAATGCAAAAGAAATTTATAAAATAAAGGAGATTTAATGCAAAGATTTGGACAAATTATCAAAGTTATTCCAGAAAAATTAGCTGAATACGAAAGACTTCACGCAAACCCTATGCCAGGCGTAAATGAGATGATAAAGGCTTGCAATATTCGTAATTATTCAATTTATAATTTTGGTGAGTATTTATTCGCATATTTTGAGTATGTAGGAACTGATTTTGATGCTGATATGGCAAAAATGGCAGCAGATGAGAATACACGCAAATGGTGGGCTTGCACAGACCCATGCCAAATATCACTTGGCTATGCAGGTCAAAAATGGCTAAATATGAAAGAAGTTTATCATTTAGATTAGGAAAGTAATTCCTAATCTAAATTCTTTTACGAGTGTTAATTGTAAATCTTTAATATTCCTAAAAAATAAGGGGATTATTATGAAAAACAATTTAAAAAATAGCAAAAGAATCGTAATTAAAGTAGGCACATCAACTCTAACTTACGAAAACGGAAATCTAAACCTTGGTTTAATTAGCAAATTAGCATGGGTTTTAACTGATTTGAAAAATCAAGGCAAAGATGTGATTTTGGTTACTTCAGGAGCAATCGGAGTAGGTTCAAAGAAATTAGGCTTTAAACAAAGACCTAAAGAAACGAAAGAAAAACAAGCAGCAGCAGCAATAGGACAAGCTGAACTTATGCATATTTATCAAAACGCATTTTCAACTTTTGGTTGTTTTGTTGCTCAAATTTTATTAACAAAAGATGATTTTGAAATAGAACAAAGAAAGATAAATACCCAAAATACTTTAAATACTTTATTAAAATATGAAATTATCCCCATAATTAATGCAAATGATACTATTTCAACTTATGAGATTGAATTTAGCGATAATGATAGCTTATCAGCTAGTGTTGCAGTGCTTAGTGGTGCTGATTTGCTTATGATTTTAAGCGATATTGATGCTTTTTATACAGCAAATCCTAAAAACAATCCTAACGCAAAAAGAATTGCTTATGTAGAAAAAATAACAGATGAAATCATGAATATGGGAGAAGATAAAGGCAGTGAGTTTAGTGTAGGCGGAATGAAGACTAAACTTCAAGCTGGTTTGGTTTGTGCTAAAGCTGGTATTAAAATGGCTATATTAAACGGAGATAATCCTATGAATATAACAGAAGTTTTAGCAGGAGCTGATATAGGAACGATTTTTGGATAAGGAAGAAAAATGCTAGAAATTTTAGGAAATAATGCAAAACTTGCTAAAACAAAGATTATAAAACTTAGCACAAAGCTTAAAAACGAAGTATTAAACGAATGTGCGAATGAGCTTTTAGCAAATAAAGATGAGCTTTTAAAAGCTAATTTAAAAGATATAAACGAAAATATTAATCTAAAAAGTGCTTTCGTTGATAGGCTTAGATTAAATGAAAGCAGAATAGAAAATATGGCAAATACTTTAAGAAATATTGCATTATTAGATGATGTGATTAATCAAGTAGTATTTGGTAAAACTTTAGAAAATAATCTTAAATTAGAGCAAGTTAGAGTGCCTTTAGGAGTTGTTGCAATTATTTTTGAATCTCGCCCTAATGTTTGTGTAGATGCTTTTGCTTTATGTTTTAAGAGTTCTAATGTGGTGATTTTAAGGGGTGGAAAAGAAGCACTTAACACTAATTTATTTTTAGTTTCAATTTTTAAAAAAGTATTAAAACGCTTTAATTTAGATGAAAATTTCGTTCAAATCATAAGCGATACAAACAAAGAATTAGTAAAAAGTCTATTAAAAATGAATAATTACATAGATGTAGTAATTCCTAGAGGAAGTGCTAGTTTAATTAATGAAGTTAAGAACAATAGCACCATTGCTTGTATTCAAACAGGAGTTGGAAATTGTCATATTTATGTTGATTATAATGCAAAATTAGAAAATGCTTTAAAAATCATTGATAATGCAAAAAGACAAAGACCAGGGGTATGTAATAGCGTAGAAACTTTATTAATCCACGAAGATATTGCAAAAACTTTGCTACCTTTAGTGCAAGAGCGTTTAAGTGATGTTGAGCTAAGAGTTTGCGAAAAATCTTGCAAATATTTAACTAGATTTGTTAAAGCAAGCAAAGAAGATTACGAAGATGAATTTGAGGATTTAATCCTAGCGATTAAAATAGTAAGCAATGTAGATGAAGCTATATCTCACATTCAAAAATACAGTACAAATCATTCAGAAGCAATCATTTCAGAAGATTTTACTAATATTAATAAGTTTTTAGATGAGTTAGACTCAGCTTGTATTTATGTAAATGCAAGCACTAGATTTAGCGATGGTGCGGAGTTTGGCTATGCAGCAGAAATTGGTATTAGCACACAAAAACTTCACGCAAGAGGTCCAATGGGACTTAAAGAACTAACTACTACAAAATACAAAATCATAGGCGACGGACACATAAGAGCTTAAAATTTGTGGAATTTGAATTAGGAATTTAAACCAAATTCCTATTTTAAATTCTTTGAAAATCAATAAACTTTATCAAAAAAAAAAAAAAAAAAAAAAAAAAAAAAAATAGAAATTGAATTAAATATTTGCGATAAATTTTAAGCAAATTTTAAAAAACTATTTACTAAGATTAAGCCTTGCTTTAAGCAAAAATTTATTTTAAGGAGATGTCATGGTAAGACACAAAACGGGGGGGGGGTATTTAAGCTCTCATTAGTTGCAAGTGCATTAATCTTAAGCACTAGCTTAAACGCTTTAGAGTTAAACAAAGCTACTCACGCAGAAGCTGAGAAAGACTACTACAAAATTACAAGTGATATTACTGAAAATATTACTATTAAAAACTACGGAAAAGCAACTTTTCAAGAAGACATGGGTCTTAAAAAAATTACAGGTGATATTGTAAATAATGGAGCGTTTTTATTAGACCATGAAGGCGGTGGCGTTCATAAAGAACATGTTTTAACAGGTGGTTTTACAAATAATAAAAGCTTAGTTGATTTTAATCAAGCCTTAATTGACCCACAATTTACAGAAGAAAAAGTAGGTTTTTTTAAAAAACTTTTAAGTTTAAATAAAAACTACAAAATCAATGGTTTGATTGATGGAATTCAAGTAGATCTTGCAGAAGGTAAAAAAATTACAAACAATAGTGGTTTGCATGTATCAAATATAGAGATTAAATCTTTAGGAACTACAATTGAGAATAATGATTTATTTGTTTTAGATGAAGGTGCTATTGAAAGTAGTAGTGGTGTAGCTATTAGTGGAAATGGAGATGTGATTTTACTTGATGCTGATGTAAATGGTAGCGTAAGTGCTAAAGATTTATATGTAATGGGAACACCAGTTGGAAATGATAAGCCACTTATAGCAAGAGAGCCTAGTATTCCACATGGAAAACAAACAAGTGATTTATATGGTGGAGATATAACAAGCTCTAATTTAGCTAAATTTGAAACAGCTGTAATCGGCGGTAAAGTTACAGCAAATACTAAAGCAAGTGCAAATAATTCATTCTATGGCTTTAATACGACTTTTCAAGGTGCTATTGATAATCAAAACGGCAAAGCTAGATTTATTCTTTCAGACATTCAAAACGGAGTTAAGAGTAAAGGCGATATAGAAATCTATGGAACAAAAATAAATGGTAATGTAGAAACAGAAGGAAAATTCATAAGTGGAGCTCATCAAAAAGAATTAGCGAATAAGCATTTCGCAAGTCTTTTAAATAGTGAAAAAATAGCAAGTGCTGAAGATATGAAGAAACTTGATGAGATAATGGGAAATGAAGAAAATTTCTTACCACTTATTAAAGCAGCGACTTCAAACAATCATACAGAAATAGATAGCACTACATTTTATAAAGACGCTTTAAAATATGTAGATAGTGAAGACTTAATATCAGGAGATTTGATAGCTAATGGCGGTATTGATACAACTGGTTTTGAAATGAAAGGAACTGGGGTTGTTAGGGTTGCTAAAGGCGATATAAATACTATTGTTAGCAGTTTTGAAAATACAGGTGGTGTTTATATTACAGAAGGTAATTTAAATGCTAATAACACAGAATTTGCAAGTGATGTAAATATTGCTAAGGGTGATTTAAATGCTTTAGGAAATTTATTGACCGATAAAGCTGATAAAAGTGGTTTAAATCCTGCATTTTCTTATATTGACAATGATGATGCAGTTAATACAATGTCAAGATTTAAAAATATCAATGTAAATGATGGAAATATAAGCCTAACAAATACTTATGCAGAAGGAATCATAGCAAACGATAAAGCTACAAGTTCTAAAACAATTACTCTTAAAAATGCAGTTATAAACAACCTTACACACGGAGCAAATAAAAAAGACGCAGAGTTTAATGTAAATGCAAATAAAGCATTATTTGGTGAAAGCGTTATAAACTATGGCTCAATAAATGCTGTTAGCTCAGTGTTTGATAAAGATGTTAAAACCAAAAACCTAAGCTTAAGCGGAATTGTTGAAGATGTAGAAAGGCTAGATAAAGAAGCAGGAGAGTATCACGGAGAGATTAGCTATAACGCTAATATCGCAGCTTCAAATAATCTAAGCTTAATAGGAATTGAGAGTGCTTATAAATTAGATAAGAGTGCTAATACTACACTTTTACAAGCAAAAAATATAAACATTACTAGTTCAGCTATTAAAGGTCAAGTTATAGGTAATGCTGATATTAGCGATGATTTAACTACTGGTGTAATGGCAAGCGGTGTAAGTGCTGCTAATTTTTATAAAGACCCTATCTCAAAAGGTTCAAACATTAATCTAAATAACGCTATTGTATTTGGCGATATAAAAGCAGATAAGCTAAATGCAAATGGCTCTAAGATTACAGGTAGAATCTTAGCAAATGATTTAAATGCAAGCAATAATACATTTATTATGGGTGGCACAAATAATACATTCCTTGGCACAATGATTGCAAGAAATAGCACAAGTGGAGCAAATAACGAAATAGGATTGCTTGGTTTAAGTGTAAATAATGGCAAAGCCGATGCAACTAATCTAGCAAACCTACCATTAGCTTTATTAAAGGTTGGAGCTGGCACAGCAAACGCTGAAAATTTTGTAACAAAAATCGGTGTTTATGATGGGCTAAGTGTATATTCACTAGATAAGAAAAACATCTTAAGCGGAACATTAAAGCAAACTGATGGCGATTATATTTACTATTCAGTAGTAGCAAATCCTGTTAATGCAGCTACTAGTAGAGCAAGTGTGCTTGCAAGTAGTACTAGTGATAATTTTAGTGCTGATAGCAAAAGTGGTGCTGATAAGAGTATTTTGGATAATGCAAGTTCAAGCGTAGGAGCAATTGCTCAAAATGCAAGTGATGTTGCAAAAGGAACTGCAAGTGATGAGGTAATGGCAAAGGCAAACAATACTGCAAATGATACAAGCAAGATTGTAGCAAATGAAGCAAGCCTTGATAAAGCAATTGAAGAAGCACAAGCAGATATTAAAAACGCAGCAATTGAAGAAGCTGTAAAAGTAGAAAATACTTCAACAAATGGCAATGAAATTGAGCTTACTTTAAAGGGTGCTAATACAAAGGCATTAAAAGATGCAAAAAATATGCTAAATCAAACTTATTATTCTTATGTTAGCGAATGGAATAATCTAAACAAAAGAATGGGCGAACTAAGAAATAATAATGGCAAAAACGCTGGAATTTGGATTAGGAATTTCGGTGGAGAGGGCAAGATTGATAATGCTAAGATTAAGTATTATGAAGTGCAATTTGGTGCAGATAAACAAACTAGCACAAATTACGGCGAACTTTATACAGGTGTAATGGCAAATATAGGTCAAAATACAAGCAATTCAAGTGATTCAAAGGTTAAAAATCACGGCTTTGGTGCTTATGTTAGTTTAGTTGGAAATGATGGTTTATATATTGATGCGACTGCAAAATATACTCATCATAAATCTACATTTAAAGATAATGTATGGTTAGGCGATTTAAAAGACAGCGGAAGTGGTTTCTTAGGAAGTGTTGAAGCTGGATATAGAATGGGAAGTGATTTTTATCTTGAGCCTAGTGCTGAGCTAATCGTTGGCTATATCCCTATGACTAATCTAAAAGGTAATGATAAAGTTACTTTAAAAAGTGAAGGTAAGTTTATGAGTGCAGCTAAAGTTGCTTTAAGCGCTGGTGCAAATATTAATGATAGCTTTGGTTTAAGAGCTAGCGTTGGTGGGGCATTTGATTTAAACAAAACTCCTACTATAACACTAAGTGATGGCACAACTACAAGAGTTGAAAAAGGCTTTAAAGATAGTCGTGGATTTGCTAGTGTAGGAGCTAATTTTAACTTAGGAAACAATACTAAGTTTAGCTTAGATGCTGAAAAATCATTTAGTGGTAAGTATAATACAAACTACAATATAAACGGAACTTTAAGATATTCGTTCTAAGAAAAGCCCTAGAAATAGGGCTTATTTTGATAATTTATTTTCTATATATTCATCTACACTTCTTTTAAAATTAATCGGTGCTCCGATAAATGGAATTGGCGCAGATGAACCAGCACCATTTATAAATATTGTGCCGTAATTAAAAATCCTACCAAGAATTCCTTGACCAACTCTAATGCTTTCTATTTTTTCTAATCTTAGTTCTATTGTATCTCTTCTAATAAAGCCAAATTTTGCTATAACTTTTTTATTTGTTAAAGCAAGTTCTGTTGTTGTAATAATTACAAACATACGAAGTAAAAGAAAGATAATAAATATAGCAATAAAAGGATGAATACTAACACTTAAAATTGCTAAAACTAAAATAGCAAAAAAATCACCTAAAAAAGCAAAAATACTAACTTTTGCTTTCATAACAACGCTTTCATCTGCGCCTAAAACCTGTTCTACATAAGACATAAGAACTCCTTTTAAAAAATTAAAAAAAGCATTATACCCCCCCCCATTCTTAACTTTAACTTAAATTATAAAAGTATTTTGTGCTTAATTTAAATAATTTTTTAAAGAATTTGAAATAGGAATTTCAAAACGAAATTCCTAAGCTTGTTTAAATAAAAAAGAGTTCTTTAGCGTTATCTTTTAAAGTATTTCTTTTCTTTTTTTAAGTAAATTGTTTTATTATTACACTAACTTTATTTAGGAGGAAGTTGTGAATAATTATGAAATGTTTTTTAATGAAGCAAAGTATATTTTTAAAGATAGGATTTTTAATGATTATCTTAGATGTTTTGCTTATGGAGTTGATGCGTCTTGTTATAAATATGTTCCAAAAATCGTAGTAATTGCTAAGAGTGAAGCAGAGATTAAAGAAATCATTCGCTTAGCAAATCTATACAAAACCCCGCTAAATTTTCGTGCAGCTGGCACAAGTCTTAGCGGTCAAAGTTCTACTGATAGTGTTTTGGTTGTTATTAAATATGCTTTTAAAGAAATAAATGTAAGCAAAAATGCAGATGAAATCACACTTGGCTGTGGGGTTGTTGGCGTTCATGCAAATACGGCTTTAAGCTCGCTTTCTAAAAAAATCGGACCTGATCCAGCTACAATTAATTCAGCTTTAATAGGCGGAATAATCAATAACAACTCAAGCGGTATGTGCTGTGGGACAAAGGATAATTCTTATAAGACTTTAAATAGTATTAGAGTGATTTTAAATGATGGCACTATTTTAGATACTGCTGATGCTAAAAGTGTTAGTGATTTTAAAAAATCTCATGCAAACTTATTAAATGAATTAAAAGAGCTTAAAAATCAAATTAGAAATGACGAGGAATTAAATAATCTTATAAAGCGTAAGTTTAAGATAAAAAATACCACAGGATATTCATTAAATGCTTTTGTTGATTATGATGATGAAATAGATATTTTAGCTCATTTATTTATAGGAAGTGAAGGGACTTTAGGTTTTGTCAGCAAAGCAAGGTTAAGAACTATTGATGATTTACCTTACAAAGCCTGTGCTTTATTATTTTTCCTAAATATAGAAGATGCAGCAAATACTATTAGTGAATTTGCAAAATGCGATTTTATAAACTCGGCTGAGATTATGGATTATGCAAGTTTAAATGCAGCAAGTAGTTATGATGAATTAAAAGAGCTTTTAAGTGATATTAAGCAAGGTTATACCTGTGTTTTAATTCAAACCGAAAGCGATAAAGAAAATATCTTAGATGAAAATATAAAAAAGATTAAAGAGCTTTCAAACAAGACTTATAAATCTTATTTTTCTAAAGATAAAAATGAATATGATTTATGGTGGAAGATTAGAAAAGCACTTTTACCTATTGCAGCAAGTAAAAGAGAACCAAATGCAACGGTAATTACTGAAGATGTTTGCTTTGAAGTAAAAGATTTAGCAAAGGGTATTAAAGAAATCCAGAATTTATTTTTAGAATTTGGTTTTGATGGAATAATATTCGGTCATGCACTAGCTGGAAATATTCACTTTATTATTACGCCTAATTTAAATGATAAAACTGAATTTGATAATTTTGCAAAATTAGTTGAAAAGATGTCAATCGTAGTAGCAAGCTATGGTGGAAGTATTAAAGCAGAGCATGGAACAGGAAGAATGGTTGCTCCGTTTGTAGAAGTTGAGTGGGGCAAAAAAGCTTATGAGATTAATTGCAAAATAAAAGAGATTTTTGATAAAGATAATATCTTTAATCCTGATGTAATTATTACAAAAGATAAAGATATTTATAAAAAGAATATAAAAAATCCAAGCTTAGTTGATGAAGCTCTAAATTTATGTATGGAATGTGGATTTTGCGAAAGATTTTGTCCTTCAAATGAATTTACTTTAAGTCCAAGACAAAGAATTGCAGTGCTTAAAGAAATGAAAAGCTTAGAAAGTTTAAACGATACTAATAGTAAGAAAAAATTAAAAGAGATGAAAAAGCTTTATAATTTTTATGTAGATACTAGCTGTGCAGCCTGTGGGGTTTGCTCTATGGTTTGTCCTTTAGGAATAAACTTTGCTGATTTTAGCTTAAAGTATAGAAAAGCAAGTCAAGGAGCTATTTCAAAAATCATTGGTAATTTAGCTTATAACAATCATCAAAGAACTTTAAAACTTGCAAAATCATCACTAAAAATAGCAAATAAATTTGATAATTTTAAACTAAACAATGTATTAGCGACATTTTCTATGCCACAAAGTAGAAATTATTTGCCACTTGCAAATGATTATAATTATAAGAGCAATACGCAAAAAGAAAATGTTATTTATTTTACAAGTTGCTTAAATAAAGCCTTTAAGCCAAATGCTAAGATGAATGATGTAAGAAGCATTCAAGAAGTATTTGAAAGCTTATGCAAAAAAGCTGGAATTGGAATAATCTATGCTCCAAATGACTTATGCTGTGGTAAAGCTTATGAAAATTATGCAGATATTCAAAGTAAAAATGAAGCAAAACTTAGCGAATTTATAGCAAATGCAAATGCTGATATTGTGATTGATCATAGTGCATGTTCAGCAAAAATGCTTAAAAATCATAAAGTTTATGATTTGGCTGATTATTTATATAAGGTTATTGCTCCAAGACTTAAGATTAAACAAATTGATGAGGTAATAGGGCTTTATATAATGTGTGCTGCTAGAAAAATGCATATTGAAAATAGCTTAATAGAACTTGCAAAAATGTGTGCTAAAAATGTAGTTCTTGATAATGATACATATTGCTGTGGCTTTGCAGGTTATAAAGGCTTTTTAACTCCAAAATTAAATATAAGTGCGACAAATAATTTTAAGAAATTTTATGCAAATACAAATATTAAAAGAGGGTTTTCAAGCTCAAGCACTTGCGAAGTAGGGCTTAGTGATGCCACTAACATTTCATGGCAACACATTGCATATTTGCTAGATGAATGCAGTGAATAGGTCTTAATTCCTATTTCGTAATTCTTTAGATTTTAGTACTTAAAAATCAAGGGAATTTGAATTAGGAAATTAAAAATCCTAATTCAAATTCTAAATAAAAATTAGCAAAATTTCTTATAATTTGTAGCTAGACCTGCAAGGCTTGTTTCTTTGTATCTTGTATCCATATCCTTGCCTGTTTCATACATAGTTTTAATTACTTCATCAAGCCCAACGCTAGGAGCACTCTCTCTATCCATAGCCATTTTTGCTGCACTTACAGCTTTTATAGCTCCGAATACATTACGCTCAATGCAAGGTATTTGCACAAGTCCTGCAACAGGATCGCAAGTAAGCCCTAAATGATGCTCCATTGCAATCTCAGCTGCAGAGCAACAATCAATCGGACTTGCACCCATGCTAAATGCAAACGAAGCTGCCGCCATTGAAGATGCTGAGCCAATTTCTGCTTGACAACCAGCTTCAGCTCCACTAATACTTGCGTTTTTCTTAAACAATGAACCTATTGCCATCGATACTAATAAAAAGTCTCTAATGTCCTTCTCGCTCATACTTTTTACATGTTCTTTTAAATATAAAAGCACAGCAGGAACAACCGCACAAGCTCCATTGGTTGGAGCAGTTACTACACGATTGCCTGCTGCATTTTCTTCTGAAACGCTCATAGCATAAAGGCTAAAATAATCAATAAAATCTAAATCACCTTTACGATTCAAGTGTTTATCTCCTAATAATGCAAGTTTTTTTGCAAGTGCAGGAGCTCTTCTTTTAAGCTTGATTGGTCCAGGTAAAATTAATTCATTTGAATTAGCACCTGCTATAAAGCTATCGTGCATTGCTTCATAAATCTCTTTGCAATAATTATTTATATATTCTTCGCTATTAAAGTTTAGCTCATAAAGCATTGCAATTTCGGCTATATTTTTATTATATTTATTACATAACCATAAAAGTTCTGTCGCACTATCAAAAGAATAATCGTAATTTTTTTCATCAGAGCTATTGCTTTGGCATTTGATTTCATCTTCGTTTTTAATAAATCCACCGCCAACTGAATAATAAGTCTTAGCTTTAATGCAAGTATTATTAGCAAATGCTTCTATTGTTAGGGCGTTTTCGTGATATTGTTTAAACTCATTAGAAAATACAATATCGCTATTTTCATTAAAATCAATCTCTTTTACTCCGCCCAATAAAAGCTTTCGCTCATTTAATCTTAATAAAACTTCTTGTTTTTGCTTTGCGCTAATTGTCTTTACATTTAAGCCACTTAGACCCAAAATTACAGCAATATCGCTTAAATGCCCTTTACCAGTAAGTGATAAAGAGCCAAATAAAGTAACTTTAATTCTTGTAATTTCATCTAAATTTAAATCTTTTAAAAACTCATTTCCTGCTACAAAAGGTCCAACCGTGTGCGAGCTTGATGGTCCTATACCGATTTTAAAAATACTTAAATTACTCATGATATCATCTTATAAACTACGCTAGTAATTGTGATAATTCCCATAATAGCTACGAAATAACAAGCCGCACCATTTTTGTAAGTTCTAAGCTCAGGAATTTTGTATATCGCATATACAGGCATTAAAAATAATATAACAGCAATAATAGGACCGCCCAAATCTTCTATAAATCCTAAAATACTAGGATTGTAAAATGCAACTATTATCATAGTTACATACATAAATATAGTTGTAAAGGCATTATTTTTACTAACTTCTTTTCCACTTACTTTTTTAATAAGTCCGTTTAAGCCTTCTCTAGCACCAAAATAGTGTCCAAAAAAGCTAGTTAAAATCGCTAAAAACGCAACAGCAGGAGCACCATAGCTTATAATATTTCCTTCAAATTTATTAGCAAAATAGCTAAGAATTGGAATGTTTGCATCTCTTGCAATAGCAAACTCACTTTTATCAAGGCATAAAATACAAGAAAATACAAAAAACATAACAAATACTAATAAAAGTGTAGCGTTATTAAATAATATTTGCTTTCTTTTTGCGTCTGAGTTTTCTTTATACTCATTATAAGTATTTAAGCTAAAAGTTGAAATTGCAGGAGAGTGATTGAAACTAAATACAAGCACAGGTAAAGTAAGCCATATTGTAGTAATAAATTCTTTAATACTTGGAACTTCACCTAAAACTCCTAATTTCCAGTGTGGTATTAAATAAAGTGAGAATAAAAATAATATTAAGCATAATGGATAAACAAGCCACTCACATACTTTAGTTACTAAATTTTCATTAGTAAACATTACAGCCATCATAATAGTGATTAAAATAATAGCCAAGATTAAGCGATTTGGCTCAGCTAAACCTAACTGATTTACCATAAATGAGCTTATTGTGTTTGTAATACCAACCCCATAAGCAAGACAAATAGGATAAATTGCAAAAAAGTATAAAAATGTAATCACAATTCCTACTTCTTTACCAAAGTATTTATTCACAGCATCAGTAATATCTCCACCTTTAGTAGAACCTACGAAATATGATAGAAATAAATGTGATAAATAAGTCATCGGAAAAATTAAAACACACATTAAAACAATAGGCCAAAAGCCACCCGTTCCTGCACGAATAGGTAAGAATAATATCCCAGCACCTACTGCAGTTCCAAATAATGAAAACATCCAACGATTGTCAAACTCGCTCCATTTTTTCATCATTACTCCTTAAAATAAATTAAAGCCGTTATTTTAGTTATAAAAATATAATTTTTATAAATTTTCAAGAAATTTTATAAAAAATGTTACTCATGGTTACAATTACTTCATTGTTTTAAAAAATATGTTTTGATTATGATTTTTATTTTCTTTTTTAATATATAATTTAAAAATATTACTAATTTTAAAGGAGATTTTATGAATTTAGTTCATCCAAAAAGCATTAAAGAAATAATTAAAAAAGATAAATTATCTAAAAATCCCTTTGAGAGATTAATAATAGCTTGTGAAGATAAGGCTGATAAAAAATAAGCATTGTTACCAAAAACGCTCGAATTTATATATAATGATTTTTTGAATTTTTTATTAAGGAGAGCGTTTGCAAAGTTTGTTAAATGAAATTCATTTATTTTTAGACACTATAAATGGTTATTTATATACTTATTTTTTAGTGTTTGCTTTAATTATCGTTGGGGTAGTTTATAGCATAATCACTCGTTTTGCTCAATTTAGATTAATGGGTAATGTAATTTCACTTTTAAAAGAAAAACAAGACAATAAAAGTGATGTTAGTAGCTTTGAAGCTTTAATGATTTCAACAGCTTCAAGAGTTGGTATAGGAAATATCGCAGGAATTAGCACGGCTGTTGTTGTTGGTGGTGCAGGAGCTTTATTTTGGATGTGGATAATGGCATTTATTGGAGGCGCAAGTGCTTTTGCTGAAAGCACATTAGCACAAGTTTACAAAAGCCGTGATGAAAACGGATTTCGCGGAGGTCCTGCATACTTTATTGAAAAAGGTTTAGGAAGTAGATTTTTTGGTAAATTATTTTCTGTTATTTTAATAATAACTTATGCGTATGGATTCAATGGACTTCAAAGCCATACTATGACTTCAGCTTTTGCAATATATTTTCCTGATAATTTTAGTTCAGCAAGTATTATTATAGGTATTATTTTAAGCGTAGTTGCTTTTGCTTTATTTTTCTCTAATTCAAAATCACTAGGAAAAGTAAGCTCAATCATAGTTCCTATTATGGCTTTTGTTTATATTTTACTTAGCTTAATTGCTATGATTATGAATTATTCTGAAATACCTGCTGTTTTTTCATTAATATTTGAAAATGCCTTTGATTTTAAAGCTATTTTTGGTGGTTTTGCAGGTAGCGTTGTAGTTATTGGAATTAAGCGTGGTTTATTTTCAAACGAAGCAGGTATGGGTTCAGCTCCAAACGCAGCAGCAGCGGCAAACACAAGTCACCCTGTAAAACAAGGAATTATTCAAAGTTTTTCAGTATTTATTGACTTAATTATATGTTCTTGCTCTGGCTTTTTAGTATTATTTTCTACTAGCTATATGGAGCAATTAAGCAAAGGCGAAAAAACTCTAAATGCCTTGCCTATGGTTCAACAATCTATGATTGAGTATTATGGCACTTGGGGACTTCATTTTATTACTTTTGCTGTTATTTTATTTGCGGTTACTTCATTAATCGGTAACTTTTATTATGCTGATGCAAACGTAAAAAACCTTACAAAAAATAAATTAAATGAGTTAGTATTTAAAATAAGTGCAGTTGCTATGGTGTTTATAGGTTCTCAGCTTGATTTAGCTGTTGCATGGGATTTAGCTGATATTACAATGGCTGCAATGGCTTCAATTAATATAATTGCGATTTTATTATTAAGTCCTGTTTTAATTAAATGCTTAAAAGATTATGATGAGCAAAAGAAAAAAGGACTAGATCCAACATTTAGTGCAAAAAAATTAGGAATTAAAAACGCTGAGTGCTGGGATTAATCTTAAAAGGCTTAATGCCTTTTAAGATTGGAATTTGAATTAGGAATTTGCTTTTAATTCCTATTTTAAATTCTTAAATATTTTCAGGCTTTTTACCTTCATCTATAAAAATAGAACGAATAGCATCATTTTTATCATCTTCGCTTTGTCTTTTTGCCCAACTCATAATAAGCTCATCTTTTGCTCTTGTAAGTGCTACATAAAACAATCTTCTTTCTTCATCAATTCCACCAGCACTTTTGCTAAGCTTTAGATTTGGAAATCTTCCTTGTGCTAAATCTATTAAATACACGATTTCAAATTCTAAGCCCTTGCTTGCATGAACAGTTAGAAGTTGCACTCCTTTTGTACTTTCATAATCAATATTTAAAATCGTTTTTTCATAAAAATCTTTAAAAGTATTGTAATTTTTCGCATCTTCTAAAATATATTTACAATTATTTTTGATATTTTCTAGTTTTTGCTCTTTTATCTCATTTACGATTTTTGCGCCTTTAAAAGAACGCTTTGCTGCAATATTATTTATAATTAGACTAAAAATCTTAGATGAATATGCGTTTTTTAGCAAAATACTAGGATTATCAATGTTTTCATTTTCTTTTAAAAACTTATATAATTCTTCTAAAAAGGTTACATTATCAAACTTTAGTTCTTTTAATAATAAAACAGGATTATGTTTAAAGTCACTTGCTAAAAAGCTAAATTCATTTTGCTTTGCTTCATTTTGTGTGCTTGCAAAAAGCCCAAAAGCTTCATCGCTTTTAGCTAAAAAATCATATCTATCTTTTTTAATAGGTCTTAAAATCCCTTCTAGTAACGAGCCATTTCCAAGCTCTAAAAAAGCCTTATAAATAATATTTACTTTAGCATTTCCAACGCCTTTGCTCTCTAATAAAATCCCTAAAAAGCTTAATATATCGCTATTTTTATTGGTTAGATTTGCTAAGTTTATTAAGGTATTTATTTCTTTTAGTTCACAAAAACTAGTTCCGCCTTTTCTAGCTACTTTTATACCTTTTAATTTTAATGAGCGTTCTATTAAATCCCCGCTTGAATTATTACGATAAATAACTGCTATATCGCTCTTTGGCTTTATTTGAAGCTTGGATAAAATATCGTTAGCAATAAATTCATATTGTTCGTTAGCTAAATTAAAACTATGTAATTTTATAGGCTTTATCGCATCATCTCTTGTAACTATTAGTTCTTTTGGATAAAGCCTTTCATTTTTTGTAATAACTCTATTTGCAAACTCTAAAATATTGCTAAGACTTCTATAATTTTTGTTAAGTGAATAAATATTAGCGTTTTTATATCTGTCTTTAAAACTACCTATAATTTCAATATTTGCACCATTAAAAGCATAAATACTTTGATCATAATCACCCACGCAAAATAAAGATTTTTTAGGAATTGCGTCTAAAATAGCGCTTTGAAGATTATTAGTATCTTGATATTCATCTACTAAAACTTCATAAAAAGGCTCATCTTTATAATCATTTTTAAAAAAATCTTTAGCATTTAGCAATAAATCATCAAAATCATAATAATTATGAGCTTTTTTTTGCTCGTTAAATTCATCTAAAACCTTGCAATAAAAATTAATATTATCGCTTTGCTCTTCATAATTTTGCTTTAAATATCCACGAAAATCATCAACTAAATTAGTATTATTAAACCTTGAATAAATATCAGCTAAGTATGAATAATCAAATAAATCATCACGATTAGGATTGTATTTTTCATAAATACTTTTAAGCAAGGCTCTAAGTTCTGAATTTTTTTTAAGATTAATTTCTTTATGTTTTTTTAAATACTCTAAGCTAATTGCATGAAAAGTCCCACTTATTATGCCTTTTATCTTGCTTGAGCCGAGCTTTTTTTCAAGTCTTGCCATCATTTCTTTTGCAGCTTTATTTGTAAAAGTAAGGAGCATAATGGTATTAGGCTTTGCACCGTCGTTTAATAACTTTTCAATTCTAGCAACTATGGTGCTTGTTTTACCTGTTCCTGCACTTGCTATTATTAAATTACTGCCTGATTTTGCATTAACAGCAGCAAATTGTTCTTCATTTAATTTATTCAATTATGTTTCCTTTATATACTAAATACCAAGAAAGGGCTTGAAGTCTTTGTAAATACCTCCCCCCGCTAGTTAATTTTCCGTTTTCAAATTCTATACCAAAACCATATTTATTGTTAGCTAAAATTTCTTTTTCTTCTAAACTAAAGCATGGAGTTCCAAAGCTTACATATTCATATCCTTTTTCTGCTACTAGATTAATAATACTTGCTGCTATATCAAGATGATTTGTTATCTTACAAGTTGGATAAATTTTAGCTTTTGGATAATACATTATGACAGGCACTGTATGAGTAGTTAATAAATCATTATTATCATCTATATTAAACCTTCCATAATGATCACCTGTGATAATAAATAAGCTATCAGGCTCTTTAGCAGCTGTTTTTTCTATCCAATTAATTAAAGTTTTTTGATACCAATAAATTGTAGCTAATTCGTTTTTATATTTTTTGCTTAATTTTTCTATCTTATCAAATGGAATATCAAAATCATTTTTTTGCATAAAAGCTAGATCATAAATCTTGTGATTAGTAATAGTCATTAAAACATTAAAACTATTATCTTTTGAGTTTTCAGCCAAGTACTCTAATGCCACATCATCCAATACTCCCATATCGGTATACAATGGCTCTTTTAGATTGTGTTTTTTTGCCCAAGTAATCATATTATCTTTATGATGTTCATTTATGAAGCCTGTTTTTTTTCCAAGATCTCCTACATTACTCCAGTTTTTAGTATTTCCCATATAAAAAAATGATTCATATCCTATTTTATTAAAATGACTAGCTAAAGAAGTTTTAGGGGTAATTATTTTGTTATAATAGTATAAATTATCTTCTTCGTTAAAATATATACCCAAAAATTGTAATTGTAAGCTTTGTGCTGCACTATTGGCATTCTCTAATGCTTTTATATATGTAGCTTTACTTTTAGCAAAGTTTTGAATATCGCTAAAAAGCTCACTAAATTTATCATCCATCACCCAATCTGATAGGCTTTCGCTTATAATATAGTAAATTTTGCGTGGTTTTATGGCTAATTCATCATTTTTTACATGCTTTATATATTCATACAAATTTATTTTGCCGTTGCAAGGATTTATGTCAAAAGATTTACATGCAGCTTCTTTTGGGGTGCCTATATTAAAATAAGCAAAATCTATATTTTTTTTCTTCATTTCTTTTCTTACAGCTATAAAAAACCCTTTCATATGTCCTAGTAGACTGCTTTGAAGTATATAATTGTCTTGTGCTTTTATAACATCAAAAAGAATTTTTTGTGTAAATGAGAATTTTTGATTAATACCAAACAAGACAAAACAAATTACAAATAAAAAACTGAAAGCTATTTGCTTGTAATTTAACTTTTTATCTTTTTTTATAGAAAATAAAGAATTGTGAAACTTATTTGCTAATAATATAAAAAGTAAAAATACAATAGTAGCAGGTAAAATACCTAGATTATCGTTTATTGCTATGCTTAATAGCTGACTTATTTCTTCATGTTTAAATAAAAATAAATTACTATCAAAATTACTTCTAAAAATACCAAAATATATAAAAAACATAAGATTTATAAAAGCAATAACAAATATCTCTATATTGAAAATAAATTTAGAGACAAATTTATTAAAACTAAATCTTAGCATTAGTAAAGAAAATAAATAATAAGCCCCAATAAAGCCAGAGCAAAATTGTAAATCAAATCTCATGCCATCGTATATAGCAGTAAAAATATCTTGAGATTTCATTGTTTTTTCATAAAACATTATAATAAATGAAATTCTAAAGAAAAAACAAGTAAATAAGTAAAATATAAAAACTAAAAAAGAACGAATTAGCAAATTCATAAAAACAACCTTTCAAAAAATAAAGCCAAAAAGTCTAGCAAAATAACCTAAAAATAAGCAAAAATTAATAAAATGGGCGAAAATATACATTTTAAGGATTATTTATGAGCGATTTTTACAATCCAAAAGAAATTGAAAAAGATTATTATGAATTTTGTAAGCAAAAAGGCTATTTTGAAATAGATGGAAATAAAAATATCCAAGAAAAAGGTAAAAATTTTGCCATTATGATGCCACCGCCAAATGTTACAGGCGTTTTACATATCGGACACGCACTTACTTTTACACTTCAAGATATTATGACAAGATATAAAAGAATGGATGGATATAAGGTGCTTTATCAACCAGGCTTAGACCATGCAGGAATTGCTACTCAAAATGTGGTTGAAAAGCAACTTTTAGCAAAAGGCATTAAAAAAGAAGAGCTAGGCCGTGAAAAGTTCATAGAAAAAGTTTGGGAGTGGAAAGAGCAAAGCGGTGGAGCAATAGTTAAGCAAATGCAAGCTTTAGGAATAACTCCAGCCTTTTCAAGGCTTCGTTTTACTATGGATGAGGGACTTCAAAACGCTGTTAAAAAAGCTTTTGTGGACCTTTATAATAAAGGTCTAATTGAACAAAACAACAGAATGATAAACTGGTGCACCAAAGATGGAGCATTAAGCGATATTGAAGTTGAATACGAAGAAAACAAAGGCAAACTTTATCACATAAGGTATTTTTTAAATGATAAGGATTATTTAGTAGTTGCAACTACTAGACCTGAGACATATTTTGGAGATACTGCTGTAATGGTAAATCCAGATGATGAAAGATATAAGCACTTAGTTGGCAAGGAAGTTACATTACCTATCATAAATCGCAAAATTAAAATCATAGCTGATAGTCATGTTGATATGAGCTTTGGAACAGGAATTGTAAAAGTAACTCCAGCACATGATAATAACGACTATGAAGTAGGACTTAGACATAATCTAGAGTTTTTAACTATTTTTGATGAAAATGGGATTTTAAACGAACATTGTGCTGAGTTTGCTGGACTTGAAAGGCTTGAGGCTAGAAAAATAGTAGTTGATAAATTAAACGAACTTGGCTTTATTGAAAAAATAGAAGATTATGCAAATCAAGTTGGGCATTGTTATCGCTGTAAAAACATCGTTGAACCATACATTTCTAAACAATGGTTTGTAAAAACTGATATCGCAACAAAAGTTATAGAAAAGGTAAATAATGGTGATGCTAAGTTTTATCCAGCTCATTGGATAAATAGTTTTAATGCGTGGATGCGTGAGCTTCGCCCTTGGTGTATAAGTAGGCAGCTTTGGTGGGGTCATCAAATCCCTGTTTATTATTGTGATGAGTGTGAGCATATTCATGTAGACGAGAGCAAGGTAGAAAAATGCGAAAAATGTGGCTGCGAAAGCATTACTCAAGATAAAGATGTTCTTGATACTTGGTTTAGCTCGGGGCTTTGGGCGTTTTCAACTCTAGGTTATAACAACGGCGATTTTGGTAAAGGCACACTATGGAATGAAAGCGATATAAAAGACTTTTATCCAAACTCACTTTTAATTACAGGCTTTGATATACTCTTTTTTTGGGTATGCAGAATGCTATTTCAAAGTGAAAATGAACTAGGCGAAATCCCATTTAAAGACATTTATCTTCACGCACTTGTAAAAGATGAAAACGGGCAAAAAATGAGTAAAAGCAAAGGCAATGTAATTGACCCACTTGATAGCATTGATAAATATAGCGCTGACATTTTACGCTTTACTTTAGCACTTTTAGCCGTTCAAGGAAGAGACATAAGAATGAGTGAAGATAGAATGATTTTGGTTCGCAACTTCACAAACAAGCTTTATAATGCGGTAAATTTCTTACTACTTAAAGGTAAAGATTACAAAATACTAGATAGTTATAAAACAACATTAGGTATTTATATAAACGCAGAGTTTCAAAAGTGTGTAAATGAAACTCGTAAAAACCTTGATGAATATAGATTTAACGATGCTGCTATGAATATTTATAAGTTTTTATGGGATGAGTTTTGCGACTATGGTATAGAGTTTAGCAAGGCTGATGAGACAAGTATAAACGAGCTTGCAAGCGTGTTTTTAAATGCTATGAAATTACTTAGCCCATTTATGCCGTTTATTAGTGAGTATTTATATCATAAATTAAGTGGGACAAGTATTTTTGAAAATGGCTCAATTATGGTTGAAAAATACCCTGAAGTTAGCGAAATTCAAGCCATAGAAGAGCAAATTATCAAAAACTACGAGCTTTGCAAAGAAGCGATTAACAGCCTAAGAAGTATCAAAAAAACAGCAAATATCACGGATAAAAACGCTCCAGCCCAAATTATTAGCGAGCATAAATTTGATAAGTATTATCTAAAACTTATCGCAAAATTAGCTAAAGTGGGAGTTTTAGAGCAAAGCGAAAATGTAAAGGAAAGCTTTAGTGTAAATGTAAGCACGAACTTAAAAACCGCTATTTTTGTAGATAGCTCAGCACTTAACGAAATGAAAGCAAAGCTAGAAAATAAACGCAAAAAAGTTCTAGCAGAGTATGAAAAGCTAAACAAAATGCTAAGCAATGAAAAGTTCGTAGCAAACGCTCCAAAAGAAGTTGTAGAACAAAACAAAGCAGCGCTTGAGAGTGCAAGTAAAGAGCTTGAAGCAATAAATAACGAGCTAAACGCTCTAGGTTAATATTTGCTAGGCTTTTGCTTAGCAAATATTTAATTTCCTATTTAAAATTCCCTTGATTTTTAAGTATTAAAATCTTAAGAATTACGAAATAGGAATTAGCTTTTTAACTTTATAAAGTCTAAATATTGTTTTTAAATTTCTAATTCAAATTCTTTTATTTTTAAATACTTAAATATAAGTTTTAACTACTTTAGTATTTCTTTTAATTCCAGCACTTATTGCTTAGCTAGGTTGGATTTAGGTGGTTTGGGTGGTTTATTCCGAGCTAATAATGATTATCAATAGTTTTTACTTAAAATTTTAAAGAATTTGAAATAGGAATTTCAAATTCTTATTTTTCAATTATCCTTGCAATATCGTTAAAGCCTGTAAATGTTTTTTAACATAATTTTGTTTTCTTAATAGTATATTTTATATAAAAATAAATTAAAATCTTAAAGCAAATCACAATAAAAGCCTTTATTGATTTTAGTACCCTTAATTCTTATAAAACTAGCAAAATTAAAATTTCAAATAGTGCAGGGTAAGAAGCATTGATTTTATTTCAGCCATTATGTCTTCTGAATTGTATTTTATAATTTATATGTTGGGATTACATAACCACACCCATCTATATAATATTCTCTCTCTTCTTTTTCTTTAGTATATGAGTTATATGAAATTACATGCATTTTATATCCATCTATAAATTGAAATGAATTTTTATCAAAAAATTCATCGTAAAAAAATACTAGATTATTGTTAAATTCATTAACTTCTTTTAATTCTAAATTATCTAAAGTTTTAAGAGATTTAACTTCATCAATGCTATTATGATTTTGCACTTCATATATTTTTGCATTACTTAATTTAAAATAATTTACAATTGCTCTTTTATATTTTTCTTCTTTTTCTAAATTACATTTATATCCGCTTTTAGAATAATCATGTTTATAATTTGTATACTTATTTTTAAAATCCCAAAATGATGTATAACCTTCTACTTCTAATTGCCTTTCAAGAGAGCAAAGCTCTTTTTTAGTTTTAAGAAATTTATCATAAGTTGAATTAAAATATTCACTATAAAAATCATTTAAAATCATAATGAGTATTGGAATGCCAACAAGGGCTAAAACCGAAAACGCCACACACAAACCAACAAATAAAGATTTTTTTATTAATTCTTTAATAAAAGAAAGCATTTAAAGCCTTTTAGTATTTTTATATTTTATTTATTATATTTGATAAGAGTTATAAAATTTGTAGATAATTTAGAAGAAAGAATTTGAATTAGGTTTTTAATTCCTATTTCAAATTCTTTGAAATTATTATTGCTCCATTGCTTTAGCTACTTCTCTTGAGCTTTCTTTGATTTTATTCATACAATCATTAGCTGTATTTGCTAGATTTACACTTTCATTTACTTGAGCTATGCTTTTGCTAATACTTTCAACCACGCTTGCACTTACATTTCTAATAGAATTAATTGTCATTGTGATTTCGTTAATTGATGTTGCTGTGCGTTCAGCTAGTTTTCTAACCTCATCAGCAACCACAGCAAAGCCCCTACCATGCTCACCCGCACGAGCCGCCTCAATAGCAGCATTTAGTGCTAATAGATTTGTTTGCTCTGCAATGTCTTTAATGGTTTGAATAACTGATACGATCTCATCTGATTGAATATTTAAAGAATGAACTAACTCGCTACTTTCATTCATAATCTCAGCTATTTCTTGAACGTTTTTAACGCTTTTTGCTATTACTTTACTACCTTCATCGGTGCTTTCATCGTTCTTTTGTGCTAGTTCGCTTACGATTTTGTTCTTATTCATATCTCTTATAACTTGTCTGCTAACATCACTTGCAAACTTGATTACCTTATAAACCTTACCTTCTTGATTATAAACAGGATTATAACTAGCTTCTAAATATACAGGGGTTTTATCCTTGCTATATCTAATGAATTGTCCTGATTGAAAAATACCACTTTTTAAGTCATCCCAGAATTTTCTATATGCACTGCTTTTTACATATTCTTCATCACAAAACATTGAATGGTGTTTGCCTACAATTTCATTTTTTCTATAATGCATAGTATTTAAAAAGTTTTCGTTTGCATCTAGGATTTCTCCATTTGGATCAAACTCAATTAAAGCCATTGATTTGCTTGCAGCATTAATTGTATTTTTTAAATCTAAAAGCTCATTTTCGTGCTCTGTAACATCGGCTGCAAATTTTATAACCTTATAAACTTGATTATTTTCATCTGCTATTGGAAGATAGTTTGCTTCTAAATAAATTGCGTTTTTATCTTTTGTAAATCTTTTGAATAAGCCACTTTGTGGAATATTTCTTGATAATTCTTGCCAAAACATAGGATAAGCACTTGAATTAACATAAGAGCTATCGCAAAACATTCTATGATGCTTTCCTTTAATCTCTGCTAAAGTATATTTTGTAGCCTTTAAAAAATGCTCATTTGCATCAACAATATTGCCTTTAACATCAAATTCTATAATAGCCATTTCGCCATAAATAGCTTTTAATATAGCTTGTTTATCTTTTAACTCAAGCGATAATTTTTCGGTATTATCCTTGTTATTTTTAAAAAACATATTTTTACTCCTATTTTAAAAAATGGGCGATTATATGTATTTTTACTTAAAGTTGTATAAAAAAATAATAATAATTTTTATTGTTTTTTAAATTTTGTTTTTATTGAATATTTTTTAATTTATTATTAGTATTTAATGATAATCTTTTAGGAATTTGATAAAACAAATTCCTAAATTATCCTTTATAAACATCTTTGTATTTTTCTTTGATTGCGAATATTTCTTCTTTACAAGCAAAAAATGCTTCAACAACCTTGGGGTCAAACTGAAAACCTGAATTATCGCTAATGTATTTGCAAACTTCATCTAAAGGCCAAGCTTTTTTATAGCATCTATCACTTGCTAGAGCATCAAACACATCAGCTAATGAAACAATTCTTGCATAAATATGAATATCTTCACCTTTTTTACCCATAGGATAGCCACCACCCGCAAATTTTTCATGGTGTTCGTGAGCTATGATTGCTGCTGCTTCCATGATTTTACCCTTAAATCTATGTAGCATTTCATAACCAATTTGAGCATGTTTTTGCATTGTTTTAAACTCTTGTTCGTCAAGTCTTCCTGGCTTATTAAGTATCGCATCAGGAATTCCTATCTTACCTATATCATGAGTAGGTGCTCCATAGCTTATAAGTGTTACTTCTTCTTCACTTAGTCCCATTTGTCTTGCTATTGCTTCACTAATTTTTCCAACTCTTTTTACATGATTTCCTGTTTCTTCGCTTTTGCTCTCAACCATTTCAGCAATTGAGTAGATTAGGTCTTTTTGAGCGTTTAGGATATCTTCTTGAAACTTCATACCTTCATAGATTTTGCCAGAATAATCAGCTGCAATTCTTAAATAATCTAAGTCATCTTTATCAAAGTTATTATTAATATTTGTTAGTTTATTTAAAGCTTGAAATACTCCTATTACTTCATGCTCGCTATTTAAAATAGGCATTGCTAGAATTGATTTAGTGCTATATTTTGTTCTTTCGTCGTTTGTGCTATCAAAATATGGATTACTCTTAGGGTTATTTTCTAATATAGCTTCTTTTGTTTCAATTACACGACCAACAATACCTTTTCCAAAAGGAACTCTTATTTCATTTACGCCATCAGCGTGTAATGTGTAGTATTCTTTTCTTTCATTATCTATAAACCATACACTACATCTATCAGCTTGAATGTTTTGCTTAACCATTGTTCCTAAAGTATTTAGGTTCGCTCTTGAATCTGAATTTTTAGAAATTTGTGAAAAGCATTCAAGAATGGTTTCAAGTTTTTGCTCTTGGTCTAGATTATGTCTTTTTAATACATTGATTACGGCTTTATCGCTATTGTAGTTTGTATTAAACTGCATAAACGAGCCGTTTTTGATAATCATTCCATATTCTTTTAAAATATCTAGCTCTTTTAATTCTTCTTCAATTCTTTCTTTAAAACAATATTTAATGTGATAAACATGGAAAATTACATCTTTTCTTGTTTCATCTTGGATTTTTTTAAGTAGTTTAGGGGTTAAATGTTTTGAATCTCTTGCTAGTTTTTCATAACTTGAATCAAAACTAACATCTGCAATAACTTGCTTAATATCTTTTCTTGAGTTAATTAATTCAACTATTCCTTCATGATAATAAGTATCTGATGTAAAATATATACTATCGTTTCCGTAGCTCATAATAAAGCCATAGCTACCCTCTGAATGATAGCTCATAACAGGTTCAATATAAACATCATCTATTAATATTTTATCACCTATATTTATTTCTTTATAAGTGATTGCATATTTTCCATTAGCAAGTTTGATTTTAGAAAAATCAGGCCAAATTTTATTATTAAAAAAGTGATCTTTTAAGCTTTGTATGCTTTCTCTACTTGCGTATAGGCAAATACTATCTTGAAGTTTTAGAAAATAATTATCAACATATAAAGCAATAGCACAAATATGGTCTAAATGAGTATGAGATATGAATACATGTTTTATAAAATTGTCATTTGTTGGTTTAGGTAAAAAACCTGCATCAATAACGCCACTTAAACTAAATTGAATACAAGTTAGATTATCGCTTAAATATTTACTAACAGATGAGCCTTCAAAAACTATTCTATGTGTGTTAAAAATATTCATTATTTAATCCTTATTATATACACTTGAAAACGCTATGAAAGGTTTGCAAGTAAAATTTGGTTTATTATAGTTTAATTTTTGTTTATCAAGACCTAACATAAGGCCACCACTTTGATTTATCAAAAAGTCCCCAGCAGCTAAATCCCAAGAATTAAGCATTTCATATCTTAAATATACATCAGCAAAGCCTTCAAGCAAAGCACAAAATTTTAAAGCCGAACCTATATTTAATGCTGTGTAGCCATAGCTAAAAGGTATTTTTGCATTATTTTCGTTTTGATCTTTTCTTAAAGATACTAAAGCTTTATTAGATTCTTTTTTAATTTTATTTAAGATTTCTTGATTTTTATACACTGGCATACCTTTAGCTGAATAATAAATATCTTTATTGCAAACATCATAAATTAAGCCAAGAATTGGTCTAGCACCATCAATTAAACTTATGCAAATGCAAAAATTCTTTCTAGTTTTTAAATAATTAGTAGTTCCATCTAGTGGGTCTATTAGCCAAAAGGGAGCTTTTTTTCTTTTTTCATAATCAAGTATTTGTTCTTCTGAACAAATACTAATTTTACTTTCTTTTAAAATATCACATATTATTTCATTTGCTTTTAAATCAGCTGAGCTTACCAGACTACCATCTGGTTTGGTTTTTATTAAAGGATGTTTTATGCTAAGCAGTTCTTCTCCTGCTAATTTTGCAGCTTTTTTTGCAAGAGTAAGTAAATCTTGCATTATTTTTCCTTAATCCAAGTTTGACTTCTTCCTATTAAAGAAAAGCCTATATATCCCCTTAAAATTAATTTATCATCTTTAAAAGTAGCGTTAGCTCTATATAATTTCCCGCTCTCAGGGTCAATTATATAACCACTTTTATATGTATTAGCACCTTCTTTTTTTAGTTTATATAAAAGTGGAGCTCCAACAATTTTCATTTTACTTGCATCTTTTGCATGGGTAAAGAATGGATAAGTTTTCTCACAAGCATCGCAAATCTCACTATCAGGATATTCAAATAGCTTTACTACTTTACCAAATAATTCATTATTTTCTTCATAAATATGCCATCTTGCAGTTTGTTTTCCTTTTTCATCAACGCTAATGTAATAGCCATAATCTTTTGCGAATAATATTCCTATGAAACTTAAAATTAATAATAATTTTTTCATTATTTCTTATAACCTTTGAAAATTTTTTGATTTTGGATTTATTATATCATCACTTATATTTACGAAATCTTTATGTTTATATGCATTAATTGCCGCTCTTGCTATCATTAAAGCATTATCAGAACAATACTTTAATGGTGCTAAAAGTAGTTTTGAATTATGTTTTTTAGCAATTTTTTCTAATTCACTTCTAAGTAGCAAGTTTGCACTTGCACCTCCAACTACCCCTAAAGCTTTATAATGTCTTTTTGATAAAACTATATTTAATTTATTAATTATATGCTTACACGCAATTCTTTGAAATGCTGCTGCTATATTTGCCTTATCTTGCTCTAAAGTATTATTATCTATGCTATTTTGTATAGCTAATCTTACTTGATTTTTAATGCCTGAAAACGAATATTCAAGTCTATTTTTATTAGGAATTGGTAAAGAAAACTCATAAGTATTATTATTTTCAAGCTTAGCTAATTCTTCAATAAAAACTCCACCTGGATAACCTAAATTCATCATTTTTGCAACTTTATCAAAGCTTTCACCAAAACTATCATCGCTTGTGCTTGCTAAAATTCCTATTTCAAATTCTTTTGAAATTTCAATTATCATAGTATGGCCACCACTTACTAATAAAACCAAAAAATCATTTTCTAATTCGCTATCTAAAAATAAAGAGCAAATATGTCCTTTTAAATGATTTACAGCTATTAAAGGTAGATTTAATGCTACACTTAAAGCCTTAGCCATAGCAACACCACTTTGAAGTGATACTGACAAACCTGGTTCATTTGTAACTGCAATTGCTTTTAAATTATTAAAAAATGGCTTAGTTTTAGCTAGTATTTTAGGTAGGGCTTCAGTATGCAATCTTGATGCAAGCTCAGGCACAACTCCACCAAAATCTGAATGCTCATCTTGAGAGATTTTTTCATAAAAAACACATTCATAGGTATTTACATCAATAACTGCGATGCTTGAATCATCGCAGCTACTTTCAATTGCTAATATTAGTTCTTTCATTTTGGCTTAATCATATTTGCAGGAACAACGAATTTATCAAAATCATCTGCACTTAATAATCCTAATTCTAAGCAAGATTCTTTTAAGCTTATTCCTTTTTTGTGAGCATTTTTTGCAACTTTTGCAGCATTTTCATAGCCTATGTGTGGATTTAGTGCAGTTACTAGCATTAAAGAATTGTTTAGATTATAAGTAATCTTATCAATATTTGGAGTAATTCCGATAGCGCAATTATCATTAAAGCTAATCATCGCATCTGCTAATAATTTTAAGCTTTGTAAGAAATTATAAATAATTACAGGCTTAAATACATTTAGCTCAAAATTACCTTGAGAAGCTGCAAAGCCAATAGCTGCATCATTTCCCATAACTTGAACACTAACCATTGTTAAAGCTTCGCTTTGAGTAGGATTTACTTTACCTGGCATAATTGAGCTACCTGGCTCATTTTCTGGAATACTAAGCTCACCTAAACCACATCTAGGACCACTAGCAAGCCATCTAATATCGTTTGCTATTTTCATTAAGTTTGCTGCAAGACCTTTAAATGCACCATGTAAAAATACTAAAGCATCATGGCTTGTAAGTCCGTGGAATTTATTTGGGCTACTTATAAACTTAGTGCCTAAAAGCTCGGTTAATTTTGCTGATACTTTTTCACTAAGCTCTGGATGAGCGTTAATTCCAGTTCCAACTGCTGTTCCACCAATTGTTAGCTCTCTTACATCTTCAAGTGCTTTTAAGATATGTCTTTTTGAGCTTTGCAACATATATACATATCCACTAAATTCTTGTCCTAAAGTAAGTGGGGTTGCATCTTGTAAATGTGTTCTTCCGATTTTGATTATATTTTCAAATTCTTTTGCTTTTTTATCTAGTGTTTTTTCTAGAATTTCTAGTGCAGGAATTAGTGTTTTTTCGGTTTCTAAGACTGCAACAATATGCATTGCTGTTGGGAATGTATCGTTTGAGCTTTGGCTCATATTTACATGATCGTTTGGATGAACGATTTTTTCTTTTGTAAAATCCATTCCATTTAGTTTAGTTGCAAGGTTTGCGATAACTTCGTTTAGGTTCATATTTGTTTGAGTACCTGAGCCTGTTTGCCAAATAGCTAATGGAAACTCATCATTATGCTTACCAGCAATTATTTCATCACAAGCTTTAACGATAGCATCTTTTTTAGCATTATCTAATTTACCTAAGTCGTTATTTACTAAAGCTAAAGATTTTTTAAGATACGCAAAAGATTGTATTAATTCTACTGGCATTTTTTCTGTGCCTATTTTAAAATTTTCCAAACTTCTTTGTGTTTGTGCTGCCCACAATTTATCTGCAGGAACCTTTACCTCACCCATTGTGTCGTGTTCAATACGATAACTCATTTTATTCTCCTTTTATTTGTAATTTTTAATTAAATCAAATGTTGCGTTTTTAATAACATCAATTGTGCTTATTTCACATCTTTCATAAATACTATGTGGATTTAATATATTTGGCCCAATTGAAGCGCATAATAATTCACTTTGTTTAGTCTTTAAAACTCCGCATTCAAGTCCTGCATGAATACTACTCATACTAGCTTTTGGATTATATTTTTGTAAAGAATTAAGCACTGCATAAGTAAAATCATTTGGCACAGGTTCCCAAGGCTCATCTTTTGCAATAAGTTTTACATTGTCATTGTTAAAATGCGCTTTAGTTTTATAAAACACTTCATCTAAATCTGCTGAATTATCACTTCTTGCAAACATTTGCAGTTCTAATTCATCGTTATTTTGCTTGATAATTGCTAGATTTACGCTAGTTTTTACTATATTTAAATCTTTTGAATAAGACCAAACTCCGTGCTTATAGCTTGCAAGATGGCTTAAAATATCTTGTTCTATTACTTTTTCGCCTTTGCTTTCAAGCTTTGTAATTTCTATATTTTCGCTTGATTTTAATTCAGCGTCACTATAAAAAATAGCCTTTGCATTTACGCTTATACTATTAGTTCTTTCGCCTCCATTAAAGCTTACTAATTCAGCATCATTTTTATATAAAAATAAAGCCAAATCACTTATTGCACTAGGAATGTTTTTAATAATATCAATTCCACTATGTCCGCCTTTATAGCCTTTAGTGTGAGCTTCATATAGGTATTTTTTGCTAGGATTTTTGTAGCTTAATTTGATATTTACATTCATCATTAAACTTGCTGCACAGCCAATGATAACTCTATCTACGCACTCACTATCAAGATTTAGTAAATGCTTTGAGCTAATTTTTAGCTCTAAATTATTAGCTCCTATTAATCCAACTTCTTCATTAGCAGTAAATAAACATTCAAGGTCGTTAAATTCATTCATAGCTTCCATCATAATGGCAATTCCTATTCCATTATCAGCGCCTAAGGTTGAATTATTTGCTTTTATAAAGCCATCGCTTTCTATGATATTTATATTGGGTGCATCGCCTACACAAACCATATCATAATGACTTTGTAAGCATATATTAGAATTTCCTTTTTTGCATAAAATATTTTCTGCTTTATCAACTAGCACTTCAAAGCCTTTTGATTTAGCATAATTAATTAAAAAATCTTTTAATTTCACAGCATCAAAACTACAATGCGGAATTGCTGCAATTTGCTTGAAATGTTCTAAAACACTCATTATTTCTCCTTAATTTTTTACGAAAACATTAGATTTTAAAGTTTAATAAAGAGTAAGTTTAGTGTGTAAAATAGTAATTTATTTTAAAGTGTGTAAATTAGTAATATTTTTAAAGAATTTGAAATAGGAAATATAAATTGAAATTCCTAATTCAAATTCTAGAAATTAATTTTATTTGTATAAACTAAAAACATTTTTTAATATTTAATAAAGGTTATTAATGAATTTTTTGCAAAAACAAGCTTTAAAATATACCTGTAATTTTTTAAATAAAGAACTAAAATCAAAATTCAAATTCCAAGAAGAAATCGTGTTAAATAAGGCAAAAGATAATAAAAAGGTAATGCTTTATATTCATGTGCCATTTTGTCACACATTTTGTCCATATTGTAGTTTTCATAAGTTTGCTTATGATGAAGAATTATGTAAAGAATATTTTAAAATTTTAAGAGTTGAATTGCAGCAATTTAAAGACTTAGGATATGACTTCAATACGCTTTATGTAGGTGGTGGAACTACGCTTATAAATGAAGATGAGCTTATAAAAACTCTTAGTTTATGCAAAGACTTATTTAGCATTGAAGAGATTTCTTGTGAGAGCGATCCAAATCACATAAAACCAGAAGTTTTAAAAGATTTTAAAGGGCTTATTGATAGGCTTAGCTGTGGGGTTCAAAGCTTTGATAATGATATTTTAAGAAAGGTTAATCGCTTAGAAAAATTTGGCGAGCAAAAAGAATTAGTAAAAAAATTAGAATTAGCTAACGGAATACTTCCTACTTTTAGCATTGATTTGATTTTTAATTTCCCATCACAAACTAAGCAAATGCTAATTAAAGATATAGAATTAGCAAAAAGCATTGCTCCATCACAAATAACCTTGTATCCATTAATGAAATCTAATTTAACAAAAGAAATAATCGCTGCAAAATTAGGAATAGATAAGCAAGATAATGAGTATGAGTTTTATAAGATAATTTGTGATTATTTTAATGATTATGAACAAAATAATTCATGGAGTTTTTCTAAAAATAGGACTAGTTTTAATGATGAATA
Source organism: Campylobacter sp. DY7 (assembly GCF_057802535.1). Taxonomy (NCBI): domain Bacteria; kingdom Pseudomonadati; phylum Campylobacterota; class Epsilonproteobacteria; order Campylobacterales; family Campylobacteraceae; genus Campylobacter; species Campylobacter sp. DY7. The sequence goes on from NZ_JBYJAU010000001.1 coordinate 80,973, forward strand.
TGTAAGCACTCATCATGAATATATTGGAGCTGGAAGTGGGGCGTTTTCTTTCACAGAAAACAAGCTTTTGGTAAATGCTTTTAAACTTGATGATTATAAGGCTAAGGTGTTAGAAGGCAAGAATAAAAAACTAGCTCATATTGATTTTAGTAATGAAGATGTGATTAATTATATATTTTTAACAGAATTTTTTAAGGATAATTTAAATATTAATAATTTTAATCAAAATTATAATTGTGATTTAGAAAAACATTTAGGTTTGAGATTAAAAGCAATGAAAAGTGTTGGTGCAATTAACATAAATAATGGTATTATTCAAAATACTTTTTTTGGCAAATATTTAGCACTTACTTTAATGAAAGAATTTTATATAAATATGGACTTAGTAAGGGCGTTTTTTAGAAAGGATTTATGATTATGAAAAAGGGCTTTTTGCTTTTTATATCTTTATTTTTATTTGCAAGAGAAAATCCATTCGTTCCTATTGTGAATATTAATAATCCAAGTCCTATTGAAGAGATTAAAGAATTGCAAAAAATAGCCTTTAATGTCCCAAGCGATGCAAGAATTTTAAATAAAATAAAATTAATTTATACAAATGTAGATGGGACTTTAAAAGAATACGAAATAGATGTAAATCAAGGGCTTGATTGGCATAAAGTTTATATGATGCTTGATGCAAGAGAGCTTAGTATAAAAGAAGATAAAGAGCAAAAAACAGAGCTTAAAGTTGAAGATAAAATCAAATTAGCTTTAAACAAAGAAGAAGAAAAAGAACAGCCTATCAAAACCCCAGAAATAGTAGAAGAAGTTACGCAATATAAGCCTTTAGAATATACTTTTTCAAATGATTTTAATGTAATACTTGATAAAAAAAATATACATATTAAAACTCACAATAATTTGCTTAGAGAATTTAGCCTAAAAAATCCAAATAGAATTGTAATGGATTTTAAAACTAATTATGTCCTACAAAACAAGCATTTTAAAATGGAAACTGATTATGTTGATGAGATATATTCAGGGGTTCATAGAAATTTTTATAGACTTGTTATTAAATTAGATGGAATTTATGATTATGATATTCAAAAAAATGTAGGAGAATACATTATAAAATTAAAATAAAAGGAGTGTTATGAAAAAAATCATTTTTTTAGGCGCTGGATATGCGAATTTATCTTTAATCAAAAGTCTTAGTAAAGAAGATTTAAAAAAGGCTGAATTTTTATTAATAAACAATAATTCATATCACTATAAAACAACAGAATTACATAAAATTGCAGCAGATGAAAGCGAAAAAAATATTAAAATTGATTTAAAATCAATCATTCCAGAAGAAATAGTAATCATTCAAGACACAGCTATAAAAATAGAGCCTAATAAATTGTATTGCAAAAACACTGATTATGATTTTGATGAAATTTATATAGGTTTAGGAGCGAATAAAAATACTTTTGGCATTGAAGGGCTAGAAGAAACTTACGAAATAGGCGATTATGAAAACGCACTTAAAACAAAAGAAGATTTGTATAAAAACCTAGAAAAATCAGAAAGCATTTATAAAAATGTTGTGATTTGCGGAGCAGGTTTTAGCGGGGTTGAATTATGTGCTTCTATCGCTCAAGTTTGTAAGTCAAAAGATATAGATGCAAATATTTATATAATTGAGGCAATGGATGAAATTTTGCCTATGTATAGTAAAGAATTAGCTAAAGTTGCTAGAAAATATTTAGAAAATTTAGGGGTAAAAGTCTTAAGCTCACATAAAATCATAAAAAAACAAGGTGATAGAATTTATTTAAATGATGAAGAAAATTATATTGACTCAAAAAACATTATTTTTACTGCCGGAGTTAAGGGAAATGCAGTTATAGGAAATAGTGTATTTGAGAGCAAAAACAATAGGGTCTTAGTTAATGAGTATTTGCAAGCTCCAAATTATGATAATTGTTATATTTTAGGAGATTGTTCTTTGATTATGAATAATGATAGACCTTTTGCACCAACAGCACAAATTGCTTGCAAACAAGGAAATTATTTAGCAAAAAGTCTAAGCGCTAGGCTAAATAATCAAAGTTTTAAAGAAAAATTTAGTTATAAAGACCAAGGAAGTGTTTGTTCTTTAAGTGAAAAATACGCAGTTGCAAGCGTGCAAGGTAGAGATTTTAGTGGCTTTTTAGCAAAAGTTTTAAAGAAATTTACCGAGATAAAATGGCAATATAAATTATTCGGCTTAAAAGGCTTATGATTTTTAGTATTCTTTAAGGATACTAAAAATTAAAACATAAATACACTAACTTTTTTATATATTCTTAATTTAAATTCCTATTTCAAATTCCTTTAAAAATTATGAGAATTTGAAATAGGAATTAGTAATTTTTATTCAAGATAATTTTAATAATTGTTTTAATTTTTGCTATGATATAAGTATTTTAAATTTAAGGCATTTAAATGTTTTTTTATAAAAAATGTGAAGTTTGTAAAAATAAAATTCCCTTACCTAAAACACATGTTTTTGATGATGATTTAGGATATATAATGAAATGCGATTATTGTGAAGCTATTTACAAACACCAAACAAGAGATATTTTAGGAATTTTGATTTTTATTTGCAATGTTTTTGCCCTTATTTTTAGTATTATTTTAATGTATGTGTTTTATTGTGTTATAGCTAACGAACTTATATGTTTTTTTTATCTTATTATTTTTGTATGGTTATTTTATGCATGTATTTCATATATTAATTATTGATAAATATGTTCTTGCTAAAAAGGAGAAATAATGGCTTTTAAAAATGCAATTATTGATGATAGATTAGAGAAGAAATATTCTTTTGTAGATATTTGTATTAAACATACTAATGATTGGTATCTCAGACAACATCATAAATTTCCTTTTGAAAAACGCATTGTAATAGATGAAGAATTAGGCTGCTGGTTTATAAGATGTATGAATTTTGATGACCCAGAACTAGACCATGCAAAGCTTAATAAATCTTTGTGGATTTTATATTATAAAGGCGAGCATATAAGGATAATTTTAGATTATGATATCAAACAAGAGATTGATAATGTAGTTTATAATAGAGTTTATAAAATCCTTTCTATAAGAGATAATAAAACATTAAATGAAAAAGAAATAATAGCCTTATTAAGAGAAATATTAGCTGTTTATAAATGGGACGGAAGCTTAAATAATGATAAAGAATTTAAAGCATATATAATAGATGAAGTATTAGGAGAATACTTATAACAAAAGGAGATTTTATAATGGAAAAAATTGTGATAAAAATTGTAATTTTAATTGCAATATTGCCAATTTATTGTTTTTTGTTTATGATGATTTTTTTCGTATATTCTACTCGCGATATGTTTATTTTATCAATTTTACAAGCACCTTATGGAAGTTTATTTGGTTCAATATTTATTATACCTTTGTGTTTTTTAACTCATGTAATATATAGCAAGATATCAAAAGAATTGTGTTTAATAATTTTATCTATTATATTTTGCTTATCTTATATCCCTGTTTTGATCTTGTCAATAGGTGCAATAATAGCTTTGATTTTGCCATTTGTGTATTATTATTTGTTAGTAAAGTTATACAAGAAATTTTTTAAAAGTAAATCAATCTTTATAGGTAATACTCAGCTTAAATTAGATTTTAAAAATATAGAAATTAATAACGAAATTTATGAAAAATATAAAATAAATGAAGTGCTTTCTAAATTCAATACACAAGATACTATATTTAATACAAAAACAATGCTAATTAATAAAGAGCTTGAATGTTTTTTCATAGATTGTGATCTAAATTCAAATAGAATAATTTGGATTTTAAACTATAAAACAGATATTATAAAAATAATTCTTATTCATAAAAAACGCCTATCAAATGATAATGCTATATTTGCAATCATAGATATTGCGGGCAATTATTTAATTAGCGAAGAAGAAGTGATTTATTTATTAAAAGAAATCTTAGATATTTATAATCAAGATAAACAAGTAAAATATATATTATTAGACAAGAAATATTAAATGATTAAAGAGAATTTAAAATTTATAATCATACTTGCATTAACCCCTATAAATGCTGTTTTTATATATCTTGCAATTAAATCTTGTTTTATTGAAAATTATTTGTTTTTAATGTTTGTTTATATGTTTGTTCATTATTTTGTTTTATCAATGAAGTATTTTTATGATAAATCAAAATTTTTTGCTATTGTTTTATTTAGTTTAATTTCGCTTATTTTTGTAGTAGAAAATTGGCTATATTTTATGATTTTTATTGTTATTTATATCCTTGTAATTTATATATTAAGAGAAGTTGATACAAGAAATGCGATTTATGTGATTAATCCAAAAGGATTTAATTTAGCCCATATAACTTTTGGATTTTTAATGCTGCTTTCATTTATTAGTATTGTAAGCTTTTTAAAAGATGAATTAATTATTTATAAAATAATCGGCGTAGTAATTATATTATGCACTTTAATTATGTTTTGTGGTGTTAAAAGAGTGATTTGCTATGAAGATTGCTTGGTATTTGTAAAAGGCTTAGGAGTTAGCAAAATAAAATATGATGATATTAAGGAATATTATTTTCTTAAAACAAATTTTAAAAATACTATAAGAATTTTTTTAAAGCGAAAAAGATTTAAGATTTTTTATATATCTTATGAGCTTTCGTTCAATAAATTTAATAAAAGCGATTTAGAAAAATTAGAAGAATTAATCAATAAAAATGAAAATAAAAATAAAGGAAATATATTGAAATTAATTTAAATAAAATTTATTCTAAAAACAATGCTATTTCATCACTTAATAAGTAGTTTTTATTAAATAATCTTCCATTTTTAATATAAACTAATTCTTTTAAATCATCAAGTTTTGATAAATCCTTAATAAGCTCTAAGCTAACCCCTACATTTGATCTAAGACCTAAAAAAATGCTTTCTAATCTAATATCATCTAAGCTTAATATTTCTTTACTTCTTTTGAGTGGATTATTTATATATTCAGCAAGACTAGAGCTTGCATAATAGCGAATATTTTTGCTCGTTCCTACACTTGAAAGCCCAATACCGATATAATCATCTTTATTCCAATAAGCTTTATTATGAGAGCATTCGTAATCACTTGAACTTGCAAAATTGCTTATTTCATAGGCTTTTAAGCCTATTTTATTAATTTGCTCGTAAAAATAGCAGTTTAGCTCATCATTTTTTTGTAAATAATCTATTTTATTAGCAAATGGAGTATTTTCTTCAAGTATTAAAGTATAAGCGCTTAGATGATTTAATTCTAAACTTTTTAATACATTAAGCTCATTATTTAACATAGTTAAATCGTCCATAAAAGTTCCATATATTAAATCAATACTATAATTTATCTTTTCTTTTTTAAGTAGGGCGATTTGATTTAGTGCTTCAAGTGATGAATGGCTTCTATTTAAGAATTTTAGCTTTTCATCATTAAAGCTTTGAACCCCAAGGCTAATGCGATTTAGTCCATAATTTCTCATAGTATTAAGCCATTCAAGACTTAAAGAATTTGGATTTGCTTCAGCACTTATTTCACAATTTGCATTTAAAAATGGCTTTAGTAATTTAAATAAATTTTCATAATACTTTGCAGGTATAAAGCTAGGCGTTCCGCCTCCAAAATATATGCTTTTTATATCTTTAGTAAAGGGCAAAAACCTTGATAAATCTAATTCTAAAGCCTTAAAATACTCATTTATTTTTTGCTTATTTGTAAAGCTAGCAAAGGAACAATAAGAGCATTTACTAGCGCAAAAAGGAATGTGAATGTATATTCTCATCTTAAGCTTTTAAATTAAATATATTTTCGCCTAATTTTGCGATTTGTTCATCTATCATTTTAAAGGCATTTTCTAAGGTTTTGTTAGCTAAGCTCATATAATCATCTTTAAAGTCAAACTTTTTAAACGCTTCATTAAAGCCATCTAGCAAGCCATTTTTTGCTGTTTTTAATTTATCAACATCATTATTTGCTAGTTCAAGAATACTATTTGCTATTTTTTGACCTGAGTTTTTAGCTCCAAATAAACCATTTTCGCTTATTAAGTCTTTTGCTAATTCCTGATTCAAATTCTTTAAAGTTAAATCCTTAAAATCATTTAAAAAGTTTTTGATATTTCCCCTATTATTCGCTATTTCATGAAGATTACCTTGAATGCTAATTTCTGTAATGCTGATTTCAAAACTTAAAGCAAAAAAGCTGTCGTTTTCTCCTTTTGCAGTTAGTTTTTCTAATTCTTTGTCGTTTAGTTCTACTCCGTAATTTTTTAAATTTTCTTTTATATTTTTTTGTGCTTCATCTTTACTTTTAAAGCTTCCTGCTGCTTGATAAGATAGGGTAATATTTTTTGCACTAATTTGCATTCAAACTCCTTAAATAAATTATGATTTTATATCGGATAAATTTAATTAATTCTTTAGGCAAAATGTTGCTTTCAATTAAATTTTTCTTGATAGTATCGTATGAAATTAATTTTAGGTTATTAGATGAAGAAAAATTACAGAAAAAATGTAGCAGCTATTGTTTTGTCTCAAGAATACCCACTAAATTGTAAGATTTTAGTGGCTTTAAGACTAGATATTGATGTTTGGCAGTTTCCACAAGGCGGAATTGATGAAGGAGAAAGCCCAAAAGAAGCACTTCTAAGAGAATTAGAAGAAGAATTAGGGACTAAAGAATTTGAAGTAATTGCAGAATATCCTGAATGGTTAAGCTATGAATTTCCTAATGAGGCTGTTAAGAAAAAATATAATTTTGACGGACAAACTCAAAGGTATTTTTTAGTTAAAATAAGGGATAATAACTTGATTAATTTAAATACCAATGAGCCTGAGTTTAAAGAGCATCTTTTTGTTGATTATAAGGACTTAAATCCTTATATTAATCATTTTAAAAGACCACTTTATACTAAAGTTTTAAAGTATTTTCAAAAAGAAGGATTTATAGGATGTTAGTTGTTCAAAAATATGGAGGCACAAGCGTTGGCAACCTTGAACGCATAGAAAATGTTGCAAATAGGGTGATTAAGTCAAAAAAGACTTATAAAGATATAGTTGTGGTAGTTTCTGCTATGAGTGGAAGAACCAATCAATTAATTGAAAACGCTAATTTTTATTCAGAATTTCCGAATAAAAAAGAATTAGATATGTTGCTTTCTTGTGGGGAGCGTGAGACTGCAGCACTTTTAGCAATTTCTTTGATTTCTAAGGGTTATAATGCAATATCGCTAAGTGGTAAAGAAGCAGGACTTTTAACTACTGATGATTATACAAATGCAAAAATTATAGATATTGATTCAACTAGAATTAAAAAAGAATTAAGTGAAGGCAAAATCGTAGTGGTTGCAGGTTTTCAAGGATATGCAGCTAATGGCAATACAACTACTTTAGGTCGTGGTGGAAGTGATTTAAGTGCGGTTGCTTTTGCAGGTGCATTAAATGCTGATTTATGTGAGATTTACACAGATGTTGATGGAGTATATACAACTGATCCTAGAATTGAGCCTAAAGCTAAAAAACTTGACAAAGTTTCTTATGAAGAAATGTTAGAGCTTGCAAGTTTAGGAGCGAAAGTTCTTCAAAATAGAAGTGTTGAATTAGCAAAAAAATTAAATGTTAAATTAGTTACAAGAAGTAGCTTTAATGATAATAGTGGAACAATAATAACAAGCGAGGAAAAAATGGAACAAGCATTAGTAAGTGGAATAGCGTTAGATAAAAATCAAGCAAGAATTGTATTAAGAAGAATAGAAGATAAACCAGGAATTGCGGCAAGTATCTTTACAACTTTAGCGAAAAAAGACATAAATGTTGATATGATTATTCAAAATGTAGGTCATGATGGAACTACAAATCTAGGTTTTACCGTTCCACAAAATGAGCTAAAAAATGCTAGTGAAGCTATGAGAGAGCTTTTAGGTAGCGATGTTGTGATTGAAAGTGATAGTGATATTGTAAAGGTTTCTGTTGTTGGTGTTGGTATGAAAACTCATTCAGGCGTAGCAAGTGCAGCTTTTGAAGCATTAGCAAATGAAGGAATAAACATACAAATGATTTCAACAAGTGAGATTAAAATCTCTATGATAGTAAGCTCAAAATATGCTGAACTTGCTGTAAGAACTCTACATAAAGTTTATAAGCTGGATAATTAATGCAAGATTTTTTAGGCTTTGTAAAAGACTTTATTCAAAAAAAAGGCATTCAATATAGCTGGTTAGATAGCGAAAGGTTTAAAATAAGCCCTTTGCTATCTTCAAGGCTTAGCTCGTTATTAGATGGAAAAGCTTTTATTGTAGTTACTGATGATGAGAGAGCTTGGTTTGAAGATTATTTTTTAAGCTTAGTGAATGCTAAAAGTGCTAGACCATTATTACCATTTTTTAGTTTAAAAGGCTTTAAGCTTGATAATTATGAAAAAAATGAAGATTTATTAGATGATGTTTTAAGCCTTTCTTATCCTAATGGATATATTTATGTTTATTTTGGTAAGGATAATTCTAAAATGGCAAAACTTGCTAAAAACAAAAAAGATAGTTTATTATTCATCTTAGATGAAGAATACGATAATTCTTTTTGTTTAAAGTCTAGTGATGAGCATTTGGATATTAAACTAATTACGATAGCTCAATTAATTAATGCTTGTTTAGATGCAATAGTTTTTGCAAAGGTTAAGATTTGAGAAGCGAGATAATAATTACTCAAAATCCTGATGAATATATTAATGAGCTAAAGCAATCGGTACAAATTTGTAAAATTTATAAAGATGATGAATTTTTACTAGATGATGCAAAAAGCATTATGCAAAATGCTTATTTGATAGAAGAATACGATAAGTATTTTGTATTATATTATAAAGATTACAGCATTCAAGCTCAAAATTATATGTTAAAACTACTAGAAGAACCACCTGCTAAGGTTTATTTTAAAATCTTAGTAAGTTCAAAAAATATCTTATTACCCACTATCAAATCAAGATTAATTTCAAGAAAACTTGATAGCTATAAAAATGATTTTGAAATTAAAATTGATTTAAAAAATATGAATTATTTAGATATTGCAAATTACAATATAGATAAAGCAAATCTTAGCGATTTTATAAGTGCTCTAATAAAACAATGCTATAAAAACAATATCAAATTAAATAAAGATTTGTTAGAAGAATTTTATAAATGTTATGAATTATCAAAGGTTAATTCAAATCCAAAAATTATTACTTCAAGGTTATTATTAGGAATAATGCGTGAAAGAAGCTAGTTTTTATATACTAGATGAAAACTCAGCTAAAGAAATTAATTCAAGTGAGTTTGCACTAGATAGGTTTTTAAAAAGAGCAAATAAACACATAATTTATATTAAAAACATAAGCACAACTGCTGCAAATATTTTAAAGCAAGACGCAATAAGTGTTAATGCTGTGGTGCTAAATCATAAAAATACTATTTTGGGTGGAGATTTTAAATACGATAGTATTTTATTAGTTGATGAAATTAATGCAAAGGATTTATCAAATAAGCTTAAATTACAGCAATTTTCTTGCAAAAGACTTGCTAAATTTTTAGATGAATTAAAAATAAGCAAAAAATATCCAAAAATTATGGGTATTATGAATATAAATGATGATAGTTTTTATGAAAGCTCAAGAATTAGCGAAAAAATATTTTTGCAAAAAGTTTATGAATTTATTGAAAATAACGCAAGTATAATTGATATTGGAGCAATGAGTTCAAGACCTAATTCAAATTACTTAGGAGCCAAATTAGAGTTAAACAGATTAAAGCCTATTTTTAAGCTTATAAAAGAACATAAATTAAATGAAAAAATTGAGTTTAGTTTGGATAGTTTTGATGAGCAATGCCATAAAAATGCACTTGATTTAGGCTTTAAATATGTAAATGATATAAGTGCAAATACTAAATTATCAAAACTTGCATTAAGCTATGATGCAACATATATTCTAATGCATTCAAAGAACAATTATATTGATAATTATATAAATAAATCAGGTTTAAAAATTTGTAATTCCGATTCTAAATTCTTTATTTTAAATAGCGTTTATGAGTTCTTTTTAGAAAAATTAAGTGAGATTGAGAGTAAAGTTATGATTGATGTTGGAATTGGCTTTGGTAAAAGCGAATATGAAAACTTAGTTTTGATAAAGTATTTAAATCATTTTAAGACTTTAAATAAACCTATTTTATTAGCAGCTTCAAATAAAAAACTTTTTGGCACATATAAAGAGCCTTTAAGTCTTTTAGCACATGCAAACTCAAATGCTGATTATATTAGAGTGCATAATGTTGCCGAACAAAACGCAGTTATAAATTATCTTAAAAAAATGGATGAAATATGAAAGAATATTTAGAAAATATAAAATTAGCAAATACTTGGGCAAAAGCTTATTATTTAGGAGAAAACCCATTAGCAAGTGATGCAGAATATGATGAACTAATAAAAAAAATAAAAGAATACGAAAAGCAAAATCCAGATAAAATTGACGCTAATTCACCTACTCAAAGAGTATTTCCGATTAGTCAAATGCAAGTAAATGATGGCTTTAATAAATTAGCACATTTAAGCAAAATGTATTCTATGGAAGATGTATTTAATGAAGATGAATTAAAAGCTTGGATCAAAAGAGCAAAAGCTGAAAATGAAGAGTTTTTTATAGAGCCAAAATTTGATGGTGCAAGTTTAAATCTAATCTATGAAGATGGTAAATTAATTCACGCTATTACTCGTGGAGATGGGCAAATTGGTGATGATATAACTCAAAATGCTTTAGTAATTAACTCAATTCCAAAAACAATTTCTTATAAAGAACTAATTGAAATAAGGGGAGAAATCGTTATATTAAAAGATGATTTTGACAAATTAAACGAGATTAAACTAGCAAATAATGAAAGCTTGTTTTCTAATCCTAGAAATGCTGCAAGTGGTTCGCTAAGATTAAAAGAGCCAAGTGAAGTTGCTAAGAGAAATCTTCAATTTTATCCACATGGAATTGGTAAAAACTCATTAACATACAAAACTCATAGCGAAGCAATGGAATTTGTAAGAAATCTAGGCTTTTTAAAAGACGATTTTTGTAAAGTTGTAAGGGCAAGTTCTTTACAAAGTGAATACGAAAAATTACAAAGCGATAGAGCAAATAAAAAAATGATGTTAGATGGCTTTGTTTTAAGGATAAATGATTTAAGCAAATGTACTGAATACACTGCTAAATTCCCAAAATATATGGCAGCTTATAAGTTTGAACCATTAGAACAAATCACAAAATTAATTGATGTTACTTATCAAGTAGGAAGAACCGGAGTGATTACTCCTGTTGGCACACTTGAGCCTGTAAATATTGATGGAGCGATAGTAAAATCAGTTACCTTGCATAATTACGATGAAATTACTAGATTAAATCTTTTAATTAATGATAGCGTTAGTATTATTAGAAGTGGCGATGTTATTCCAAAATTAACTCGTGTTTATAAAGAAAGAAGAAACGGAAGTGAAATTGAGATAAAAAAGCCTATAAATTGTCCATCTTGTAATGAAAAACTACTAGATGACGGAGCTTTAATTAAATGTATTAATCTTAATTGTAAGGCAAAAATGCTAAATCAATTAATATATTTTGCAAGTAAAAAATGCTTAAATATTGAAGGATTAGGCGATAAAATCATTGAACTTTTATTTAATTTAGGCAAAATCAGCACATTTGAATGTATTTATGAGCTAAAATATGAAGATTTTGAAGGTCTTGAAGGCTTTGCCAACAAAAAGATTTCAAATATTTTAACTTCAATTGAAAACTCAAAAGATTGTGAATTAAGTAGCTTTATAAATGCTTTAGGAATTGATAATATAGGAGAAGTTGCAGCTAGTAAAATAGCTAGTGAATTTGCTTATGAATGGTATTTAAAAGATGAGGCAGAGTTTTTAAAACTTGATGGATTTGGCGAAGAAATGGCTAAATCACTTGCTAGGTTTTGTAGTGTTAATAAGGATTTGATTGTAAGATTTTATGAGATTTTAAGGCTTAAAAATACTAATATTAAATCAAGTGATAAATTTGCAAATACAACATTCGTAATCACAGGAACACTGAGTAACGCAAGAGAATATTACGAAAAAATAATAAAAGAAAACGGCGGAAAAGTAAGCTCAAGTGTTAGTAAAAAAACAAGCTATCTTTTATGTGGAAGTGATGCAGGAAGTAAGCTAAATAAAGCACTTGAATTAGGCGTAAAAGTAATTAATGAAGATGAGTTTAATAGTTTATGAGAGCTGATTTATTTGTTGCAAACGAGCTTAATATTAGCAGAAACAAAGCTAGTGAGCTTTTATTAGAAGGTAAAGTTTTAATAGATGATGAGATAAAAAAACCAAGTGCTAATATTAGCGAGAATGCAAAATGCACTTTACTTAGTGATGTTTATGTAAGTAGGGCTGCATATAAATTAAAGGGATTTTTGCAAGAATTTGAATTAGGAATTTGTGGTGAAGATTGCTTAGATGTAGGTTCAAGCACAGGAGGATTTACTCAAGTTTTATTAGAAAATAACGCTAGAAGTGTTACTTGCGTTGATGTTGGTAGCAATCAATTGCATGAGAGTTTAAGGCAAGATTTAAGAGTAAAAGTATATGAAAACACTGATATAAGAGATTTTAATCACGAAAGCTTTAGAATAGTTGTTTGCGATGTTAGTTTTATATCAATTAATCTAATAATTAATGATTTAATAAGACTTAGTAGTGAGTATTTAATACTTTTATTTAAGCCACAATTTGAAGTAGGCAAGGCTGCAAAACGAAGTAAAACTGGCGTAGTAAAAGATGAAAAGGCTATTAACAAGGCTTGTTTAGAGTTTGAAACTAATTTAGCAAGACTTGGCTTAAGATTGCTTAAAAAAGCTAAATCAAACTTAAGTGGAAAAGATGGAAATTATGAATATTTTTACGCTTATACAAAATAAGATTTTAAAAACTACAAAAGAAGATTTAAGCTCGGTTACAAGTCTTGCGATAGGTTGTTTTGATGCACTTCATTTAGGACATTTTGAGCTTATAAAAAGACTTGATGAAAACGGGGCTTTGCTTATAATTTATAAAAAAACTAAAGAAATAGTTCCTATTTTTTATAAACAAGAACTATTAAATTGCAAGGTATTTTTTGTAAATCTTGATGAGATAAAAGAAGAAAGTGCGTATAATTTTACACAAAATATTATGTATAATTTTACACAACTTAAGTATTTTGTAGCAGGATATGATTTTCATTTTGGCAAAAATAGAGCAGCGCATGCAAAAGAACTAAAGAGCTTTTCAGGGCTTGATTGTATTGTTGTAGATGAATATAAAATTAATGGTGTTAGCGTTCATTCGAGCTTAATTAGAGAATGCCTATTAAATGCTAATTTAAAAGATGTGAAAACTTATCTAGGAAGAAACTACCATATAAAAGGCAAACAAATCAAAGGTCAAGGCTTAGGGACTAAATTTTTCGTGCCAACTATCAATGTAGATTATGAGAATTATTTTTTACCAAAAGCTGGGGTTTATTATGCAAAAGTATTTTTAGATGAAAATAAATACTTTGCAGCTGTATTTTTAGGCAAACGCTCAACCGATGAAAAAGAGGCTTTGGAAGTTCATATTTTAAATAATTCAAATTCCTATTTCAAATTCCAGCAAATTAAAATAGAATTTTTAGAGTTTTTTAGAGAAAATAAAAAGTTTGATGATTTTAATAGCTTAAAGGCTCAAATTGATTTGGATATTAAAACATTAAGCTTAAAGGCAAAAAATGAGAGATGAAGTTTTTAATGATAATTTAGTTAAACAATTTGAATTTGATGAAAAAGTTGTAAGGGTTTTTGATGATATGGTTACTCGCAGTGTGCCGTATTATTTGCAAAATCAAGAATTAATTTTTAGTATTTTGAGTGCAATTTTGCCAAAGAATGCAAAGGTTTTAGATTTAGGATGTTCTACTGCAAATACTCTTTTAGCGCTTTCTAAAAGAGATGATTTAGAATTATTTGGGCTTGATAATTCAGATGAGATGTTAAAAAGAGCAAAAATTAAAGCCGATGATTTAGGCGTAAAAATTAATTTTTATAATCAAAATATAGAAGATATTTTAAGCCTTAATGAGAGTTTTGATGCGATAATTTGCTCTTATACTCTTCATTTTATAAGACCTCTTTTAAGACAAGAATTGCTAAATAAAATCTATAAAAAGCTTAATAAAAACGGAGTTTTTATATTATGCGAAAAGCTTTTATATGATAATAAAGTCTTACAAAAAAACATAATAGATATTTACGAAAATTATAAAGAAAATCAAGGATATTCAAGATATGAAATAGCTCAAAAAAGAGCAGCATTAGAAAATGTTTTGATACCTTTTACTTACGATGAGAATGTAAATATTTTAAAAAATGCTAATTTTAAGCAAATTGATTGCTTTTTTAGGTGGGCGAATTTTTGCTCTTTTATTGCTTTTAAGGAATAATGTTACTAAATGTAACAAATTTAATGCAAATATTTAATTTTTTCCTTGACATAAAAAATATTTTTTGCTTTAATCAAAAAATATTTTAAAAAAAGGATTATAAATGATGATGCAGATGCGATAGCGTCTGGCTTAAAAAACTTTCTTTTTTAGCTAGACGCAAATAATTTCATACCAAAAGCAAGCAAGCTAAAAAAGAAAGATAAAACATTTTTGCTTCTTTAACTTAAAAATCAAAAATTTTTATTTTTCTTTAAAATTAAATTTTAAGGAAAGTTATGATTGAGATAAAAAATCTTAAGAAATATTATGGTAATACTTGTGTTATAAATGATGTTAGCCTTACAATTAATCAAGGCGAAATCTACGCAATTGTAGGACAAAGTGGAGCAGGCAAAAGCACACTTTTAAGATGTATAAATGCACTTGAAAGTTATCAAGCAGGCTCGCTAAAAGTTTATGGAAACGAAATAAAAGACCTTAAAGAAAAAGAGTTAAGAGAATTAAGAAGTGAAGTTGGAATGATATTTCAGCATTTTGCTTTAATGGGAAGAAAAACAGCTTATGAAAATATAGCAATGCCTTTAATCTTACATAAAAAGGACAATATTGATAAAAGGGTTAAAGAATTGCTTGATTTAGTAGGCTTAAGTGATAAGGCTAATTCATATCCAAGCAATCTTAGTGGTGGTCAAAAGCAACGCATTGCAATAGCAAGAGCACTTGCACTTAATCCTAAGATTTTATTAAGTGATGAGGCAACAAGTGCGCTTGATCCTGCTACAACTAATCAAATCTTAGATTTATTAAAACAAATTAATAAAGATTTAGGAATTAGTGTTGTTTTAGTAACTCATGAAATGGACGCAGTAAAAAGAGTAGCAGATAAAGCGTGTTTATTAAGTGGTGGAGAAATTATTGGAAATGGTGAAATTAGCGAAATATTCTTAAAGCCTAGTAAGAAAATGAGAGAGTTTTTAGATGAGGCTGATTGTGTGCCTGAAAGTGGCCTTAATATTAGGCTAATTTTTCCTAAAGAAGTGGCTCAAGATGGAGTAATTTCTAAAATGGCTAGAGAACTTGATATTGATTTTTCAATAGTTTGGGGAAAGATAGAAAAATTAAACGATATTGCATTAGGCTCTTTAATTATTAATATTAATCCAAATGATAAGCAAAGAGTATGCGAATATATTAATAAAAGCGGTGTTTTATGGGAGGAAGTATGAATTATTTTGATAATTTTTTAAAACATTTTGACAAGATTTTATATCCTGCTTTAAAAGAGACTTTATATATGAGTATAAGTGCAACCATTGTTGGTTTTGTTTTAGGGCTTATTTTAGGGATTTTTCTTTTTGTCAGCAAAAAGGGTGGTTTATATGAAAATCTTACATTTTATAGAGTGCTTGATTTTTTAGTAAATATTTTCCGTTCTTTTCCGTTTTTAGTACTAATAATTGCTCTAATTCCTTTTACAAAGCTTTTAATTGGAAAAAGCATAGGAACAACAGCTGCTATTGTGCCACTTACAATAGGAATTGCTCCATTTATTGCAAAATTAGTTCAAAACGCTTTAAATGAAGTTGATTACGGGATAATTGAAGCTGCTAAAAGCTATGGGGCTAGTAGGGTGCAAATTATTTTTAAAGTTGTTTTATATGAAGCATTACCAGCTTTAATAAACGCTGCAACGCTTACCTTAATAGTTGTGATTGGTTATAGTGCAATGGCAGGCATTGTTGGCGGTGGCGGACTTGGAGATGTTGCCAATCGCTATGGTTATCAAAGATTTAAAACAGATATTATGATAGAAACGGTTATAGTGTTGATTGTCCTAGTTCAAATAGTTCAGATTTGGGGCGATTTAGTAGAAAAGGCTTTAAGAAAAGGTAAGGATAAATATCTTTATATTTCAATATTAGCTTTAATTTTATTGTTTGTTTATTCAGGTAATTTTATTTAAGGAGAAAAAATGAAAAAGTTGTTTAGTTTAGCTGCTTGTGTGGCTTTAGGTGCAAATTTATTTGCTGATGTTATTAGTGTTGGTGCAACACCTGTGCCGCATGCAGAGATTTTAGAAGAAGTTGCAAAGATTGTAAAAGAAAAAGGTCATGAGTTAAAAATCGTTGAGTTTAACGACTATGTATTGCCTAATCTTGCCGTAGATGATGATGAATTAGATGCGAACTTTTTTCAGCATAAACCATATTTAGATGAGTTTAATAAACAAAAAGGAACAAAATTAAGTGCAGTTGCGCCTGTTCATCTTGAGCCTATGGGAGCATATTCTAAAAAGATAAAAGATATTAAGGATTTAAGTGATAAGGCATTAATTTATATTCCAAACGATCCTACAAACGAAAGTAGAGCGCTTGATATATTAGAGCAAGCTGGTTTAATTGAACTTGATAAAAATGTTGAGCTAAAAACTCCACTTGATGTTGTAAAAAATCCTAAAAATCTTGAGATAAAAGAGCTTGAAGCTGCACAATTACCAAGAGTTTTAGATGAATGTGATTTAGCTGTAATTAACTCAAATTACGCATTAGCAGCAAAACTAAATCCTACAAAAGATGCAGTAATTATTGAGAGCAAAGATAGTCCTTATACTAATAATCTAGTTGTAAAAACTAGCAATATTGATAGTGAAAAGACTAAAGTTTTGGTTGAGTCTATAAACGATGCAAGAATTAAGACTTTTATAGAAGAAAAGTATAAGGGCGAAATAATCCCTAGTTTTTAAGGAGAAAAAATGAAAAAATTAGCTTTAAGTTTAGCGTTTTGTTTATATGCAAGTGCGCAAGTTTTAAGAGTAGGAATTACTCCTTATCCAAATGCAACTATTTTAGAAAATGTTAAAGATGATTTAAAAGAATTAGGTTATGAGTTAAAAATCGTTGAATTTAATGATTATATTCTGCCAAATCTTGCATTAAATGATGGCGAATTAGATGCTAATATGTATCAACATAAGCCTTTTTTAGAAGACTTTAACGAAAGTAAAGGCACTGATTTAGTAGCAGTTGCAAATGTATTTTTGCCTCCAATGGCAGCATATTCAAAAAAGATTAAGGATTTAAAAGAGCTAAAAAATGGCGCCTTAGTTTATATTCCAAATGACCCTACGAATGAAAGTAGGGCTTTAGATATTCTTGAAGCAGCTGGACTTATTAAGACAAATAAAGAAGTAAAGTTTAGAAGTGTTATTGATATTACTGAAAATCCTTTAAATCTTGATATAAAAGAGCTTGAAGCTGCACAAGTGCCAAGGGTTTTAGATGAATGTGATTTAGCTGTGATTAATACAAATTACGCATTAGCTGCAAAACTAAATCCTACAAAGGATTCTATTTATTTAGAAGATTTAAATAGCCCTTATGTAAATGTTATTGCAGTTAAAAAAGGCAATGAAAATAACGAAGGAGTAAAAGCTTTAATTAAAGTTATAAAAACTCCAAAAATTAAAAACTTACTTGAAGAGCAATTTAAAGGTGCTATAATCCCTGCATTTTAATTGAATGGAATTTGCAAAAGCAAATTCCTATTTCAAATTCTTTAATTTAAAGGGTATGTATTGAGATTTATTTTACTTATTTTATTTTCTCTTAGCATTTTTGCTAAAGAAATCACTTTTAAAGATGTAGTTGGTAATGAAATTACCTTAAATACTCCGGTTAAAAAAATTGCTTTAGGATTTTATTATACTGATTATTTAGCAGTTGGTGGTGTGAAGGCTTTTGATAAAGTAGTTGGATTTTCTAAGGCTGTTTGGAGCGAGTGGAGTCCGATTTCTTGGCAAATGTATTTAAATGCAATGCCTAACTTAGATAAGATAACTGATTTTGGAGAAGCTGAAGCTGGGACTTTATCGGTTGAAAAGATTTTAGCGCTTGAGCCTGATGTTTTAGTGTTAGCAAAATGGCAATACGATACTTTAAAAGATACTCTAAATCCTATAAAAATCGCAAATATTCCTATCATTGTGGTAGATTATCACGAAGGAAAACTTGAAAATCACGAGATTAGCACGAAGATTTTTGGTATTTTATCAGGTGAAGAAAAAAGAGCTTTAGAAATTATGAATGATTATAAAAAGCGCTTAGAATTAATTCAAACAAGAACAAAAGATATCAAAAATAAAGCTAAAGTATATATTGAATACGGAATAAATGGACCTGCTGATAATGGAGTTACATATTCACATTATATGTGGGGAGCATTGATTGATAAGGCAAACGCTAAAAGCGTAGCTGATGGGCTTATTAAGACTTGGGGCGCAATTAATCCTGAAGAAGTATTGTTGCAAGATCCTGATATTATAATAATTGCAGGTCGTGAAAGTGAGCTTAAGAAAAATAAAACTTCTATGGTAATGGGAAATGAAATTACTTATGAAGAGGCAAATACTAGATTAAGAGGTTTTGCTGCAAGAACTACTTGGCAAGATTTAAATGCAGTTAAAAATAAAAGAATTTTCGGTGGTTATCATAGTATGCTAAGAACTCTAAGCGATATTTTTATGCTTGAATTTATTGCAAAAGCAGCTTATCCTGAATTATTCAGTGATATTAATCCAAGTGATGATTATATAAATTATCATAAAAAATACTTACCTATTATTCCTGATGGAACATTTATGTTAAAGCTTGATGATGAGAAATTTTAACGAAGAAATTCTTGCATACAAGCTAATAATTAAAAAGAGATTAAGCTTTTTATTAATCTCTTTTATTTTATGTATATTATTTTTTATTATAGATATTTCCACAGGTCCTGCTCAGCTTGATTTAATCGTAGTTTGTAAAGCTTTATTATCAAAAATATTTGATATTGATATTCAAAAAATCCATGTTAATATTGTTTATAATTTAAGATTACCTATGGCTTTAATGGCTGTTGTAGTTGGTGCTGCACTAGGTCTTGGTGGAGCATTAATGCAAACTATTTTAAATAATCCTTTAGCAAGTCCTTATACCTTAGGGCTTAGTGCTGCTGCTGGTTTTGGAGCGTCTTTAATGATTGCTTTTAATGTAAGTATTATTAGCTCGTTTTTTAGCATTCCATTAGGTGCATTTTTAGCAAGTTTATTAAGCTCAAGTGTATTATTTATGTTTGCTAAAAACAATAATTATAACACCCAAAGCCTTGTATTAGTTGGAATAGCTTTATTGTTCTTATTTCAATCTTTTTTATCTTTAGTTCAGTATTTATCAAGCCCTGAAGTATCACAACAGATTTTGTTTTGGTTATTTGGTAGTTTATCAAAAGCAACTTATTTAAATATTTTAATAGTATTTGCTGTAACTATATTTGTTTATTTATTTTTATTAAAGGATAATTGGGCTTTAAGCGTATTTAGATTAGGCGAAAAGAATGCTAAGGTTTTAGGTGTTAATTTAGTCTATCTTAGAATAAAGGTATTGTTTTGCGTTTGTTTGGTTAGCTCGGTTGCAATATCTTTTGTAGGAGTTATTGGCTTTATTGGACTTGTTGCACCACACATTGCAAGAATAATAATAGGAGAAGATCAAAGATTTTTCCTACCTGCATCTATGATAATAGGAGCTTTATTTTTAAGTCTTGCTTCAAGTGTATCAAAAATAATAGTCCCAGGAGCATTGTTTCCGATAGGTATAGTAACTTCTTTTATAGGAGTTCCGTTTTTCTTCTTTATAATCTTAAGGAATAAAAATGCTTAAAATAAATAACCTAAGTGTTAAAAAAGGAAATAAGCTTATTTTAAATGATATTAATTTGGAATTTAAATCAGGAAAAATATATGCAATTTTAGGAGCAAATGGGGTTGGAAAAAGCACTTTGCTTGATAGCATATTTGAACTAGATAATAAATTTGATATGACTTATAAAGATATTAATTCAAAAGATATTAAAGCTTGGCAAAGCAATATCGGCTATATGCTTCAAAGCTTTCATACTCATACAAATCTTAGTGCTTTAGAAGTCGTTTTATTAGGTGCTTATAATGATTTAGGTTTAAAAATAAGCGATGAGATTTTAGCTAAAGCTACTAAGATTTTAGAGCAGTTTAAAATCTCTCATCTAGCTAATTTAAACATAAAAGAACTTTCAGGTGGACAAAGGCAAATGATTGCTTTTGCACAAGTTTTACTTAAAAATCCAAAGATTTTATTACTTGATGAGCCTGTAAGTGCGCTAGATTTAAAACATCAATGTATTTTATTAGAAGCTTTAAGAAAAATAACTTTAGAAAATAATTTAATAAGCATAGTTGTTTTACATGATTTAAATTTAGCAAGTTTGTTTTGTGATGAAGCAGTGTTTTTACATAATCAAAAAGTATATAAAAAAGGCAAGATTGATGAAATTATAAATCTTGATTTAATTAAAGAAATTTATGAAGTAAAAGCGAGCATTAATAAAATAGATGATAAAACTTTTATTCAGGTATTAGGCTCATTAAACAAGGAAAAATATGAAGAAAATATATAATATTTTAGTTGATAAGATTGTAGATGATTACGGCTATTTTATAATACTTTTAGCACTTATTTTACATTTATCGTTTATAGGAATTTTTTATTTTATAGGCATTACTGAGCTATTTGTAATAAATATTTTTTCAACCCTAACTTATGCTTTTTTAGCTACTACCTTTCAAAGTCATAAGTCTGATTTTTATTATTCAATAGCTTATTTAGAAATTTTATTACATCAATTAGCAGGTATTTATTATACCGGTGCTTCTAGTGGGTTTGACTTATTGTTGTGCTGTTTAATGTTAGCTCAGTTTTTATTTTTTAAAAAAAGCACTTGCATTATTTCTACTTTAGTTATTATTACGATAATTTATATTAGTTATTTTGATGCAAATTCGCTTATTTTACATAGTGAAAAATTATTTAATAACGATATTTATAAAAACTCTAATGTTATTTTATACCCTATTAATATAGGTATTTTATTTACATTCTTAATAGGTTATGGTTTGTTAGTAACGGTAATTCCTAGTAAAAAAATTAATGATTTAAAGAAACTAATTTATAAAGACTTTTTAACAGGTCTTAATAATAGAAAATATATTGAAGATGTAATATTACCTAAATATAATCAAGAAAATATTTTAGTAGCAATTGCGGATATTGATAATTTTAAGCATATTAACGACACTTACGGACATCAAACCGGTGATATTGTTTTAAAAATGTTAGCGATTGTGTTAATTAATAAAAATAAAAAATATGCTAAATATAATGTTGATATTTGTAGATGGGGTGGGGAAGAATTTTTAATTATTGCTGATATTAACGATACTGATATTGCTAATATGTTTTTAAATGAAATAAGAGAAGATATTTTTAGATTAAAAATAAGTGATTTACATGAAACAATAAGCGTTACGATAGGAGCTAGCATATCTAGTTTTAATCCGAAAGAATATAAGCAAATGTTTGAAATAGCTGATAAAAACTTATATGTAGGTAAAAATACAGGTAAAAATAAATGCGTGATTACAAAGGCTTAAACTAAATTCTTAGCTTTTGCTAATCTTAAAGCTTTTGTAAATTCATGTAATTCATTAATATTACCTATGCTAATTCTATTTAATAATGGGAAATTGTCTATATTTCTTCCTACTATTATTCCTTGCTCTTTCATATAATTTGCATAATTAATATCTTTGATTTTATGTAATATAAAATTAGCTTGTGATTTATAATAAAATATATCAAGCTCTTTAAAAACTTCTTCTAAATATTTTTTATTTTCATTAATTATATTTCTAGTAGTATTTGCAAAATCTTTTTGTTTTAATGCATAAATAGCACAATTTAGAGCAATAGAATTAATCGCATCTATACTAAAATAAGGCTTAATAATATTTATAAAATCACTATGCGATATTCCATATCCTATTCTAATTCCTGCTAAAGAATACATTTTAGAAAAAGTTCTAATATGTAAAATATTTGTATTTTTAGCTAATTCTAAGCCTTCATAATCATTAGCAAATTCAAAATAAGCTTCATCAAATAGCATATAAGTATTATCTTTGCAAATTGAGTTTAAGTATTCTAGTTTTTCTTTATTTAAGGTTAAACCTGTTGGATTATTAGGATTTGCAATATATATAACATTAGTTTTATTTGAATCCAAATTAACTTTGCTAATTCCTATTTCAAATTCTTCATAAAATGTATCAATGCTATAACCTATATTTCTTGCATATTCTATTGTAAGCTCAAAAGTTGGAAGTGGAGCTATTAGTTTAATATTTGCATTAGCTTTTTTATAAAGAGCTAAAAGGCTCATATAAATAACATTACTAGAGCCATTACCTAAAACAAAATTATCATTATTTAAATTATAAAAACTTGCTAATTCATCAAGTAATTTATAATTTTTATCAAACGAATATCTATTAAAATCAATTTTATTTACAATGTCTTTTATATCTAAGATATTGCAAGTATTTTCGTTTTTGCTTAAATCAATCATATATTTTTAAATAGATTTTCAAGATTTGCTTTAGCTTCAACTGAGCTTATATGATTTTCTGCTTCAGTGCCAACTTCAATTAATTCAATACTAAGACCTGTTAGCATATTGCAAAGTCTAATATTTATACCTTGTTTTCCTATTGCTTTGCTTTTTTGATCGTGATTAATTACAACTTTTGCTACATCATTATCAATTGTAACTGAGTTTATAATAGCAGGAGCTAAAGCACGAGAAACCACAATAGCTTGTTCGTTAGAGTATTCTATACAATCTATATTTTCTCCATTTAATTCTTTGCTAATTGCATTAATTCTAACGCCCTTTGTTCCAACACTTGCACCTACTGCATCTATATTTATAGAATTTGCTCTCAATAAAACCTTTGCTCTTTCACCTGGAATTCTAGCGCTATTTATAATTTCAATAGCCCCATCTTTAATCTCAGGCACTTCAAGGGTTAAAAGTGCATTTAAAAATTTTGGAGATGTTCTTGAAATTTCTACTTTAAGACCTAATTTTTTATCAACGCTAACTTTTTTAATAACAGCTTTTAAAACATCGCCTACTTTAAATTTTTCACCTTTTATACGATTTTTTCTAGGTAAAACTGCTCTAATTTCATCAAATTCTATGAAAGTATTTTCTTCATGGTCAATAAATACAACCGTTCCAAAGATTAGTTTATCAATCATACTTTGATATTTTTCAAATAATTTTTCTTCAACAAGTCTTTGAACATTATATTCAAGCTCTTTGTAAAGCCAATTGATTGCAGTTCTATCAAGGTTAGCAAAAGATATTTCATATTTTAGAGTATCTCCGATTTCTACTTCGCTTGATTCTAGTTTTGCTTTACTTAAACTTATATATTTACTATCATCGTTTGCTAATTCATCTTTATCAGCAACTACTAAAAGATTTTGATAAACACAAAGTGTTTTTTTAACATCTACGCTAAATTCTTTATCATCACCAAAAATTCTTTTTGCAGTGTTAGTTATAGCCTTTACAACTTTGTCGCTAACTTCTTCTATTGGCAATGATTTTTCATTCGCTATTGATTCTATTATATCTACTATTCTTTCCAAGATTTTACCTTTAATTGAAGTTTGAAGATTATTATAATACAAAAAATAACTTTTAATAAGTTTAATGAAAGAACTTTTTGTTATGATTTATTTTTTTAATTTAAAAAAGGATATGAAATGAAATTTAAATTAGCAAAACAAACTTTAAATTCAAAACCAAAAGAAATTAGTGTTGAAGAAGTTATTAAAACACTTGAAGAAAAAAAAGTAATATTTTTAGATCATTCAAATTCAAGCGAAGATATTACTAAATTAGTAGAAAAATTAAATAATTATAAAGTTTATGTAAATACTGTTAAATATGGTCTTGTAGAAGATGAATTTATTTACGAGGTACATATACTTTGAGTAAAAAATTATATATAGAAACTCTTGGCTGTGCAATGAACGTTCGTGATAGCGAGCGTATGATTGCAGAGCTTACTACTAAAGAAGGTTATGAAGTTACTACGAATAAAGCTGAAGCTGATTTAATTTTAATAAACACTTGCAGTGTTCGTGAAAAGCCGGTTCATAAATTATTTAGCGAAGTAGGGGGCTTTTTAAAAGAGAAAAAAGAAGGTGCAAAAATAGGCGTTTGTGGTTGCACGGCTTCGCATTTAGGTAGCGAAATATTTAAGCGCGCTCCACAAGTTGATTTTGTGTTAGGTGCAAGAAATATAAGCCGTATAACAGAAGCGATTAAAACTCCTAAATTTATAAGTAATGATATAAATTATGATGAGAGTGATTATGCTTTTGCTGATTTTAGAAATAGTATTTATAAAAGCTATGTAAATATTATGATAGGTTGTGATAAGCATTGTGCTTATTGTATAGTTCCACATACTAGAGGAGATGAGCTTAGTATTCCTAAAAATATTATTTTAAATGAAGTAAAAAAAGCAGTAGATAATGGTGCTAAAGAAGTATTTTTGCTAGGTCAAAATGTAAATAATTATGGTAAAAGATTTTCAAGCAATCATTCTAAAATGGATTTTTCAGACCTTTTAAACGAGATTAGCGAAGTTAATGGTTTAGAAAGAATTAGATTTACTAGCCCACATCCATTGCATATGGATGATAAATTTTTAGACACTTTTGCAAACAATCCTAAAGTGTGTAAAAGTATGCATATGCCGCTTCAAAGTGGAAGCACAACAATACTTAAAGCAATGAAGCGTGGATATACTAGAGAATGGTTTTTAAATAGAGCATTAAGATTAAGAGAATTAGTTCCAAATGCTAGTATTTCAACAGATATTATCGTAGCATTTCCAGGTGAGAACGATGAAGACTTTGAACTTACACTTGATATGATGAGACAGGTTAGGTTTGAGCAAATATTTTCTTTTAAATATTCAAAAAGACCATTAACACCGGCTGCAACTATGCCAAATCAAGTGCCAGTTGATATTGCAAGTGCAAGGCTTACTAGATTACAAAGTTTGTATAATGAAATTTTAGATGAGATTAGTGCTGCTCAACTTAATAAAACTTATAAAGTTTATTTTGAAGAATTAAGAGAAAATCAAACAATAGCAGGAAGAAGCGATAATAATTTCTTAGTAGTTGTAAATGGTAGTGAAGAATTGTTAGGAAAAATGGTTGATGTAAAAATCACCAAAACTTCTAGGACAACCCTTTATGGCGAAATTTAAAATTAAGCTTTTGGCTTTTTTTATATATTTAGTTTTAAATTTAATTTATTTTACTTGTAAGAAAAAATTTTATGGTGAAAAAACCTTGCCAAAAGAGCCTTGTGTAGTGCTTTTTTGGCATGGAAAACTTACCATGATGGCATTTATCTTTGCTTATATTAAAAAAAATGGCTATACAAAAACTCCTTATGTATTAATTAGCAAACATAAAGATGGAGAGCTAATTTCTAGTGTTATGGAGTTTTTTGGCATTAAATCCGTTCGTGGAAGCACTTATGATTCAGCCTTAGAAGCCTTAAGGCAAATTAAAACCTTATTAAAAGAAGGTCATGATGTATTTATAACCCCAGATGGCCCTAGAGGACCTTATCATAGTATTTCGGTAGGCTCTTATAAAATAGCTAGTAAATATAACATTCCTACCATTATTTTTGATAATGCTGCAAGTAGGGTTTATAGAGCTAAGAGTTGGGATAAGATGATATTAGCAAAGCCATTTTCAACCATGGCTTATATTATTTCAAAACCTATTAATTTAAGCGTTGAAAATCCTGAAGATGAATTAAGTAAAAATTTTGCTATATTAGAAGAAAAATTACAGCAAGAAGGATATTATGTTTAGCATTAGAAAATATCTATCAAGTGTATTTATAAATGTAGTTTTAAAAGATAAAGCCTTTGTGATTGAATCGTATTCGGTTAAGAAGGAAAAAATCATAAAAACTCAGCAAAGAACTTTCAGTGATGAAGAAAAGCAAAAAGCATTAAAATATATAAAAGATTTAATAGATAATCATTATTTTACTTATGTGTCTTTATTATTTACTAGTATTGGACAAGGAATGATTCCTACTATAAATAAAAATGAACTACAAAGATACGGAGTAGATGATAGTGCTATAACTTTAAAAACTTTTGATAATTCATTTTTATATGCTTCAAAAGTTGAGCTTGAAAATTCAAATGTAATTATTGATAATTTACATGTTGATTTAATATTTTCTCCATTTGTAATATTGAGTAAATTGATAAAAGATAAAAGAGCTGATGGTTTTGTTTATGAAGGAATAAATTTATTTGTTTTAAAATACAACGAATTTATAACTTTAATGATTTATGAAAATAATAAGTTTAAGTTTGGAAGTTATTTTGAACTTAAGATAAATAAAGAAAATGAAGAAGAAGAAAATATTGAGCTAGAAGAAGAATTAGAAATAGAAAACGATGATGATGCTTTAGAAGAGCTTGATTTTGATGAACTTGATAACATAAAGCTTGATGATGATTTTAATTTAGATGAGAATTTGAATACGGAAGTTAATGATGAAAGTTTAAATACTTTTAGTCTTGATATGCAGATATTTGAATACATAAATAGCGCTATTAAAGAGTTTTATGACAATGAAGTTTATGAGAGCGATTTTATAAATAATATTATTATGTTTGAGCATGAGAAAAGCTCAAAAGCTATGCATTCATATATAGAAAGTGAATTATTGTTAAAACCTATTGTTTATAAGATAGATGTATTTAAAGAAATGCTTAAATTAAGTTGCTTAGATTTAGGAGTGAAAATTGACTTATAGTTTTAAAAAAGCCGAATTAAAACCTATATTAAATAAATTTAACAAATTATGTTTTTATTTTTTAATATTCATAATTGTTGTTATTTTATTTTTTGCTGTTTATATAAAAATAAAGCAAGGCTTAGCATATAATGAAGCTGAAGAAGCTAGAATTAATAGTGAAAAAACAATAGAATTAATGCTAAAGCATAAAAACGAACTAGCTTTAAATAAAGAATATATAGCTTTAGTTGATGATATAAGTGCTTCAAATATTAATCTTAAAAAAAGTATAAAAAATCTATTTGATTTAGTTCCTGATAGCATTGTTTTAAATGAAGTTTTGATGGAGCAAAAAAGTTTATTAATTAAGGGAATTACACCTACTAAAGAAATTTATAATAATCTTTTGCAAACTCCATTACAAAGTATTTTTGAAACTACAAAAACAAATTTTATTCAACTAAAATCAGGTTGGTATAATTTTGTAAGCATAAATACTATTGAAAATTCAGAGGGTTTTAATGAATAAAGATAATAGCACAAATAAAATTGATATAGTAAAATTGTTATTATGGCTTAGTGTATTTTTAATAGCTATTTTTAGCCTTAGTGCTTTATTAATAATTCCTAGTGTAAATAAATTAAAAATCGCAAATGAAGTTCTAAGCTCTTCTAATTCTAAACTAAGCCAAAATAAGGGTAAATTAGATAATATAGATAGACAATTAAATGAATATTTAGCAGAAAATAAAACTAATTTAGACAAAATTCATAATGATTTTGATATTGAGAAATTTAAAAATCATTGCAAAACTTTTTTTGATGATGTAAAGCTTGATAAAAATGTAGATTTTAATGAAGAATATGTAAGTTATCAATTATTTGTAAGCACAAAGATTACAAGTCCAGCGATTTTTTATAATTTCATAGATTCATTAGAAAACTATCCTAATATTTTAAGAGTTCATTTTCCTATAATTTTAAAATCTGAAAAAGATTTGATAAAAGCTCAATTTAATTTACAAGTTTATAAAAGATAAGCCCAAATAAATGGGCTTAATATTATTTATGAAGTTCGTTAGCGTAGAATTTAACTGAATTAAAGCCTTCTTTTAAAGCCCATTCATAAGCTTTACTTACGAAATCCCAGTTAATATGCTTATAAAACTCTTCTAAATAAGCAGCTCTTGCGTTTCTGTGGTCAATATAATAAGCGTGTTCCCAAACATCAACTACTAATAATGGAACTTTATTTTCAGTAATAGGAGTTTGAGCATTGCTAGTTTTTACTAATTCTAATTTTTTAGTATCAAGATTTAGCACAAGCCAAAACCAACCACTACCAAATAAAGCAGTAGCACCTTTAACAAACTCATCTTTAAAATTACTACAGGTATTAAAGTTTTCTTCAATAGCTTTTTGTAATTCTTCGCTCATTTTGCTTTCTACTGGACTTATGCAATCAAAATAAAAATCGTGATTATATACTTGAGCAGCATTGTTAAAAATACCATCTTTAGAACTTAGAATAATTTCAACTAAATCTTTTTTCTCATAATCAGTTCCTGTGATTAGATTATTTAGATTATTTACATAAGTTTGATGGTGTTTGCCATAGTGAAAATTAAAAGTTTCTTCACTCAAAAATCCAGAAAATGCATTTGTTGCATAATTTAATGTTCTTAGTTTAAACATTTCTATCTCCTTAAATTAATTTGCATAGATAATATAACATAAAAAGATAATATTTATCCTATTTTATTTTCAAATTCCTATTTCAAATTCTTTTACTTTTTTATATTTAATAGTAAATATTAAAATTACAATCATTTTAAGCTAAAATTTATTTAGAATTTCTATAATAATCACTATCAAATTAAAATTAAAGGATACACTATGAAATTAAGTAAAATCGCATTCGCAAGTTTATTTGTTGCAAGCACAGCATTTGCTCATCAATTTTTTCCTATGAAAACAGATAATGGCTATAAAGTAGGCTTTTGGGCTGATGATCACTGGGGTCAATATCAAAGCGATAGAGTATTTGGAATTAGTGCTTATGATGCAAATGGCAAGAGATTAAAAGCTGGATATGATTATTTAAATAATAAGATTTTTATAGAAGGAAATCCATCAGTTGCTACTATGAATTATGATTTTGGTTATTATACTTTTACAAAAGATGGCAAGCATTATGCTTTTGCTAGAAATGAAATTACAGATGTTACTGGAGCAAACGAAGTAACCCAAACTAGAAAAATCTATAAACTAGGTAAAAGTATTTATGAATGGAATGAAGCTTCTAGCAAGGCTCTTGGCTTAAAATTTGAAATTGTTCCTTTAGAAAATCCACTAGTAAAAAAGGTTGGAGATAAACTAAAAGTTTTAGTTTTACTTGATGGCAAACCTGTTAGTGGTGTAGAATTTGAAGATCAAAATGATGATATTGATGGTGTAGTAACCGATAAAAATGGTCAAGCTACATTAACTCTTACAAAACCACAAGATGGACTTCAAATAATTGCAGCGGGAATTAAAATACCATATAACCTTGATAGATACGGCGATACATTACAACTTACTGCAACTCTTAGCTTTAAATCTAAGTAATTTGTAAAGTTAGTTAAACCTTTTGCCTTAAAATAGATTAAAAATATTTTAAGGCAAGGAATGAAACTAAAAATTTTATTAATTATTTTAATACTTTCATCTCTTTTATTTGTATATAAGGATATTATAAATAATCATAAAGAAGTTAATACTTTTGAACTATCTTATATTGATTTGGATATGATTAAGGACTTAAAGGCTTATACTTTAGTTAATTTTTGTAGTAGCAATAATTCTATATGCAATAAATTTCAACCAACTTTAAAAATTTTATTTAATGAATTAAGTGGAAATGATATTAAAATTTTTAATATTAATATCTTTGAAAATACAGAATTATTAAATAATTTTCCTATTAATTTAATACCTATTCAGTTCTTTTTTACAAAAGATGGCAAAAGCTACAAGCCTAGCGAGGCTTTAGGTTTAGATTTTCAAAATACTATTATGAATGAGAAGGAATTTTACTATCACATAGGCGTTTTAAGCAAAGAAGAGATAATAAAAATCCTTAATGAAATGCAATTAAATCAACTCTAATTGATTTAATGCGTTTTCTACAATATCACCTATCGGAGCATCTATACTTATATTTATAACAAGCTCTTCATCTTTAGGAAATTCTAGTGTTGCAAATTGTGAATCAATCATATTTTCTTTCATATAATGACCACTTCTTTTACTCATTCTTTGCATGATTAAATCTTTATCACCATATAAATGTATAAAAATGATTTTGCCTGATTTTCTTATTTCATCTCTATATTTTTTCTTAAGAGCTGAGCATGCAATAACGCATGAGCGTTCTCTTCTTGAAATTGAGAAAAACACATCAGAAATTCTTTCAAGCCAAGGCTTTCTATCTTCATCATTTAAAGGTGTTCCGCTTTGCATTTTTTCTATATTTGCTCTTGGGTGTAAATCATCTCCATCTATAAAACTAGCTCCTAAATTATTAGCAAGCATAGCTCCTACCGTGCTTTTACCACAGCCACAAACACCCATTACTACAATGTTATAATGTTTCATTTTAATCCTTTGTTAAAAATCTTGCTATTTTTAACTTATTTTTCTTAATATTACATAAATTTCTAAAAAGGAGAAGTAATGGAGCTTAGTGCCTCTTATTTATTATGTGTCGCTGCTATTGCAGTTGTTTTATTACTATTTATGATTATGAAGCTAAAAATTCATGCTTTTATATCATTAATAATCGTAAGTTTTTTAACTGCTCTTGCAGCTAATACTCCACTAGATAAGATTTTAGGAGTAATGTTAGGTGGTTTTGGTTCAACTTTAGCAAGTGTTGCTTTATTAGTTGGTGTTGGTGCAATGATAGGCAAAATATTAGAAGTATCAGGTGGAGCTCAAGTTTTAGCAGATACTTTGATTGAATATTTTGGCATAAATAAAGCTCCTTTTGCTTTAGGTTTAGCGTCATTAATATTTGCATTTCCTATATTTTTTGATGCTGGTCTTATTGTAATGCTACCTGTTATTTTAAGTGTTGCTCATAAGCTAAAAGGCTCAATTTTAACCTATGCACTTCCTTCTGTTGGTGCGTTTTCTGTAATGCACGTATTTTTACCACCACACCCTGGACCTGTTGCTGCGGCTGCAACTATTGATGCGAATGTTGGTTGGGTATTAATATTAGGTCTTGTAATAGGTCTGCCTACATGGTATTTTAGTTCTTATTTATTTGGACTTTATTCAGGTAAGAAAATGTATTTTAAAGCACCTGACTTATTTGAAGATGAAAAAATTGAAATCAAGAAAAAGCCTAAGTTCTTAACCGTTTTAATGATTTTATTAACTCCTGTTGTTTTAATTTTCATTAGTGCAATAATCTCATCTATGCAAAAACTTGATGTGCTTTCAAAAAGCAGCGTTTTATTTAATTCTTTAAATCTTTTAGGGCAAACTCCTATTGCTTTAATGATTACTTTAATAATTTGTATTATTACATTTTATAATACTTTAGGTGCAAAAAATATTGAAAAATACTGCGAAAAATCACTTCCTGCAATTTGCTCTGTTGTTTTAGTTACAGGAGCAGGTGGAATGTTTGGTGGGGTTTTAAGAGCTAGTGGTATAGGTGATGCTTTAGCTGGAACTTTAGCTAATTTAGGTGTTCCGGTAATTTTAGCAGGATTTATAATAGCTGCTGCAATTAGAATAGCTCAAGGCTCAGCAACCGTTGCACTAACAACTGCAGCAGGTTTAATGGCACCTGTAATTGCTTCTTATACAGGCTTAGAAGAATTTGATAAAGTTGCAATTGTTTTAGCTATTGCTTGCGGTAGTGTAGTTTGCTCTCACTTTAATGATTCAGGTTTTTGGCTTGTTAAAGGATTGTTTGGACTTGATGAAAAAACAACTCTTAAAACATGGACTATGCTAGAAACTTTAATCGGAGTTATAGGTTTTATCTTTATTCTAATTATTCTAGCTATTTATAAATTTATTTTCTAATTTCAAATTCCTATTTCAAATTCTTTTTGAAATAGGGATATTTTATTCTTTTTCATATTATTTCTTAAAATTTTCTTATGGGGGGGGGTATGCCCTATAAAATAGATAAATTTTAATTATTCCATTAATTAAATTTAAGCAAAATTATTTATAATATCTATTAACTTAAAAAATTAAGTTTTAATTAAATTTAAGGAGAAAATATGGAAAAGTTATCTCGTAGAAGCTTTTTAAAAGGTGCAGCAGGAGTAGCTGCTACTAGCCTTGGTGCTGTTGATTTTGTTGGTTTTGATGCAATGCCAAAAACAGATAAAAGTTTAATAAGTGCTTCACACTTCGGAGCTTATCATCCAGTTATTAGAAGTGAAAAAGCAGAAGGTTTTGAGGCTTTTAAAGGTGATGTTAAACCTACAAGCTTAATGAATGGGGTAATTCATAGAGTATATGCTCAAGATAGAATAAAAAATCCAAGTGTTAGAAAAAGTGTTTTAGAAAAAGGCTTTGCAAAAGCTCCTAAAAACTTAAGAGGTAAAGAAGAATTTGTAGAGATTAGCTGGGAAAAGGCTTTCGAATTAGTAGCTAATGAATTAAAAAGAGTTTATAAAGAATACGGAAGTAATGCAATATATGGTGGCTCTTATGGATGGTTTTGTGTAGGCAGTGTAAATAACCCACAAAGCTTACTTGGAAGAATGCTAAATATTGCAGGAGGTTGCACTACTAGAACTCTTACTTATTCAACTCACTGCATTCGTGCAATTACTCCTTATATTAGTGGGGTTGATGAATCAAGCGCTAAACAAACTTCATGGGATAATGTTTTAGAACATTCAAAAGTTATTGTTTTATGGTCTAACGATATGATTAATACTAATCAAATTGCTTGGGGTGTTCCACTACATGAATCATACGAATATTTAGAAAAATTACAAGCTTTAGTAAAAGCAAATAAAATTAAAGTTATAAATATTGACCCAGTTTATAATGATACAGCTAGATATCTTGGGGCTGAGCAAGTGTTTATAAATCCTACAACTGACGTTGCAATGGTTGAGGCAATGTGCTATCACTTAATTAAAAATAATCTTCATGATGAAAAATTCCTTAAAAAATACACAGTAGGATTTGCAAAATTAAAAGAAAGATTATTTGATGAAAAAAATCCTAAAACTCCTGAATGGGCAGAAAAAATCACAGGAGTAAGTGCTGCTAAGATTAAAGAATTAGCTGAACTAATGGCAAAAAATAGAACAATGATTATGGCAGGTTGGGGTTTCCAAAGAGCTCATCATGGAGAGCAAACTCACTGGGCTATGATTACTCTAGCATCAGTTTTAGGACAAATTGGACTTGATGGTGGTGGATACGGCTTTAGCTATCATTATTCAGATGGCGGGGTTCCAACTCCAGGTGCAGTTACAGGAAATGCAAATAGTGGAAATATTGAAGACAAGGCGAATAATTTTAGTGGTTTCCCTGGACTTGCAGGAATTAGTACAAAGACTTCAGTAAAAGGTGAGTGGAGTGATAGAGAAAACGAAGTAATTCCTGTTTCAAGAATTGTAGATATGCTTGAAAATCCTAATAAAGAATATATATTTGATGGAAAAGTAAAAACATTCCCATTAATTAAATCAATTTATTGGGCGGGCGGAAACCCTATGCATCATCACCAAGATAGAAACAGACAATTAAAAGCATTTGCTAAGGTTGATAGCTTTATCGTTCAAGATTGTTTTTGGACTGCTAGTGCAAGACATGCTGATTTAGTTTTACCTGCTACAACTGAAATTGAAAGAAACGATATTACAAAAGCACACACAAATAAATATATTTTCGCAATGAAAGAGTGTGTAAAACCTATGTATAATTCAAAAAATGATTATGATATCTTTTGTGGAATTATTAAGCACTTTGGTGAAGAAAAATATCAAGCTTTCACAGAAGGTAGGAGCGCTGATGAATGGATTAAGTATTTTTACGAGCAATCAAGAACCAAAGCAGCTGCAAGTGGCTTAAATATGCCAAGTTTTGAAGAATTTTGGAAAGTTGGCTATGTAGAATTTAAAGCTCCTGAAGAAGCAAAAAATTTCGTAAAAATGAAAGATTTTAGAGATGACCCTATTACAAATCGTTTAGGAACTCCAAGTGGTAAGATCGAGATATTCTCTAAAAAAATAGAAAAATATAATTTAGATGATTGTCAAGGTTTAGTTCAATTCTATGAACCAGCAGAGTATTTAGGCAATGCTAAAAAATATAAATTAAATATGGTTACACCACATCCAAAATATCGCTTACACTCACAACTTAACAATACAATAGTAAGGGATTTTGAAGAAGTTGATGGTAAAGAAGCTTTATGGATGAATCCAGTTGATGCAAAAGCTCGTGGTATTAAAAATGGCGATATTGTTAGAATTTATAATGATAGGGGCGAGATTTTAGGTGGTGTTTTAGTAACTCCTTATGTTAAACCTGGTGTAATTAGAATGCAAGAAGGCTCATGGTATAACCCTGATAAAAAAGGCTTATGCTTACACGGAGATGTGAATGTGCTTATAGCTGATATTCCTAGCTCTAAGCTTGCATGCGGTAACCAAGCTACAGCTTTAGTAGAAGTTGAAAAATATACTAAAGATATACCAACTCTTGATTTATTTAGACAACCAAAATTTAAAGCATAATTTAAACTCACTGCTTTTTAGCAGTGAGTAATTTTTATAAAGGAAATGAATGAAAAAATTAATAATTATGAGTTTAGTTGCAAGCTCGCTTTTAGCAAATACTTATGTAATGCAAAACTCATCAATAAATCAAAAAAATAAAGAAATAGGAACAATAATTATCGGAACAAAAGTTGATATTGTTAAAAAAGATAATAAAAATAGTGAAATAAAGCTTAAAGGCTATCGTCCTAAAGGTGGAAAAATTATTTATGATACTCTAGGTGTTTTATCATCTAGCGTAAATCTTAATGATGCAAAAGTTGCTAAGGTTTTAGGAGTAGAAACTGATGAATACGAAAACGAATGGGAAGTAGTAGAATTAGTTGCAAATATTGATAATGCTAATTTAGGTGAAAAAGATGTGATAAATGAGGGTAAAGAGCTTTTTGAAGAACGCTGTGGCACCTGCCATGCCCTGCATCCTTATGATGAATTTAGTAAAAACGTATGGCCAAGCACAATAAAATCAATGCAAGATAATGCAAGTTTAGATGAAAATGAATATTATAAAATGGTAAAATACTTACAAAGAGTTGCTCCTGGTGATGAATAAAAATTAAGGAATTTGAAATAGGAATTAGTTTGAAAACTAAATTCCGAATTCAAATTCTTTTTGATTTTTTATAAAAAATACACAAAATAAAAAGAATTTAAAATAGGAATTATAAATATAAATTACAAAGAGCTATTATAATTAAGCTATGCAAAGTAATTTTAAGTTTATGTTAATTATCGTATCTTTAGGCTCATTTTTAAGCACTTTAGCAATGAATCAAATCCTACCTTTGTTACCTTTTATAATGCAAGAATACGGAGTTAGCAAAGACAAAATCAGCCTTTATAGTGGCTTAGCCTACGCAGGTAGCACACTTATGATGGCACTATTTGCACCTATTTGGGGAATATTAGCTGATAAATATGGTCGCAAAAAAATGCTACTTCGTGCAAGTCTTGGAATGGGATTATGTTTATTAGTTAGCGTATTTTTAAAAACAGCAGAATCATTTATAATCTTAAGATTTATAATGGGCTTTTTCTCAGGCTTTAATTCAGCTTGTATAGCCTTAATAGCAGTTAGTGCTCCTAAAGATGAAGTTAATTATTCTTTAGCAAAACTAAGCTCATCTCAAATTACAGGCTCATTACTTGGACCTTTGTTTGGTGGGGTTTTAATGCACTTTTTTGATTTTAGAGTGCAGTTTGCAATATCGGGATTTTTATTAATTAGCATATTTTTACTTATATTATTTTTTGTAAAAGAAGAATTTAGCCCTATTAAAAAAGAAGAAAAAATAAGCCTTGGTCGTAATTTATATTTTTTCGTAATTATTTTATGTATAGCTTCATTTTTGGTTCAATATTCTCAAACTTTCATAGGTCCAATAATCGGACTTTTTGTATCAAATTTAGTTGAAAACAAAGAACTTGCAACTGGATTTTGCTTTAGCCTCGCAGGAATTGCAAGTGCAATATTTGCTCCAAGGCTTTCAAAATTAGCAAAAATCTATGGAGAAATTAATCTTATTTTAATAAGTGTTTTTTGCTTGTTAATTTGCTTAATTTTGCATTATTTTACTTGCAATAATTATATTTTATTTTGCATTACTCGTTTTATTACAGGCATTAGTTTTTGCTCAATCATGCCTAGTATCTATTCTCTAATTCGCAAAAATATCCCAAAGCAAATTAATTCAAGAATATTTGGAATTAATCAAAGTTTTTTTGGAATAGGAGCTTTTTTAGGGAGCTTAAGCGGTGGATATTTTTATAATATTTATGAAGCAAAAGTGTTTTTTATCTGCTCGGCTTTTATGTTTGTATGCTTACTTTTAATATATTTTTACAAAAAAACTAAAAGCTAATTCCTAATTCAAATTCTTACCAAATAATTATTTAATAATGCTAAAGTTTTAGCCATTAATTTATTAGGATTTGCATTGAAAAAGATTATATTTTTATTAATTAGTGCTTTTGTTTTTTCAAAGGAATTAAGTGATGAAAAGGTGTTTAAGCTAGCAGAAACAATTAGCGGAAGAAATGTTGAATGCAATGGACATGATTATTTTGTAATTTTAGATAATTATGTAAATGATTTAAACAAAGCTTACAATGATAAAAATCTTGAACCTATAAAAGATTATGATAAATATTATGATTATTTTAAATACTGGGCTTATCAGAGTTTAGGTAATAAAAGACTTTTTGATGAGTTTAATAAGCAAGCGAATAATTTTTGTAAATTACATAAAGAGCATTTCATAAAATTATCAAAAACAAATTATGAAAAATCATGCGAAAACTTCATTCAAAGATTTGGAATGAGAGCATTTGGTTCAATAAATAAATTTATTAAACTAGATGATATTTATACAGAATTTTTAAAAATTGATAATGCTGAAGATAGTATCGCTTATCTTAACGAAATTAGCCCTAATTATTATCAATTAGACTTTTTATTAAAACTAGCATTACTTGATAAAAAAGATATGAAAATAATTGAGTTTTTAACAAAAAATAATACTAATATAAATTCAGGCTATGAGAGTGCGATTTTTTATGCGCTTGATTATTACGAAGCTTTAGAATATTTATTAGAACATAATGCAAATGTAAATTATTTGAATGGTTTTGGAAAAAGTGCGATTTTTTATGCAGTAGAAATAAGCGATATTAAAACCATAAAATTATTAATCAAATATGGAGCAAATCTTAATTTACAGCAAATTGAAAGCGAAGAAGAATTAAAAACTAATCTTCCTTATTATATTTCTTTTTGCTCGTATATTCATCCATCAAAAACCTTAGTAATTCATGCAGCATCTTTGGCTGATTTAAAAACCCTAAAATTATTAATTGAAAATAATGCAGATTATAAAGTTAGCGATAATTTTGGTTTAAATGCTCTTGATTACGCAATTATTTACGATAATAAAGAAAATATAAAATATTTAAAAGAACTAGGATTAAAGGAGAAAGAAGAATGAAAACAGCTTTTGTAACTGGTGCAAGTAGTGGCTTTGGTAAGGCATGTGCTATAAAACTTTTAGAAAATAATTATAAAGTAGTTGTTCTTGCAAGACGCAAAGAAAAATTAGTTGAATTAGAAAAAACTTATAAAGATAATGTTTGCATTATTGCTTGTGATGTAAGAGATTATAAAGCTATTAAAAAAGCTGTTGATAATTTGCCTGATGATTTTAAAACAATAGATGTTTTAATTAACTCAGCAGGACTAGCGCTTGGTCTTGGAGAATTTCATAATTTAAGTATAGAAGATATGGAAACTATGGTAGATACTAATATCAAAGGTCTTTTATATGTAACTCATGAGATTTTACCTAGAATGCTTGAAAACGGCGGACATATATTTAATTTTGGTTCAGTTGCTGCTAATAACCCTTATTTTGGTGGAAATGTTTATGCAGGAACTAAGGCTTTCGTAGGACAATTTTCTCACGCATTAAGAAATGATGTAAGAAAAAATAATATAAAAATTACTGATATTGCACCAGGTTTATGCAAAACTGAATTTAGCGAAGTTCGTTTTAAAGGCGATAAGATTGCAGCAGATAAGGTTTATGAAAATACAAAATACTTAAGTGCTGATGATATAGCCGATACTATTATGAGTATAATTAATCTAAAAGATCATGTAAATATAAATAGAATAGAACTAATGCCTGTTACTCAAACTTGGGCTGGATTTTATATACAAAAGGATAAAGAATGAAATATTTAAAAATAAAAGGCAATGCAAAACTTAGTGGAAGTGTAGAGATTAGCGGAGCTAAAAACGCTGCTTTACCGCTACTTGCTGCTGCTTTGCTTATTAAAGGAAAATGCACTTTAACAAATCTTCCTTTAGTATCAGATATTAAAACAATGTTAAGACTACTTGAGAATTTAGGTGCAACCTATGAATTAAATAATCATAGCGTTACAATCGATTCAAGCAATGTTTTTAATACTAAAGCTCTTTATGATATTGTTCGCAAAATGCGTGCAAGTATTTTAGTGCTTGGACCATTGCTTAGTAGATTTAATACTTGCGAAGTATCACTTCCAGGTGGTTGTGCGATAGGTCAGCGTCCGATTGATTTGCATTTAAGTGCTTTAGAAAAAATGGGAGCTAAGATTGAATTAGTTGATGGCTATGTTAAAGCTAGTGGAAAATTAGTTGGGGCAAAAATACATTTTGATAAAATCTCAGTAGGAGCTACCGAAAATACAATTTTAGCCGCAGTTTATGCAAAAGGTAAAACCACTATTATAAATGCAGCTTGTGAGCCTGAAATAGTTAATTTATGCGATTTTTTAATGAAAGCTGGTGTAGAAATTAAAGGAATAGGGACAAATACTTTAGAAATTAACGGAGTTGATAGTTTAAAGAGTGATTTTACTTGCGAAATTATTCCTGATAGAATAGAAGCAGGAACCTATCTTTGTGCAGGTGCAATCACAAAATCAAATATAGAAGTTAAAAATATAACTCCTGAGCATTTAGGCGCATTACTTGCTAAATTTGATGAAATGGGCATTAAATACGAAAGTTTAAATAATTCTATAAAAATGTTTTCATCAGATTATAAAGCAGCAAATATTCAAACTTCTGAATATCCAGGCTTTCCAACTGATATGCAAGCACAATTTATGGCACTTTGTCTTAAAGCAAATGGAGAAAGCATTATTGATGAAAGATTATTTGAAAATCGCTTTATGCATGTAAGTGAGCTAAATCGCATGGGAGCAAACATTAAGCTAAATGGACATATTGCTAATGTTAAAAACTCTAATTTACAAGGCACACATGTAATGGCAACTGATTTAAGAGCTAGTTCAGCATTAATCTTAGCAGCACTTGCAGCAGAAGGTATAACTTATATTCACAGAATCTATCACTTAGAGCGTGGGTATGAGAATTTATGCGAAAAACTTAGCAAATTAGGTGCAGATATTACCGAATTAAAGGAAGAAGAATGAAAATTCAAGATGCCTTAAATAATATAGAATTAATTAAAGAAATAAATAATACTGAAATAATAAATTTATTTGAAGCAAAAGGAAGAGTTTTAGCAAATGATTTTTATGCTAAATGCAATGCTCCTTTATTTACAAACTCAGCAATGGATGGCTATGCCTTAAAAGCAAGTGAGTTTAATAAAGGTCTTAAAGTTATAAAAACTATTTTTGCAGGCGATATGAGTGAATGCGAAATTAAAAGTGGCGAATGCGTTAAGATTATGACAGGAGCAAAATTACCAAAAGGTGCTGATAGTGTTTTGATGGTTGAAAAATCAATCATTAAAGATGATTTAATGTATGCTACAAGCGATAGTTTAAGAGTTGGCGAAGCTATAAGATATGAAGGCGAAGAATACAAAGTAGGTGATTTAATCATTAAAAAAGGTGTAATTACTGATGAAATCATAATGATGTTAGCTAGCAACGGAGTTTTTAATATTGAAGTATTAAAAGAAATTAAAGTAGGAATTTATGCAAGTGGCTTAGAAATAATTGAGCCATATTCAAAAGGGTTTGGAGTATATAATTCTAATGCTTATGGTATTTTTTCAGCGTTTAAAGATTTTTCAAAACCAACTTATTTGGGTATTTTAAAAGATGAATATGAATATGTTAAAAATGCTTTAATAGGTGCTTTTGATAATTTTGATTTAGTAGTAAGCATTGGAGCTGCAAGTGTAGGTGATGCTGATTTTATCAAAAAGGCTTTAAATGAATTAGGCTTTACTCCTATTTTTACAAAGGTAAAAATGAAACCTGCAGGTCCTGTTAGCTTGTATCATAAAGATAATAAATATATTTTAGTTTTACCAGGTAATCCTATGAGTGCTTATATAGGAGCTTTAATTTATGCTAGAAAAATTATTTATAAAATGCTTGGAATTTCATTTAGGAATTTATCTTACGAATGTCCTATTTCACAAGATTTGAGTATTAAAAATGCTAAAGAAAATATTGTAATAGGTAATATTATTGATGATTGTTTTGTGCCTTTTAATAACGCAAAGCTTAGCAGTGGTCAAATTAGTCCATTAAGCAAATGCACTCATTATATAATTTGCGATATTGATTGTGATATAAAACAAGGCGAAAAAGTAAGAGTTTATGAACAAAACATTTAGCCTATTTATACTAAGCCTTAGCTTGTTTGCA
This sequence comes from Campylobacter sp. DY7, assembly GCF_057802535.1. Taxonomy (NCBI): domain Bacteria; kingdom Pseudomonadati; phylum Campylobacterota; class Epsilonproteobacteria; order Campylobacterales; family Campylobacteraceae; genus Campylobacter; species Campylobacter sp. DY7. The sequence goes on from NZ_JBYJAU010000001.1 coordinate 122,296, forward strand.
AATAATATAAGCGAAGATTTGATAAAACACTGGAAAAAACAAGATAGTTTTTTAGAAGTTACTAGCCTTAGTTTTAAACCTGAACTTAATAATAATTGCAAAATAATTAGCTACCCAGCTCTTAGTAAGCAAGGTTTTTTTAAAGTAAATTGCGGTGAAGAAACTAAGCAAATTTCTTTTAAATTACAAGCTTTAAGCAAGGTTTATATACTTAAAAAGAATGTTTTAAAAGATGAGCTTATAAGCATTCTTGATTTAAAAAGTGAAAAGATTGATTTTTCTAAAGTTCCTTTTAATGCTTTAAGGGATTTAAATCAAGAAATTAGATTTAAAACCAAAGCAAATGCAGGAAGTATTGTAAAGTATTCAATGCTTATGCCAAATTATTTAATCAATAAAGATGATAGTGTTGTGGGGATTTTAGATGATGGGGATTTGAGTGTTTTTATTGACTTAATAGCTTTACAAAGTGGCGTAAAGGGTCAAAAAATACGCCTTAAAAATACTCAAGGACATAATCTAACAGGCGAAATAATAAATGAAAAACAGGTTTTAATAAAATGAGATTTTTAGTAGCAATCAATGGAGCTAGTGGGGTTAATCTTGCTTTAAAATTAGCAAAAGTTTTAAGTAAAGAAAATGAAGTATATTTAATCCTTAGTAAAGGTGCTTTAAAGGTTTTAAAAGAAGAAAACAATAAAAAATTAAAAAAATATATAAAAAATACAAATATTACTCTTTTAAAAAACGATGATTTAGCTGCTTCTGTTTCAAGTGGAAGTTTTAAGCTTGATGCGGCTTTTTATTATGCAAGTAGCGATTTTTTAGCAAAGGCTAGTTATGGTTTTAGCGATACTTTAATATTAAGAAGTCTTGCAGTAAATCTTAAAGAAAATAGAAAAATAATAATAGCACCAAGAGAAATGCCACTTAATGAAATAATGCTTAAAAATATTTTAAAATTAAATAAATTAGGCTGTATAATAGCCCCTGCAATTTATGCTAAATATTCAAAGAGTTCTTTTAAAGAATTTGTAATAGGAAAATGGTGTGACTTGCTTGGTGTTGAATATAAAAAATTTAAAAGATGGAAGAGCGAATGAAAAAAGCAATTTATCCAGGGACTTTTGATCCTATCACTAACGGACATTTAGATGTAATTACAAGAGCACTTAAGATAGTTGATAAATTAGTAATTGCAGTTGCTAAAAATGATAAAAAACAACCTAGCTATGATTTAGAAACTAGATTAAATTTAGTAAGAAGTGCTACAAAAAATTTAAATGTAGAAGTAATAGGCTTTAATAATTTATTAGTTGATTTTGCAAAAGAGCAAAAGATTTTTACGATAGTAAGAGGACTTAGAGCGGTTAGTGATTTTGAATACGAATTACAAATGCACTATGCAAATGCTGAATTAAACGAAGAAATAGATACTATTTATTTAATGCCAAGTCTTAAAAATGCTTTCATATCAAGCTCAATTGTAAGAAGTATAAAAGCTCATGGCGGAGATATTTCAAAGCTAGTTCCTGCAAGTATTTTAAAGGATTTAAAATGAATTATTACGCATTTGAAGGAATTGATACTTTAGGTAAAAGCACTCAAATTGAGCTATTAAAATCTTTGCCAAATTCCTATTTCAAATTCCAGCCGATTTTTGTAAAAGAGCCAGGTGAAACTAAGCTAGGAATAAAATTAAGAGAATTGATATTAAACGAAAAAATGAGCAAAAGAGCTAGAATGTTTTTGTTTTTAGCAGATAGAGCTGAGCTATTTTCTACGATTGATTTTAAAAAAGAATTTATAATAGCCGATAGAAGTTTAATATCGCATTTAGCATATGAAGTTGATAGTGATTATAAACAATTGCTAGATTTTAATCTATTTGCAACTAATAATATTTTGCCAAATCATATAATATTTTTTAAAGGCGATAAAGATTTATTAAAAGATAGATTAGCAAATAAATCTCTTGATATGATAGAGCAAAAAGGCGTAGAATACTTTTTAAAAGTTCAAGAAAATTATGAAAAAATAATAAAAGCTTTAAATATTAATGTTTTAAATATAGATGCAAGATTAAGTATAGAAGAAATAAATAAGATTGTTAAGGAGTATATAAATGATACATGCAATTAAAGGAATGAATGATTTATTAGATGAAGATGCGTTAATTTATGAAAAGATTATAAAAACTAGTGAAGAAGTAGCAAAAACTTATGGTTATAGTTATATTGAAGTGCCACATTTAGAAGTTACTCCTTTATTTAAAAGGAGCGTAGGAGAAAGTAGCGATATTGTAGGCAAAGAAATGTATGAGTTCTTAGATAAAGGCGGAGATAGCGTATGTCTTAGACCTGAAGGAACTGCTGGGGTCGTAAGAGCTTTTATTGAGCATAAAATGGATAAAGCTGGAGTTGTTAAAAGATGGTTTTATCATGGTTCAATGTTTCGCTATGAAAAGCCACAGCGTGGAAGATATAGAGAATTTCATCAATTTGGCTTAGAATGTTTTAATATAGCAAGTGTTTATGAAGACGCTAGTGTTATTATGATACTTGCTAGAATTTTTGAAAAGCTTGATATTGCTTATACTCTTAAAATTAATTCTTTAGGCTCGCCTGAATGCTTACAAAATTATAGAGCAGCACTTAGAGATTATTTAACAAAGGTTGAATCAAATTCCGATTTTAAATTCTGCGAAGATTGTGCAAAAAGAAGGCTTACGAATGTAATAAGAGTGCTAGATTGTAAAAACGATAATTGTTCAAAACATTTAGTTAATGCACCTAAATTAAGTGAGTTTTTAGATGATGAGAGTAGGGCTGATTTTGCTAAATTACAAGAGATTTTAAAAGATAATGGAATTAGTTTTGTAATTGATGAAAGATTAGTTCGTGGGCTTGATTATTATTCAAAAACAGCATTTGAGTTTGAAAGTAGCGAAATAGGTGCAAAGGCAGCAATAGCAGGCGGTGGAAGATATGATTATTTGGTTGAGTATTTAGGTGGAGCTAAGAGTTATGGAGTAGGTTTTGCTATGGGTGTTGAGCGTGTAATGGATATTTTAAAAAGCAAAAAATTAGAGCAAAAACCACAAAATACTTATTTTTGTGTGCTTGATACAGAATTATTAGAGCTCGCTTATAAATTAGTTGATGATCTACGCAAAGCAGGTAAAATAATAAACCTAAGCTATGATGCAAAAAAACTAATAAAACACTTAAATACAGCTGATAAACAAAATTATAAATATTTTATAGCAATCGGTAGCGATGAAGCTAGTAAAAATGAAGTGTTTTTTAAAGACTTAGAAAGTGGCGAACAAAAAAGCATAAAATATGAAGTTTTAAAGGAAATTTTATGAACGATTATGGCATAGATATTTGGGGAGATGATAATTTTATTATAAAAAATGGAAAGGTTTGTTTAAAATACGGAAGTGAGCCTGCTATTATTGATATAGTAAATACTCTTTTAGATGATGGTTATAAAGGTCCTATAATTTTAAGATTTAATCATTTAATCAAAAAACAAATAGAACAAATTTATACAAATTTTAATAACGCTATAAAAGAATTTGATTATCGTGGGAGCTTTAATGCTGTTTATCCATTAAAAGTTAATCAATTCCCAGGCTTTGTAAAAAGTCTTGTAAAGCTTGGAAAAAATTTAAATTATGGTCTTGAAGCTGGAAGTAAAGGTGAATTACTACTTGCTATGGCTTATAATAATGAAGGCGCTCCAATTACTGTTAATGGCTTTAAAGATAAAGAATTAATTACTATGGGCTTTATTGCTGCTGAAATGGGGCATAATATAACTTTAACTATTGAAGGTATTAACGAGCTTGAAGTAATTATCAAAACAGCAAAAGAGCGTTTTGGAATAAAACCAAAAATAGGGCTTAGAGTAAGGCTTCATTCTTTAGGAAGTGGAACTTGGGCTAAAAGTGGTGGAATTAATTCTAAGTTTGGATTAACTTCAACAGAATTAATCGAAGCAGTAGGACTATTAAAAGAAAATGATTTGCTAGATTGCTTTACTATGATACATTTTCATATAGGCTCACAAATAAATGATATTCATCCACTTAAAAAGGCTTTAAGCGAAGCAGGAAATATCTATTTTGAATTACGCAAAATGGGTGCAAATAATCTTGAAAATATTGATATAGGTGGTGGTTTAGCTATTGAATATTCTCAATTTCAAAAAACTTCACAAAGAAACTATACTTTAAGCGAATATGCAAACGATATTGTATTTATTTTAAAAACTCTAGCAGCACAAAAGCAAGAAATAGAACCTAATATTTACATAGAAAGTGGTCGTTTTGTAAGTGGCTCTCATGCTGTTTTAGTTGCTCCTGTGCTTGAGCTTTTTTCTCAAGAATACTCAGAAAGCAAAATGCAGCTAAAAGAAAAAAATCCACAATTAATAGATGAATTATGCGATTTATATAAAAACATAAAACCTAGCAATGCAATTGAATATATGCACGATAGTTATGATCATTTAGATAGCATTTTAACTTTATTTGACTTAGGTTATGTGGATTTACAAGATCGCTCAAATGCTGAAATATTAACCCATTTGATAGGCAAAAAAGCTGTTTCTATGCTTAGCCCAAAACACTTATTAAGAACTCAAAAAGAAGTTCAAGAAAGATATTTAGTGAATTTTTCAATTTTTCAAAGCTTGCCTGATTTTTGGGGCTTAGGACAAGAATTCCCTGTAATGCCACTTGATAGATTAAACACTCCGCCTACAAGATCAGCTAGTATTTGGGATATTACTTGCGATAGTGATGGCGAGATTTCTTATGATGCTAATAAAAGACCATTATTTTTACACGATGTTGATGTTGAACAAGAAGATTATTTCTTAGGATTTTTCTTAGTTGGAGCTTATCAAGAAGTTTTAGGAATGAAACATAACTTATTTACTCATCCAACGCAAGTAAGTATTGATATAGATGAAAAAGGTTATGAGATTGAAAGCATTATTGAAAGTCAATCAATTAGAGATATTTTAGAAGATTTAGATTATGATATTCGTGAAATTGATGAAAAAATTCAAGATAAAATCAATTCTTCAGAATTAATAAACGAAAAAACTAAAAAGCATATTTTAGGAGAGCTTTTTATATTTATGCATGATAATGGATATTTAAAGAAAATTTAAAAGGAGAGAGAATGCAATTTTCACAAAAAATTAAAGGTTTGGAAGAATCAATAACTTTAGCAATTACAGCTAAAGCAAAATTACTTAAAGAACAAGGTGTTAAAGTTATTAGTTTTAGTGCAGGAGAGCCTGATTTTGATACTCCACAAATAGTAAAAAATGCAGCAATTAAAGCTATTAATGATGGTTGTGGTAAATACACTCCTGTTGCAGGAACTACTGAAGTTTTAAAAGCAATTTGCACAAAACTTAAAAGAGATCATAATTTAGATTATGAAATAAGCGAAGTTATAGCTAACGTTGGAGCAAAGCATAGTTTATTTAACGCTATTCAAGCTCTTGTTTGTGATGGTGATGAAGTAATAATTCCAGCTCCATACTGGGTAACTTATCCTGAGCAAGTTAAGTATTCTGGCGGAGTTCCTGTAATCATAACTCCAAAAAATAATTTCAAATTAAGCGCTGAAGAACTAAAAGCAGCTATTACGCCTAAAACAAAAATATTAATTTTAAACAACCCTAGCAATCCTACTGGTGCTTTATATACTAAAGATGAATTAATGGCTTTAGCAAAAGTTTTAGAAGGCACAAATATTGTAGTATTAGCTGATGAAATGTATGAAAAATTAGTTTATGATGGAGAATTTGTGGCGTTTGCGAGTTTAAGTGAAGATGCGCTAAATCGCACCGTTACTATTAATGGACTTAGCAAGTGTGCTGCTATGCCAGGCTATCGTTTTGGTTATAGTGCAAGTAAAAATAAAGAATTAAATAAACTTATGAAAAATCTTCAAGGACAATGCACAAGTAATATTTGCAGTATTACTCAAGCAGCTGCAATTCCTGCTTTAGTAGGAGAAATTGATAGTGACATTGCTATGATGAAAGAAGAGTTTAAGAAAAGAAGAGATAAAGCTTGTGAAATGATAAGCGATATTAAAGGGCTTAAATTACTTTCAAAACCTAGCGGAGCGTTTTATTTATTTATAGATTGCTCTAGCATTAATCCTGATGATGTTGAGTTTTGTGCTAAGCTTTTAGATGAGAAAAAAGTAGCTTGCGTTCCTGGAAGTGGCTTTGGTATGAAGGGTTATTTTAGAATATCTTATGCAACTTCAATGGAAAATATCATAGCAGGTATAGAAAAAATAGCTGAGTTTGTTAAGGAATATAAGTGAGTAAAATTGCTATAAGTATTTTAAGTGGTGGGCTTGATAGTTGTGTAAGCACTGCTTGTGCTATTCGTGATGGTTATAAGGTTATTGCAATTCATTTTAATTATCATCAAAGAACAGAGCAAAGAGAGCTAAAAGCATTTAATGATATTTGTGATTTTTATAAAATACAAAAAATGGCAATAGATATGGATTTTTTTAAACAAATTGGTGGCTCAAGTCTAACAGATATTAGTTTAGAAGTTCCAAAAGGCACTTTAGGAGAAAATGGAAAAGTGCCTAATACTTATGTGCCGTTTAGAAATGGTATTTTTTATAGTATTGCAGCAGCAATTGCACAAAGATTTAATGCAAGTGCTATATATACAGGTTTAGTTAGCGAAGATTCTAGCAATTATCCTGACACTACTTTAGATTTTATAGAAAAAACTGCAGCATTTATTAAAGAAGGAAGTGGAGAAGATATAAAAATCATTACTCCACTAATTAAACTTAAAAAATCTGAAATCGTAAAACTTGGAATGAGTTTAAAAGCACCTTTGGAGCTTAGTTATAGTTGTTATGATAGCAACGAATTAGCTTGTGGCAAATGCGAATCTTGTCAATTAAGATTAAAAGGTTTTAGCGAAGCAGGATTTAAAGATTTAATAAAATACGAAAGTAATTCCTAATTCAAATTATTTAAATTATATATAGATTGTTTAAGTTATTTAGGTTTATTATATTTGTTAGCTATTGTAGTTTTATCTAGTTTAGACAGCAAACCTAATTCCTAATTCAAATTCTTTTTTTTGGATTAGGAATTTGAATTAGGAAATTAAAATAAAGCTTCTTTATTTTCTTCTACTTTAGGTATGAATAATTTAAGCCCACCTAACATATGAAAATGTAAATGAAATACTTCTTGTCCTGCATCAGCACCAACATTTGTAAGTAGTTTATAACCACTCTTATCAAGGCCTAGTAATTTTGCAACTTCATGAATAAAATTAGTCATTTTAGCCATTGTAGCACCATCAACTTCTTGAAAACTTGTAAATCTTTTTTTAGGAATAATCAAAATATGAACAGGAGCTTTTGGATCAATATCATGAAAAGCTAAAAATTCATCATTTTCTAATACTTTACTTGAAGGAAGCTCTCCGATAACAATTCTTTCAAAAACATTTAAATCACTCATTTTCTTTCCTTTTTTAATAATTTTAATCGTTTATTTATGTAATTTACACTAAAATTGTAAAAAATCAACAAAAAGGCTAACTCTTGGAAGATATTTTAAAAAGTTTAAATAATTGTTCTTCGCTTGAAGAATTAGAGCAAATTAAGGTGCAAATTCTTGGTAAAAAAGGATATTTAACAAGTGAATTTGCTAAGTTAAAAGACTTAGAAGGCGATGAAAAGAAACAAAGAGCAGAAATTTTAAATAAGCTAAGAGATGAATTTAATGATAATTTTGCTCAAAAACAAAAGGTTTTAAAAGATGAGTTTATAAAAGCAAAAGCTAAAAAAGATGCTTTTAACTTTGCTTATTTTGATGAAAAATCAAGTTCAGGAGCACTTCATCCTGTAATGAGCACAATGGATAAAATCATTGATTATTTTGTAAGACAAAATTTTAGCTTAGAAGAAGGTCCATTAATTGAAGATGATTTTCATAATTTTGAGGCTTTAAATTTACCTAAATCTCACCCTGCAAGAGATATGCAAGATACTTTTTATTTCATTGATAAAATGCTACTTAGAACACAAACAAGCCCAGTTCAAATAAGAACAATGCAAAAACAAAATCCACCTATTAGAATGATTGCACCTGGTGCTGTGTTTAGAAGAGATTTTGATATGACTCATACACCGATGTTTCATCAAATTGAAATGCTTGTAGTAGAAGAGGGTGATAAAATATCTTTTGCTAACTTAAAATATGTATTAGAAGAGTTTTTAAGATATATGTTTGGTGATGTTAAAGTTAGATTTCGTCCTAGCTTTTTCCCATTTACTGAACCTAGTGCTGAAGTTGATATTTCTTGTGTATTTTGTGGCGGTTGTGGTTGTAGAGTATGTAAAAAAACAGGCTTTATAGAAGTTATGGGTTGTGGAATGGTGCATCCTAATGTATTTAAAAATGTAGGTTATAAAAATGTTAGTGGATATGCCTTTGGTTTAGGTGTTGAAAGATTTGCTATGTTACTTCATAAAATTCCTGATTTAAGGTCGTTATTTGAAGGAGATTTAAGATTATTGGAGCAATTTAAATGATTATTAGTAAAAATTGGTTGAATGAATTTATAGATTTAAAAAATATAAGTACAGATGAATTAGTAACAACTTTAAATAGTATAGGATTAGAAGTAGATGGCGTTCATACTCTAATAGCTCCTGCTAAAGTAGTAGTAGCAAAAGTTTTAAGCAAAGAAAAACACCCAGATGCTGAGAAATTAAGCGTATGCCAAGTAGATGTTGGTAATGAGACTTTACAAATAGTTTGTGGCGCTAAAAATGTGGAAGCAGGACAATTTGTAGCAGTTAGTTTAGAAGGTGCTAAAATAGGTGAAATTATTATTAAAAAAGCCAAATTACGCGGAGTTGAGAGTAATGGTATGATATGCTCATCAACCGAGCTTGGTTTTGCAAAAATCAATGATGGAATAATGGTTTTAGATGATAGTATAGGAGAGCTTGTTTTAGGAAAAGAACTTCGTGAATATTCTTTATTTAATGATGAATTAATTGAAATTGAACTTACCCCTAATCGCGGGGATTGCCTTAGTATAAATGGAGTTGCTAGGGATTTAAGTGCTGCATTAGACATTAATCTAAAAGAAAGAAAAGCTTTTAAAGATATTGATAATGCAGAAGGCATTAGAAGAATTTTAAATGTTCATTTTAGCGATGGAATAGATGGTAATGTAAGTATAAAAGCCATTGAATTATTAGAAGATATTGAAAATTCTTTAAAAGTAAAATTAAGATTAGCAAGCATTGAAGAGCTTAAATCAAATTCTATTGAAAATTTATTATCATATTCAACCCATGCAAGCGGTGTATTATTTAATGCTTTTGATTTAAACAAAATATGTGATGAATGCGAACAAATTAGCCTTGATGTTAAAACAAAAGAAAATAAAGAATTTGCAATTAGATTTAAAGACAAAGAATTAGCTGTTTTAGGAATTACTCAAAATGAAGATTTTAAAATCAGCAATGAAAGTAAGAAGATATTAATAGTAGCTAATTATGTAAATCCAAACATTGTAGCAAATACTCACAAAAACTATAAAAATACTGATATTTATAGAAGTTTTAGAGGTAGTGAGCCTGAGTTAAATATCGGAATTGATTATTTATTTAATCTTTTACAGCTTGATAAAAATATTAAAATTTATGGAAGCTCATGTCAAAACACTCCAACCAAAGAAAAGCTTTCAATAAGTTGCAATATTTTAGAATTAGAAAAAATGATAGGTCAAACTTGTGAGAAAAACGATGTTGTAAAAATATTAAAAAGATTAGGCTTTGAGCTAAGTATTGCAGAAGATAATATATATCTTAAAATTCCTTTTTATAGGCACGATATAAGCAATTCAGCAGATATTTGCGAAGAAATTGTAAGAATGATAGGAATTGATAATATAAAGCCAAAACCTTTAGAATTTTATGAATCAAATAGAACAAATAAAACTTATTTAAATTATCAAAAATCTTTAGAGCTTAGAAAAAGAGCTTTAATGAGTGGATATTTTGAAAGCGTTGGTTATGTGTTTGATAGTAAAGAATTCTTAGAAAAATTAGGATTAAAATATATTAAGAATGAAATTATAAATCCTATTACAAGTGATATGAATACTTTAAGAAGTTCTATCATGGCTACTTTATTAAAGCAAGCTCAATTTAACTTTAATAACTCAAGAAAATCAGTTAAATTATTTGAAGTCGGCAGCACTTTTGATGAAGTAGGTAATGAGAGTAAAAAAATTGCTTTTATTAGTTCAGGTTTAAATGAAAGCTCAAATATTAAAAATCATGCAAAAGCAAAAAATATTGATTTCTTTACATTTTTAAGTGAATTAAAGACAATTTTAAAAGAATTTGAATTAAGAACTAGCGATTTTCATTTATTTAGTGAATTTGAAAGAGCTGATATTTATAAAAATGGAGTAAAAATCGGAGTAGTTGGAAGACTTGATTTACATTTAGAAAATGAATTAGAATTACCTATTACTTATTTGTGTGAAATTGATTTTAATGCTTTAGTTTATGATTTCATTCAAGCAAAATCTTATTCTAAATTCCAAGGAACAACAAGAGATTTAAGCATATTAGTACCTAAAAACTATGATTATTCAATTATTAAAAACTTAATTAATAATCTAAATATTAAAAATCTAAAAGAGTTTAAAATCATTGATTTATATCAAGATGAAAGCTTAAAAGATTTTGAAAGTTTAAGTATTAATTTTAGTTTTGTAGATGATGAAAAAGTATTGAAAAATGATGATGTAAATAATGAAATTAGTCAAATCATAAGTGAATTAGAAAAAATAGGATTAAAATTAAGATGAAAATTCCAGCAATAAAAAAAGAATTTAATATAGCTTTAGAAAATATAGCAGCCGATAAATCAATATCACATAGAGCTGCTTTGTTTTCTTTACTAACTAACGGCGAGTGTAGGGTGCTTAATTATTTATATGCGCAAGATTGTTTGCATACTTTAGAAGTAATAAAGCAATTAGGTGCAAAAGTTCAAATTAAAGAAGATGAATTAATAATTACTCCACCTGAAGAATTAATTTCTCCTAATGTAGTTCTTGATTGCGGTAACTCAGGAACTTTAATGAGATTACTTATAGGTTTTTTAGCTAGTTCTAAAGGTTTTTTTGTTTTAAGCGGAGATGAATATTTAAATAAAAGACCTATGAAAAGAGTTAGTGCTATATTAAATGATTTAGGTGCAAATATTTACGGAAGAGATGAAGCAAATTATGCACCTTTAGCGATTGCTGGAAAAAATATAAAATACTTTAAATACCATAATCATTTAAAATCAGCTCAGGTAAAAACTGCTTTAATTTTAGCTGGATTGTTAAGTAATGGTTGTGAAGTTAGCGAAGATGAATTAAGTAGAGATCATTCTGAAAATCTATTAAAACTAATGAATGCACCTATAAAAGTAGAAAATAATATAGTTAAGGTTGAGCCAATGACTCAAAAATTAAGGCCATATTCAATAAAAGTGCCAAACGATCCTTCTTCAGCATTTTTCTTTGCAGTTTTATGTGCTATTAGCAAAAACTCTACATTGAAATTAAAAAATGTATTGTTAAATAAAACTAGAATTGAAGCTTTTGTTGTTTTAGAAAAAATGGGAGCTAATATTAAATATGAAATTAAAGAAAATAATTATGAATGCATAGGGGATATTACAATCAAAAGCTCTGAGCTTAAAGCAGTGGAAGTAAGCGAAAATATTTCTTGGCTAATTGATGAAATACCAGCACTTTCAATAGCGTTTTTATATGCTAATGGAAAATCTATTGTAAAAAATGCAAAAGAATTAAGAGTAAAAGAAAGCGATAGAATAAAAGCAGTGCTTGAAAATTATAAACTTTTAGGTGTTGAATACGAAGAATTTGAAGACGGATTTAGCGTTATTGGAAAAAGCGTTAAAGGAAATAATTTTAATTTAAAAAGCTTTGCGGATCATAGAATTGCTATGAGCTTTTCTTTACTAGCAAAAGACTATGAAATTAATATAGATGACACAAAATGTATAGATGTATCTTTTACTAATTTTTATGATATTTTAAATAATTTTGGTATTAATAATGAAAATTGAATTAGCTAAAAGTTATGGATTTTGTTTTGGCGTGAAAAGAGCTATAAAACAAGCAGAAAAAACAAAAGATGCTGCAACAATTGGGCCATTAATTCATAATAATGATGAAATAACAAGATTAAAGAATGATTTTAATGTTAATACCTTAAATGATATTAGCGAATTAGGAAATGAAAAAAAAGCGATAATTAGAACACACGGAATTACTAAACAAGATTTAGATAATTTAAAAACAAGTGGTAGAGAAATTATTGATGCAACTTGTCCTTTTGTTAAAAAACCACAAGAAATAGTTGAAAAAATGAGTAGTGAAGGGTATGAAATAGTAATTTTTGGAGATAGTAATCATCCTGAAGTAAAAAGTGTTAGAAGTTACGCAACTACTAATAATTATGTGGTTTTAGATGAAAACGAATTAAACGAAGTAAAATTTAAAAATAAAGTAGCTTTGGTTAGTCAAACAACAAAAAAAGTAGAAAAATTTATGCAAATTGCAAATTATTTGATGTTAAAAGTAAAAGAAGTAAGAGTTTTTAATACAATTTGCGATGCAACTTTTAAAAACCAAGAAGCAATTAAGTCGCTTGCTATGAAAAGTGATGTGATGATTATAGTAGGTGGAAAAAATAGCTCTAATACAAAACAATTATTTTTAATTGCAAAAGAACATTGTGAAGATAGTTACTTAATTGAAAATGAAAATGAATTAGATTATAGATGGTTTAATAATAAAAAACTATGTGGAGTAAGTGCTGGAGCTAGTACACCTGATTGGATTATTGAAAAAGTAGTAAAAAAAATTGAAAATTTTTCATAGATATTTATTACTTGTAAGTTAAATAGTGATAGAATAGGGCATAATCATTTCTTAATTTGATTAATTTTATTACAAAAGGACCAAAATGGCTAAGTTAAATGGAGCTCATAACAATTTAGAAGATTTAGAAAACATTGATTTCGCGACAATGTTAGATGAGTTTGAAAGCGAAAAAAACCCTGAAAATATTGCAATTATTGAAGGTAAAATCATTAAAATTGAAGGCGATGAAGTTTTTGTTGATATTCAAGACAAATCAGAAGGTGTTTTAAATATAGCAGAAATAACAAAAGATGACAAATTATTATTCAATATAGATGACACTATTAAAGTTACTATCGTTGGTAGTAGTAATGGTCGCAGAATTTTATCTTATAAAAAAGCACTTAGAAAAGAAAAAGTTGTTGAATTTATAAAAAATTATAATGAAGATAACAATGAAATTTTTGATGTTAAAGTAATAGGTAAAAATCGTGGTGGTTTTGTAGCAGTAGATGCTAATGAAGTAGAATTCTTTTTACCAAAATCTCAATGCTCACATAAAGAATTAAATACTTTAATGAACAAGAAAATTAAAGTTAAAATTTTAAAAATAGATGAAGAAACACAAAGTATTGTAGTTTCTAAGAAAAAAGCGAACGATGAAGAACGCAAAAAAAGAAAAGAACTAATTACAAATATAGTAAATGACACTGAATTAAAAGAAGGTGTTGTAAGGAAACTTACAAGTTATGGTATGTTTGTTGATATCGGTGGCGTTGATGGATTAGTTCATTATAGTGAAATCTCTTATAAAGGGCCAGTTAATCCTAGCACTCTTTATAAAGAAGGTGATAAAGTAGTTGTAAAAATTGTTGGTTATGATGAAGAGAAAAAACACATATCATTATCAATCAAAGCAGCTCTTAGTGATCCATGGGATGAAATTAAAGATAGCTTAGAAATAGGTGATGTTTTAAAAGTAGTTGTTTCTAACATTGAAAATTATGGTGCTTTTGTAGATTTAGGAAATGATATAGAAGGATTTTTACATATTAGTGAAATTTCATGGGATAAAAATGTTAAAAATCCAAGAGATTACTTAAAAGAAGGTCAAGAAATTGATGTTGAAGTAATTGAAATAGATTGTGAAAAACGCCGCTTAAGAGTATCTTTAAAAAGCTTATTACCAAAACCATTTGATGGTTTTAGTGAGAAGTTTAAAGTTGGAGATATAGTAGAAGGTGAAATCAGCACAATTACTAATTTTGGTGCATTTGTAAAAATTGATAATGTTGAAGGTTTATTATTAAATGATGATATTTCTTGGACAGAAAATGAAACTTGCAAAAAAGTTTACAAAGTTGGTGATAAAATTAAAGTAAAAATAAGAAAAATAGATTCAGAAAATCAAAAAATATCTTTAAGCGTTAAACACCTAGAAGAAAGTCCTAGTGCATTATTTGCAAAAGATCACAAGCTAGGTGATATTATTAAAGGTGTAGTAAGTGATATTAAAGATTTCGGAGTTTTTGTTAAGGTAAATGATAAAGTAGAAGCTTTAATTAAAAATGAAGATTTAGGAGAAACTAAGCCTAATATTGGAGATGAAATTGAAGGAGCTTTAATATTTACAAGAAATGGAAAAATCCGTCTAAGTGTAAAAAAATTAAACATCATCAAAACTCGCGAAGATTTAGAGAAATTTAATTCTGATGATAAAATAACAATTGGAGATATTATTAAAGACCAATTACAATAATAATGAAAAGTAATTTACTTTATTTAATATTCGGTATTATCTCAAGTATTTTGATAATATCACTTATTTTAGTATTGAAATCTGTAAATCCAAAAGATATACAGATTTCTAAAATTATAGATGAAAAAGTAGAGAGTATTAAAAAGGTTATTGCTAATAATGATTGGTATTTGAAATTAGCAAATGCTAATTCAAATGATTTTTTTCCTATATCTAATGAGCTTTATATTCATTTTGAATTGCAAGATACAGGAAATTTAAGTAAAAAGAAATTTTTTAAGTTAAATATTGATAAAAGTGACACATATTCAATGTTTTGTGTTAAACAAACAATATCTAACTTAAACCTTAAATATTTTTTAATTAATAATAAAAAATATTCACAAATAGTTATTGATACAAATAACATTTCTTTGCTACATTACTTAGTAGATAGCTTAAAAAGTTATAATATCAATTCTAATTTTGAAGAAATTTGGATTTAATTTAATAAAAGGAAATAAAATGGCATCATATTCAATGGGTGATTTAAAAAAAGGCTTAAAAATTGAAATAGAAGGTATTCCATATAAAATTGTTGAATATCAACATGTAAAACCTGGCAAAGGTCCTGCTTTTGTAAGAATAAAAATCAAGTCTTTTGTAAATGGTAAGGTTTTAGAAAAAACATTCCACGCAGGCGATAAGTGTGAATCTCCAAATCTTATAGAAAAAGAAATGCAATATCTTTATGATGATGGTGAATTCTGCCAATTTATGGATACTGAAACTTACGAGCAAGTTGCGATCAGTGAAGAAGATGTAGGCGAAAGTAGAAAATGGATGATTGATGGAATGAATGTTAGTGTATTATTCCACAATGGAAAAGCAATAGGTGTTGAAGTTCCACAAGTTGTTGAGTTAAAAATCGTTGAAACTCAGCCAAACTTTAAAGGTGACACTCAAGGCTCAAACAAAAAACCTGCAACTTTAGAGAGTGGAGCAGTAGTTCAAATACCATTCCATGTTTTAGAAGGTGAAGTAATTAGAGTAGATACTCAAAGAGGTGAGTATATAGAAAGAGCTAATAAGTAATATGAATGATAAGGCAAAGCGTGTTAAATATTTAAGAGCACTTGAAAAAGTTGCTCATCGCTTTGTTTTAGCTCTAAAAAAAGAAAATTTTTCTCAAGAATTATTTAAATTAAGTATAGAGCAAAATATAAAATTAATCAATAAATGCGAATCTACTTATCTTGATTCTTCTTATACTAAAGAACTTGAAAATTTTGTAAATTTATGTTGTTTTTCTGAATTAAGCAAAGAAGAATTGATTAATAAGTATAACAATTTAGAAAAAATTAAAAAACAAAATCAATATAAAAAAATCAAACATAAAAATCAAATATATAATGATTATTAAAGGTAAGTAAATGGATGAATTTGATAAATTATTTGAAACAACCCCTGAAGAAAAATTAATTGATGTATTACAAAATGCACCAAGAGGTGCAGTTCATAATAGTGTTGTAAATTATTGCAAAGAAATTGTAGCTTTAAGAACATTATTAGAAAAAAACAATATTGATAGCTATCAAATAGAAAAATTTATGTTTGAAAACGATGCATTATTAGAAGATAAGGCAAATGATGTTTATATAGAGTTTTGTGCAAAAATTTTAGGACATGAAGGCTAAAATGAAATTAAATTTTGGTGATATTGTTGAAATTGTTGATGATAGTTTAAATAATGAAGAAATATTGCAAAAAGCAATATTTTTAAAGCCTTGGAGAAAAGGACCTTTTAAGATTAATGATTTGCTCATAGATAGCGAATGGAGAAGTAATGTAAAATTTAATCTTTTAAAAGATCATTTAGGCTGTATTGAAAATAAAGTAGTAGCAGACATAGGATGTAATAATGGATATTATATGTTTAGAATGCTTGACTTTAAACCTACAAAAATCGTTGGCTTTGATCCTAGTAAAAGATGTTATGAACAATTTCAATTTTTAAATTCTTTATTTAAAACAAACATAGATTTTGAACTTTTAGGTGTGGCTGATGTTCCCAATTATAAACATAAATTTGATGTAATATTTTGCTTAGGTGTAATTTATCACAGAAGTGATCCAGTTCAAATGTTAAAACAAATCAAACAAAGTTTAAATAAAGATGGAGTAGTGTTTCTTGATACTATATATATTGAAAACGAGCAACCTTTTGCACTTGTTCCTGATACAAGTTATGCAAAAATGTCTAATGTGTATTTTATACCGACAATAAGTGCTTTAAAAAACTGGTGTAAAAAAGCTAATTTCAAAGATTTTGAAGTTTTAACAACTTGTAAAACAACAATTGAAGAACAAAGAAAAACCAAATGGATAGATGGGTTTAGTCTAGAAGACTTTTTGGCTGATGATGATTTTACCAAAGAAGGTTATCCTGCACCAAAAAGAGTTTATGTAAAATTAAAGGTTTGATATGGCAGAAGAAAAAGTAGAAACAACAGAAGGTGAAGTAAAAACAAATATTGAAGCTTGTCCTTCTATTAACAATGAATTAAGCGGATATATAACAGAAATAGAAGAAAATAGGGCTGTTCTACAATTAAAAATAACTTCTGAGCTTATATGCGATAGCGAAGGTCTAGCACATAATGGTTTTATTTATTCATCTGCTGCTTATGTAGCGCAAGCTGCAATTAATAAGAAAAATACTTGTGTAATTGGCTCAAGGACAAGTTTTTATGCTCCAGCAAAAGTTGGAGATGTTTTAACTTATGAAGCAAATGCTAAATTTGATAATAGTAAAAAAAGAGAAGTAGTTGTAAAAGCCTATATAAGAGATGTTTGTGTTTTAGAAGCTGTTTTTCATGTAATAGTAACAGAAGAGCATATTTTAAAAATGCAAAAAAGCGAATTGGCAAAATATCAAAGCAAAAAGCAAGATTAATAAGTTAGCTTAATGGCTAACTTAGAATATATTATTAAAATTATAATTAGTATTGAAAACTATAATTTTCACATTTTAATTTTTTTACTCTTTTAATAGGTTTGATCCAAGAAAAAGATGTATTATTTGTGCTCTTTATTGTTTTTTAGTTTAAATAATTTAAATTGATTTATAGATTTATTTATTAGTATTCAATTTTATTATGATTGCAATTAAATTACAAATAGATATTTTTTAATTTTCAAATATTTAATTTTATAAATATATTTGCTTAAAAATAATTTAATAAATACTCATTTGAATTGCAGTATTTTTAAAATTATGTATTAAAAATACGAAAATTAGTATAAATCATATTTTAATCATATTATTTTATGTATAATTATATGTAAAATAATCATATAAAATTACTTATAATTTTCAAATTATTTTATGATTTAAAAAAGTATTGAAAACAATAAAAATTTTTAATAATCTTAATCTAAGTATATTATCATTATAAAATCTTAAAATAAATACTTTAAAGGATATATATGAAACACCCGCTTGATTGTGAAGATAATTTTTCTAATTCATTATTGTTTTGGATTGCAAGGTATTTAAAACATAAATTAAATTCCTTATCTAATAAACTTTTAGAAAAAGCTGAAGAGTTAAGAGAAATTAACATCGCATTAAACACCTTGCATAATATTGAAGAATTAGATGAGCTAGCTAAAAAAGCAAGGAATATTGGAATGATAGGAATAAATACATACTTTAACCCTATTAAAAAGTTTTATGAGCAAATCATTCATTATAAGCCCTACTCTTTAAAACAAATTGATGAAGAACTAGTAATTGAAATTTTATCAACTATTACTGCAGGTTTAAGTGATGCGAGTAAAAAAAATTACAAAATAGCTATTGTAAATTTCTTTAAATATTTAAGCTCGCAAAACAAAGATGAAGAAGGAAGCCATTATTATGAAATTGAGCTTAAAAACTGGTCTGGACTAAACTCAAGCTCGGGAACTAAACTTCCTGAATACATGAGTGAAGAACAAATGAAATTATTTTTAAGCACTTTAAATGATTTTCAATACAAAAGCAATAGCGATAGAAACAAACTAGCAATTAAAATCATATTATTTACTGGTGTTCGTGTGAATGAGGTTTTAAGGCTTAGACTAAAAGATATTAGCTATGAAAATGATTTGATTAGCCTTAGGATTCATGCTAAAGGTAATAAATATAGAGTTGTTTTGCTTAATGTAAATTCAATAAAAGAGCATTTAGAATATTTTAAGCAAATTGCTAGTCCTGATAATTATTTATTTACAAACAAGCAAGGCAAACCGCTAACTCAAGCATATATTTCAAGACTAATTGAAAATGTTTTAATGCAAGCAGGCATTAGAAAAGAAAAAAACGGAGCTCACATGCTAAGGCATAGCTTTGCTACCCTACTTTATAAAAAAGAAAAAGATTTGTTATTAGTCCAAGAAGCTTTAGGACACGCATCGTTAAATACTTCTAGGATTTATACGCACTTTGATAATGATAAGCTCAAATTAGCTGCAAAAATAGCAAATAATTTAAAAAACGATTAATACAAATTCCTGTTTCAAATTCTCATAATTTTTAAAGGAATTTGAAAACGGAATTTGGATTTATTTTATATCTTAAAAAGTTTTAATATAGCCTTATTTGCTTTAAAAGCTTTAATTTCATTAGGCTTTAAGGTTATAAAAGTATTTAAAATTCCTATTTCGAATTCTTTTTAAAATCTGCTTTGGATTAGTTATGTAACTTTCTCCTTATTAAACTTTTCTTCTATAAGCTGTGATTGCGATTTTTGTAAAATCACCCTTTATATTATCATCATCTATTAGATTTGTAATGACTGCTTTATATGTTTTATTTTCAGGTATAAAGTAAAATCCAAGAGGTCTCATCCCTACAGTAACTTTTTTATTTTTTATCTTCATGACTCTAGTTGTATTTACCTTTGTCTTTTCATTTGGTGTAACAACTTTATCAAATACTAATATCTCATCACCATCTTTAGTAAGCTCATAAATTTTAATATCTATTCCTAATGGATAATAAGGATTATCTCGTATATTATCTTCTATTTTTTTATCATATAAATCAACTGAATAAAAATCCTTGCCACCTATTTCACCATAGTAAAAATTTAAAGGATAAAAAACATAAAATCCTAAATGCTCTCCTATATCTTTTCTTTGTGGCTTAAAGATTATTTCAATTTTAGATCCTTTTTTGCTTAAATCAAATAAAGTATATATAGGAGTTTTTGGTGTTTTATCTTTATGAAAAAACTCAAAAGCATTTAAACTAAAAAATAGCATAAGCAATAAGCAAATCTTTTTAAGCATTTAAATTCCTTTATATAAGCTCAAATTCCTATTTCAAATTCTCATGATTTTTCAAGGAATTTGAATTAGGAATTAGAAGTTTTATACCCTACTTTCTTTTATTTATTATGTTTTTTATTTTCATTAATTTCATCAATCTCTGCTCTTATTCTTTTTCTTAATTCTTTTTCATTAGGACAAGAATTTTCTAAAACTTCTAATATTTCTAAACTTGTTCCAGTAAAAGAACTAGAATAATTTTTTGTAGTTTTTACATAATCAATAATTTTTTGAAAATTATCGTATATTTCAAATATATCTTTTTTATAACATATATCTTGTGGAATTATTGCTGGTTCAATCATTTTTCCGTTTTCATCACCTTGTAAATTTAAGTATATATCTTTAGCATGAAGCATAATCACTGTATTTATATATAAAGCATAAAAAAATTCCTTTGACTTTTGCGAATCAAAGTATCTTTTATAAGCCATATCTAAATATTTATATACTTCATCATGTTTATTTGATTCTTCTTTTAAATAATATATAAATCTATCAATATCTAAATGTGTATATATTAAAACAAGCCTTAACATGGTTGCAAAGCGATTTTGATTTAGCTCAATATTATCAAAATAATTTTTCCCATATGGTAAGCGTTCAATCATTGAATAAATCTCATTAAAAAATTCATCTTTATAAGTATTTGCAACATACTTAACATACGATAAATCATCACTTTTAAAAAACATATTTCTATTTAAAATCATCCACCATAAAATATCTTCTATGCTATCTTTTGGTAAAAGCTCTTTACCTTCT
This sequence comes from Campylobacter sp. DY7, assembly GCF_057802535.1. Classification (NCBI taxonomy): domain Bacteria; kingdom Pseudomonadati; phylum Campylobacterota; class Epsilonproteobacteria; order Campylobacterales; family Campylobacteraceae; genus Campylobacter; species Campylobacter sp. DY7. The sequence continues at coordinate 143,172 of NZ_JBYJAU010000001.1, forward strand.
TTAAATTTATCATTCATTTGATTTATAAGAAATACCATTATAAAATTATCATAATTCAAATATGTATGCAATAATTCAATAACAATTCTATATTCCATCGCATTTACAAATTTAGCAGAAGCTTCTGGGTTTTTACTATATTGTATGTCAAAAGTTTCTTTTTGAGTTTCGCTAACCATTGCATAAAAACTTCCTATAATAAGAAAAATTATAGTAAAGATAAAAGCTATTACTTTTTTTAAAATGATTTTTAAATATTTTTTGTGATTTACTTGCATATTTAGCCTTATAAAATAAATAGTTTAAATTATAATAATATATAAAAATAATTATTAAAATTATTTAATCAAATTCCTATTTCAAATTCTAAGGATTTTGCAAGGAATTTGAAATAGGAATTAGGACTTATTTTACTAAGCCCTTTTTTAAATCTCTTATTAAAAATCTAGCAGGATGAAGTGCGTGTTCGTATCTTTTAAACATTCCGCTAGGTGTGTTATTAAAATAACTAGTAATTAATCTAGCCGATGTTAAGGCACTTGCAAGTCCCCTTGAGCCATGAGCTGTGCTAATAAACACCCTACTTCTTGGAGCGTTGGTCTGAGGTTTGTGTTTATCAAACTGAAGAGCTTTATAAGTGCTTTTGTATTTATTCTCATTAAAATAAGCTCCTACGATAGGGAATCTATCCGATGAATAACTTCTATAACCTACCCTATTTCCTATAATTAAATGAGAATAATCAGCTTTAAAAATCTCTTTAAAATTATTAATATTAACTTCATCATAAACACTACTAGCATCTGCGATAAGATTTCTATCATAAGTAGCACCTAATAATACAATGCCATCTTTAGCACCTGTAATATAGGCTTTTGAGCTTATTGGGTGTTTGTATTTTACTTGATTTTTTAGCCAAGTTGCTTGACCCCTTACTACTGATAAAGGAAGATTATTAAATATTTCTTTAGAATAAGCTCCTGTTGCAAAAATCACTGCATCAAAAGTCATTGTTTTGTTTTCAAAATCTAATTCTACTCTATCATAAAATTCTCTAAAGCCATTAAGCTTGTAGTTTAAAAATATCCTAGCATTTGATAAGGCAAATATTTTAGGAACTAATTTACAAGGCTCTAGCGTTCCGCCGTCTTTTAAAAAAGCAAAATCAAAATGTAATTTAATTAAAGGATTATCCTTTTGCATTTTAAATCTATCTTGCAGTTCTTTTGTATAAGCATGCTCTAAAACCCCTTCTAATTTGTAGCCTAATTTTTTGTATAGTTTTGAACTATGCCAGAACGAAAACTGACTAAATTCTCCTAATAAACTTGAAGGATTTTGTATAAGAGCTGTTAATAAGCCGATTTTATTACCGCTGCCTTCGTTTGCTAAAGTATGACTTTGCTCAAATACGCTTATAGTTTTACCTAATTTTGATAATTCATAAGCCAAAGTTGCACCAGCTATTCCACCACCTATTATTGCGATATTATTTACTTCTAGGTAGTTTTTATGAAAATAACCATCAAGCTCTTCTTTTTGAACTTTATTTTTTAATATTGCTAAAGTGCTTTCTCTTTTAATACCTATTTCTATATTATTAATTTCAAAACCTAGTTCAATTAGGGCTTTTTTAAAATTAGAATTTGAACTATAACTTATTAATTTACCATTTGGTTTTAAAAGTTTTTTTACTTTTTCTAAAGTATTGATTGAAAACATTTCTTGATTTTTGCTAGGAGAAAATCCATCAGCATATACAACATCAGCTAAAAAATCCAAATCATCTAAAGCCACATCAACATCTTGAAAAACCAAATCAAGAGTAATTCCATCAAATTCAATTCTATAAATACCATTTTTACAAGGCGGATAGTCGTTTATGAAGCTTTTGTTTAGTTCTATATTAAATTTTTTGCAAAAAAACTTAATATCTTCAATGCTTTGATAATGATTTTCTATTGCTACATAATTTAGTTTTATTCCTTGTTCTATTGCTTTTTTTGCACTTAAAAAAAAGTTAAGCCCAAGACCAAAACCTAATTCTAATATAGTTAATTTATTATTTGCATTTAAAAAAGCATTCTCAACATAAATGCCATTTCTTTCTTTTAAAGGCTCTTTAATATTGTAATAAAAATCATCAAAATCTAAAGAAAAAATTTCATCGTTTTTTAATACCCAATTAGCCTTTCTCATATAATTCTCCTTTATTTGTTCTTAATAAAATAATTTTCTATCCCATTAACAATACCATTTACTAAAAAATCTTGATATTTACTATCTGCTATATTTTTCCCTTCAATAGGATGAGAAATATAGCCTATCTCAATCAATACAGCAGGCATTAAAGCTCCAACTAACACCCAAAATGGTGCTTCTTTAACCCCACCATCTTTTTTAAGATAATTTTTAGGAATTGAACTTAAAATCCCGCCTTGTATATCAATGGCTAGTTTATTAGATGATATTATTTTTTCTCTATTTAAAAAATTTAAAAATGTTTGCTTAGAAAAATAATTCATTTCTTCTATATCACTTTTGTTTTCAATAGCTGCAGCATTTTTGCTTCTTTCACTTCTTGCTGGTGAGAGAAAATATGTTTCTATACCATAAATTTTATCTGTTTTTGACTTATCAGCAATTGAGTTTGCATGTATGCTTATAAACAAATCACTCTTTTTATCATTTGCCATTTTTGTTCTATCACGAAGACCTATATATATATCTTTATTTCTTGTTAAAAATACTTTATAGCCCTTATTTTTCAATGCTTTGCTAAGCTTTAATGCTACCGATAAGGTAATATCTTTTTCATTTCTTCCAAAAGCATTTGCCCCTGTGTCTTTTCCACCATGCCCTGCATCAATTGTAATTAACAAATTCGCTTTATTAAAACTCGCTTTACTTGATTTTAATTCTTCAGTAGAAAAAACAACTCCATTATCATCAATATTAAAAAATAGCTTTTGCTGTGCTTTAGCATATAAAACTACTCTTGTTTTTTTAGGATTAAATTGAAGAATACTAATAGAATAATTTTTAAAATCATAGTTTTTTCTACCACCTAGCAATACTCCATCAAATTCAATTATTTGATTTGTTCCATAGTTTATTGTTTTGATATTTTCTATTTCGTAGCTTGTATTAAATTTAATACCATTATTTGTTTTTGTAACTTTACTTATGTTATTAGTGCCTTTTATTTCTGCTTTTTCTTGATTTTTTTCTTCTATTTTTAATGAAGGCTTGATTATTTCTTCAGTTTTTTTGCTTTGAATATTTGCTGGTTTTTCTTCTTTTTTTACCGATGGTTTTTCTTCTTTTTTATTTACTATATTTTGTGTTTTTGATAAAACTTCTATATTAAATCCATTATCAATATTATATTTTATATCTATTTCATCTTTACTTCTAGCTACAATTCTAATTCTTTTCGGATTAAATTGCACTATACTTATTTCATAATTTTTATCAACAAAAGTTTCTTTTTTAGCATCTAAAATGCCATCAAATTCAAGGATTTTATTGTTTATTTCTTTGGTATTATAAGTGCTTAAAGATATTGATTTTTCATCAATATTTCCTTTAATATTAAAATTAATTTTATTATCTTCTTTAATGATTTTTGTAATATAAAAATTACTATTAGTTTGAACTACCTTTTCACTAACTTTTGTAGTATCAGTTGGCTTTTGTATAGGCTTTTTGGTATCGTTTGTCTTAAAACTTAGTTTTTTAGCATTAATCCCTAATTCTTCTAATTCTTTTTGATAAGTAGAAGAATCAAGTTTTAATATATTTGAACTTAAAACTATTCTTTTTAAAACTTCTTTTTTAGTATCTAAATCGCCTGAAATTATACTTTTTATATAAATAGTTTTAAGTTTTTGATGAGTTGCTAATTGCTCTGTTTTGCTAGAAACTAGAAAATTCTTATCAAAATTTTTCAAATCTTCATCAAAGCTTCCAGCAAATAAAGCAATACTAAAAATTAGCAAAAAGAGCTTATTCATCTTCGCCATTAACTAATTTTTCAATTAACTCTTTAACACTAATCAATTCATTTAATCTATAACCATTAGCACCTGTAAAGAATAATCCACTCTCAACTTTTCCACTATAAGCATCATAAAGTCTTTCAGCTATACAATAGCCCACTTTTTTAGCTCCCCTACCACGCTCACATGGTGCAACACAGTTTGCTACACAAGATATTTTTGGAGCTGTGCCTTCTTCTATCATTTTTTGAAGATTAGTTCTAATTCCACGAGCTGGATAACCCACTGGGCTTTTTAATAATTCAATATCTTCTTTTTTAGCATTAAGTAATACTTGTTTAAACTCTAATGCAGCATCACACTCATGAGTTCCTATAAAGCGAGTTCCCATTTGAACCCCATTAGCACCTAAGCTAATTGCATGTAAAATATCATTCCTATTCCAAATTCCACCCGCTGCAATTAAAGGAATATTATTTCCCCATTCATCAAGCTCTGCTCTTACTTCAGGTATTAATCTATCTAATTGATAATTAGGGTCTAAGCATTGCTCGTAGGTAAAGCCTTGATGACCCCCGCTAAGTGGTCCTTCTAACACAACAGCATCAGGTAATCTATCATATCTTTGAGTCCATCTTTTACAAATTATCTTAAGTGCTTTTGCTGATGATACGATAGGAATTAGTGCAACTTCTGGAAAATCCTTAGTAAATTCAGGTAAATTTGTAGGAAGCCCTGCACCGCTAATAATCGCATTAAAGCCTACATTACAGGCATCTTTTACTATTCTTTCATACTCATTTGAAGCATGCATTATATTGCAACCCAGTGGTGCATCATTGCAAATTTTTCTTGCATTAGTGATTACTGCTTTTAAACCCTTACTTGAATAAAAGTTTTCACTTCCGTAAGGTTTGCCATTTAGCTCTTTATTTATATGAGCTCTATTTTCATAAAAACCTGTTCCAACTGAAGAAATAATTCCTAAAGCACCATTTAAACTAACATTACCAGCCAATCTATCCCAACTAATTCCAAGCCCCATTCCACCTTGAAATACAGGAACTTTTAAAGTAAAATTTCTTATTTTTAATTCTGGTAAGCTCATTTTTATCCTTTAATCATTACTTTTGCGAATTTTCTTTTTCCTACTTGAATAATAAATTCGCCATTATTTAATTTTAATTGCTCATCACTAATCTTTTCGCCATTAACGCTAACTGAATTAGCTTTTATTGCTCTTCTTGCTTCACTTCCTGAACTTGCAAGATTAGTATCCTGCATTAATTTTACAATCCATTGCTCTTCATTAAAATTAAACTCAGCAATATCACTTGGAAGTTCATTTTTGCTATGAATATTATCAAATTCTTCTTTAGCTTTAAGAGCTAATTCTTTACCCCAAAACCTTTCAACAATTTCTAAAGCCAAATTTTCTTTAGCTATTTTTGGATGTAAAGAATTATTGTTAATGCTTTCAAATATTTCATTAATTTCTTTTGTAGTTTTAAAACTTAAATAATCATAATAATTTTTCATAAGCTCATCGCTAATACTAAGAACTTTTGCATACATAGTATTAGGTTCTTCGCTAACTCCTATATAATTACCTAAGCTTTTACTCATCTTATTTACACCATCAAGCCCAACTAATAACGGCATCATTATAATACCTTGTTCTTTACCTGTATTATAAGTTCTTTGTAAGGTTCTTCCCATTAATAGGTTGAATTTTTGATCAGTTCCACCCATTTCAATATCGCATTTTAATGCTACGCTATCATAACCTTGTAATAATGGATATAAAAATTCGCTAATAGATATAGGACTTTGTTCTTTAAATCTTTTTGTAAAATCATCACGCTCAAGCATTCTAGCTACACTAAAAGTTGAAGTTAATTCAACAATACCAACTGCACCTAATTCATTTAACCAAGTTGAATTAAATTTTAATTCAGTTTTATCTTTATCTAAAATCTTAAAAACTTGCTCTTCATAAGTTTTTGCATTTTTTAAAACTTCTTCTTTACTTAGTTGTTTTCTTGTTGCACTTTTGCCTGTTGGATCACCTATTTGAGCTGTAAAATCACCTATTAAAAATTGAACAATAGCTCCATGGTTTTGTAAAAATCTCATCTTATTTAAAACCACACTATGACCTAAATGTAAATCAGGTGCTGTTGGATCAAACCCTGCTTTTACATAAAAATGTTCGCCTTTTTCATAGTAGTTTTTGATTAAATTTTTTATTTTTTCTAAATCTATAAATTCAGAAACTCCACGTTCTAAATCTTCATATATTTCATTTAAATTCATTTTCTATCCTTTATTCGCTATAAGCATCATTTAATGATACAAATTCGTAGATTTTACATTTTGATTTAATTTTTTCTTTTGCTATTTCAATATTTTGATTATCAGGAACTTCAAAAATTATTTCAAAATATTCTAATAAACTATCAGTATTTTTAGAAATATTAATACTGCTTATATTAATTTGAAGTTTTAATAATTCTGATAATAAAGCTAATAATGTACCTTTTTTATTTTCTAGTGAAAAAATCATTTTGTAATTTTTAGGCGCATGTTTTGACCATTTTATAAGAACCATTTCCGCCTTATTATCTTCCATTAATTTACTTGCTCTTTCACATAATTTATTGTGTATAGTAACAGAATGATTATGTTTAAAAGCAATAATATCATCTCCTCTTTTTGGATTACAGCAATAATCAAAATCTATATTATTGATTTTGTAATTTGAATAAACTACAAGATTTTCAATTCTTTGTTTTTTTAGATCATAGTTTTTTACAAGCCAAATTCTTTTTGCGTATTTTTTTAAACTATCAATTGCTTTACTTAAGGTTATATTATCACTCGCACATTTTTTAACAATTTTTGACAATTTTTCATTATTAATCCAAGTATTAATTTTTTCTTCATCAGCACTAAAAATAGTTTGCAATAATCTTAAGCCTACTTTTTGATCTATACTTGAAATTCTTTGCTTACAATGTGATTTAATCATAGCCTTTGCTCTAGCTGTTACAACACTATCAAGCCACGAACATCTTGGCTTTGCATTATCATCAATTTCTATTCTTACAATATCTCCATTTTTAAGGCTTGTAAGCAATGGCGATCTAACTCTATTAATATAAGCATGGCTTGCTTTAAGACCAATTTGTGAATGAACTTCAAAAGCAAAATCAAGCGCAGTAGAACCCCTAGGAAGTGTAAAAATTTCGCCTTTAGGAGAATATACTGCAATATCTTCTACATACAAACTATCTTTCGCGTATTCGTAAAATTCTAAATCATTGTCCTTTTCTTCTAAAGAATTATTTGTAGCAATATCACTAACCCAATCAGCCTTAAAGTCTTCTTTGTCATTTTTATATTTCCAGTGAGCTGCAATTCCTAATTCTGCAGTTTCGTGCATTTTATAAGTTCTAATTTGTGCTTCAATAATTGATTGAGCATCAAATAAAGTTGTATGAATTGTCTGATAGCCATTTTGTTTTGGTAATGCAATATAGTCTTTAAACCTTGAAGCAAGTGGGTTAAAATGAACATGTAAAAGTCCTAAAACAATATAACAATCTTTTACATCTTTTACTAATATTCTAATACCCAATAAATCAAGAACTTCTTCAATACTAACGCCTTTTCTTTGCATTTTTAAATATATTGAATAAACATGCTTAATTCTTTTTTCTATTTTAAAATCCACATCTTCAATATATCCATTATCACGCATAAGATTTATGATTTTTTCTATAAAATCATTTAGGGTTAATTGCAATTGAACATTATTTGCTTTTAAATAATCTGCAATCTCCTTAAACTCAGTTGGCATTAAGTATTTAAAGCTTAAATCTTCTAAATAGTTTTTAATACTTGAAATCCCTAATCTATGAGCTATCGGAGCATAAACCATTAAGGTTTCTTCTGCAATTCTTTTTTGTTTTGCTTCTTTTAAAGCATCAAGAGTTAGCATATTGTGTAGTCTATCACATAATTTAACTAATAAAACTCTACTATCTTCAATGCTTACCATTAGCATATTTCTAAAAGTCATTGCTGATTTTCTAAGTTTTTCATTAGATTCTGAGCTAGCTAGATTATCCCCACGAATTTCAACAATTTTAGTCATACCTTCAACCAAAATGCCAACCGAATGACCAAACATATTCACAAGCTCTTCTTGAGTGCATTCTGTATCTTCTACAACATCATGCAATAATGCAGCTAATATCATACTTTCATCTTTTGAAAAGAAAGCTACAAAACAAGCCACTAAAATAGGATGAATAGAATAAGGTTCTCCACTCTTTCTAAATTGTCCTTCGTGAGATTTTATACAAAAATTTAAAGCCTTTTCAAGCATAGGAGTGCTTGAAAATAAAGAATATAATAATTCCTTAGCTTTATTTAAATCATTGCAGTATCTAACATCTTCTAATAATGTTTCAAAACTTAGAATATTTTTCATTGTATTATTCGTTAATTACACCATCAAAAATTATTTTTTCTTCTGCAACTTCTAACATTGCAATATCGCTAAACTTCATTTTACCTTTTTCTACTTTTACTAAAGGAGTTGCACCATCACTTAACTCTCTAGCTCTCTTTGCTACTATTAAAGATAAAATATATCTATCATTTCCTACTTTTTCTAATGCTTTTGCTGCTATTTGTTCTGTTCTCATATAAATTCCTTTAAAATTATTGATTTTTTACTATTGAGCAATTACTAAAATCATCTTTAATAATTTTTAAAATATTACCTTCTTCAAACATATTGCAAACTACAATAGGAAGTTTATTATCTTTTGCAAGTGCGATTGCTGTATCATCCATCACCTTAATATCATCGCCCATTGCAAGCTCATAACTTAATTCATCATATCTTTTTGCATCTTCAAATTTCATAGGGTCTTTATCGTATACACCATTAACTTTTGTTGCTTTTATAATCATTTCAGCATTAATTTCAATAGCTCTTAATACTGCTGCAGTATCTGTTGTAAAGAATGGATTTCCCGTTCCAGCTGCAAAAATTACAACTCTACCTTTTTCTAAATGTCTTTGAGCTCTTCTCATAATGAAAGTTTCACAAAATGCTTCCATTTGAATAGCACTTTGAACTCTTACGCTAATTCCACAGCTTTCAAGCGCTTCTTGCATAGCAATAGAATTAATCACAGTAGATAGCATTCCCATATGATCGCCACTAACACGCTTTATAATACCATCTTTTGCAGCACTAACACCACGAATAATGTTACCACCACCGATTACTATACCTATTTGTGTGCCTTCATCTACTAATTGTTTTATTTGTTCTGCAATAAATTTTAAAATATGTGTATCAATGCCAAAACCTTGCGAACCCGCTAAAGCTTCGCCTGAAAATTTAATTAAAACTCTTTTAGCCATAACTTCTCCTTGAATAATAAACGCGATACTACAAAAAAACTTTTAACGCTTAAACTCAAGCAAAAATTTTTCAATTTGATATCTATCTCTATAAGCAGAACTCATTAAATGTATTAAACAATCTCCTAAATCAAGAACACTCCACTCATCAGCACACTCTTCATAATATACTTTGCTATTATGTTTTTTTATTAATTCTTTTATATCTTCTATTAAAGCAATAGATTGCTTACTTGATATCATAGTAGCTATTATTACTTCATCTACAAAATATTCACTTCCTTTTAAGCTAATTAACTCTACATTTTCAGCTTTTTTCTCATCTAAAAGCTTAATTATCTCTTCGTTTCTACTCATTTTTTTCCTTTGTAAAATTCTTTTACTTCATCTTTTATTTTTGGATTAACTTTTTCTAAAACTAAATTATCTCTTATAAAACTTGATGATATATCTTCGTTAATATCAAGCTTTAAATAATCATTAGGTATAAAAATATTATCCCTACTTGCTATTACAAAAACAACATTTCTTGATAATTCTTCATAATTATGCCATTTATGTAAAGTTTTTAAATGATCTGCTCCTATTATAAAATAAATTAAACTAGGATTTAGTAAATTTTTAAAATACATTACACTATCAAAGCTAGGAACAGGTCTATTTTGTTTAACTTCATAATCACTTATTATTAATTTGTCACTTTTTGTAAAAATTTTTTCAAGCCATGAAATTCTTAACTCAGGACTTGCACTAAAATTTTCTTTGAACAAACTAATATAAGTAGGTAATATTATAAGCTTATCAATATCTAATGTATTTAACGCTACATTTACTACTTTTTCATGACCTAAATGCACAGGGTCAAAACTACCGCCAAAAATTGCTATTTTCAAAATCTCTTAACCTTTTTTTATTAGTATTATCTCAAATTTTTTAAATAAAGGGTTAAAAATGGGAGTAAATGTAGCGATAAATGGATTCGGAAGAATCGGAAGATGTCTTAGTAGAATAATTCTTAGCGAAAACAAGCTAAATTTGGTGGCAATTAACTGCTCGTGGGATATGAAAAGTATTAAATATCTTCTAAAATACGATAGCGTTCATGGGAATTTCAATCAAGAAATTGATAATGATGGAGAAGATGTATTAATAGTAGGAAATAAAAGAATTCAAATCATTAGAAGTAGAGAAATTGAAAATATTGATTTTGCTAAATACGGAGCTAGTTTAGTTTTTGAATGCACGGGAGCTTTTTTAACGCAAGAAAAAACTAAAGCTTATTTAGATAATGGTATTAAAAAAGTAATTATGTCAGCACCACCAAAAGATAATACTCCTATGTTTGTAATGGATGTAAATCATAATAATTATAAAGGTGAAGCAATTATTTCAAACGCAAGTTGCACCACAAACTGCCTTGCACCAATGGCAAAAGTTTTAGATGAAAATTTTGGCATTAAAAAAGCCTTAATGAATACAATTCACGCTTATACAGCAACTCAAGAGCTTTGCGATACAAAATGCCCTAAAGATATTAGAAGGGGTCGTGCAGCAGCACTAAACTTAGTTCCTTCAAGCACAGGTGCAGCTAAATCAATAGGAAAGGTTATACCAAATCTTTTAGGTAAAGTTGATGGTCAAAGCGTAAGAACTAGCTTAGCAAATGTTTCAATGCTAGATTTAACACTATTATTAGAGAAAAAAACTTCAAAAGAAGAAATAAACGAAACCTTTATAAAAGCTAGTAAAAATATGAGCGAAATATTAGCAATTGATTATGATTGCTGCGTTTCAAGTGATTTTTGCACTAGCACTTATGGTTGTGTTTTTGTTCCTGATTTAACTCAAATAATTGATGAAGATTTTGTAAAAGTTCTAGCTTGGTATGACAACGAATACGGGTATTCATATCAATTAAATAGACTAGCTCAACATATTAGCAAGGAGTTGTAAAATGCCTTTAATTTCCATAAAAGATGTTGATTTAACAAATAAATGTGTTTTTATTAGATGTGATTTTAACGTTCCGCAAGATGAGTTCGGAAATATTAGCGATGATAGAAGAATAAAATCTGCAATTCATACTATTAAATACTGCCTTGATAATGATGCTAGAGTAATTCTTGCAAGCCATTTAGGTCGCCCAAAAGAAGTAAGTGATAAATATTCATTAAAACCTATTGCAAAAAGACTTTCAAAATTACTAGGAACTGAAGTGATTATGGCAAACGATGTTATAGGAGATGATGCTAAGGCTAAAGCTAGTGAATTAAAGCAAGGTGAAGTTTTATTGCTTGAAAATCTAAGATTTATTAAAGGCGAAACAAAAAATGATGAAGAATTAGCTAAAAGCTTGGCTTCAATGTGCGATGTGTATTGTAATGATGCTTTTGGGGTTTGCCATAGAGCGCATTCAAGCGTTGAAGCAATTACTAGATTTGCTAAAGAAATTTGTGCAGGATTTTTACTACAAAAAGAATTTAATTTCGCTCAAGATTTATTAAAATCACCTGCTAGACCATTCGTAGCTGTTGTTGGTGGTAGTAAGGTTAGCGGAAAATTACAAGCTTTACATAACCTACTTCCTAAGGTAGATAAAATTATCATAGGTGGTGGAATGGCATTTACTTTTCTTAAAGCAAATTGCTTAAATGTAGGCAATTCTATCGTAGAAGATGATTTAATTGAAGATGCTAAACAAATTATGCAAACAGCAAAAGAACTTGGAGTTAAGCTATATTTACCTGTTGATGTGCTTGCAGCTCAAAGCTTTTCAAATGATAGCGTTGTTAAAAAAGTTAGTGTTCAAGAAATACCTAATGGCTGGATGGGGCTTGACATTGGACCTGCTAGTTCAATATTATTTAAAGAGATTTTAAGTGATGCTCAAACTATATGGTGGAATGGACCTATGGGAGTTTTTGAGTTTGATAAATTTTCTAAAGGTAGCTTTAAAATGAGCCACTATATAAGCGATTCTTACGCAACTAGCGTTGCTGGTGGTGGAGATACTGCTGATGTTATAAATCGTGCAGGAGATGCTGATGATTTTAGCTTTATTTCTACTGGCGGTGGAGCTAGCTTAGAACTAATTGAAGGTAAAGAATTACCTGCTATAAAACCACTTATATTAAAGGAAGAATATTAATGATTATTGCTGCAAATTTTAAATGTAATCACACTAGAAAAGGCTTTGCTGAATATGCAAAAAAGCTTAATGCTTATCTTAGATTTAGCGACTTTTCAAACCTAGAAGTTATAGTTGCTCCGAGCGCAACTTCATTTATTGATAGTGAGTTTAGCTTCATTCAAGCTGCACAAAATATATACCCAGCTTATAATGGAGCATTTACAGGAGAAATAGGATTATCTCACTTGCAAGAATTTGGGATAAAAACTATTATTTTAGGTCATTGTGAAAGAAGAAATTTGGGCGAAAATGATGAATTTTTGGCACAAAAATTTGATTTTTGTGCTGAAAACGATTTAAGAGTTATTTATTGCATAGGAGAAGATTTTGCTACTTATGAAAAGAACAAAAGCATAGAATTTTTAGAAAAGCAACTTAAGGCAATTGATTTAAAATACAATAAATTAATTCTAGCTTATGAGCCAATTTATAGTATCGGCAAAAGCGCTGCAAAATTAGAAGATATTGAAAAAATTATGCAATATCTAAAAAGCAAAACAAAACAACCTATTTTATATGGTGGTAGTGTTAATTCTAGCAATATTGCTGAGATTAATAGGCTTTGTGATGGTGTTTTGGTTGGTGGGGCTAGTCTTAATGTAGATGGCTTTATAGATTTAATAAATGCTGCAATAAGGGGCTAATTTGATAGGCTTAATCGGCGGGATGAGTTATGCTAGCACTATAACTTATTATAAATTAATAAATGAGTTTAGCCAAACTCATCATAATTCTTTATCTCGTGCAAAGATTTTAATATCAAGCGTAGATTTTGATGAGATTGAAAAATATCAACATAATAATGAGTGGCAAAAAGCTGCAGGTTTATTAAACGAAGAAGCAAAAAGATTAGAAAAAGCTGGTGCAAGTATAATCGCACTTTGCACAAATACTATGCATAAAGTTGCAAATGAATTGCAAAAAGATTTAAAGGCAAAGTTCATCCATATAGCTCATTCAAGCCTTGACGAGCTAAACCTTAATAATATAAAAGATGTTTTATTGCTAGGCACTAAATACACTATGCAAGAAGACTTTTATAAAAAAGAGCTAAAAGGCTTAAATGTTATTACTCCAAATAACGATGATATAAATACGATAAATGATATTATTTTTAATGAGCTTTGCAAAGATTTGATAATGCAAAGTAGCAAAGAAAAATTTATAAATATCGTAAATAAACATAAAGTTCAAGGAGTTTTACTAGCCTGCACTGAGATTTCACTACTAATTAACGAAAGTGATTTTGATAATTTAAGGGTATTTGATACAACTTACATTCATGCTAAAGATATTTTTAATCAAAGCTTAAAGAATTTGAATTAGGAATTAGCTTTAGGCTAATTCTTTTAAATATGTGTTTTAATTAGTACTTACACTTATAAAATGCTTTTTGTTTTATCGCTTGATTATTGTTATTGTATCCTTGATAATACTCATCTTTAGAATATTCAAAAAACTCAAGATAAAAATCTATATGCTTATTTTGTGTTTTTATGTTTTTCATCATACTGCAAATTTCATTGCTTGTAGCTTTATCTACATTATTATAAATATCTAAATAAATATTATTAAAAGCCAAATCATATAAAATATAAGCTTTATTACCACAATCTTCTTTAGAGTTGCAATAATTATTTTCAATAAGAATTTCTTGTATTTTATCAATTGATAAACTAACAGTATCTATAATCTCACTATCAGCTTTGCCATAACTTAAAAAAACTAAAAAACCAACAATAAAAAAGATTAAAAAAATCATTATATATAATACAGTTTTAAACAATTTAAGTATTTTCATCAAACCATACCTTTAGCTATTAATCAAACCAATTATAACGCTTGATATTGTGGTTTTGCAAAATTTCAATGAAACTATTAAGCTCATCTTGAGAAAACAATTCTTGATTTATATGTAAAGGTAATTTAAATTTTTTAAATTTTAACATCAAAGAACACATAACACCACAATTAGGCAAATAAGATTTAAACTCATTATAATAAAATTTTTGCATAAAAAATGCTCGCCTAATTGCAAAATAATCTTTATAACAAACAATAAATTTAATATCAAACAAGTAAAAAAATCCATAAAAAGTAAAAAATATTAAAAATATACCAACGATTTTTGCAAGAATACTTTCTAAAAGTATAGAGCCAATGCTAAATAATAGCATTGTTAAATACACGATAATAGCAAGTGTGTAATAAATAAAAAGCGATTTTTTTCTAGTCATTATAAATATAGTTTCATTATCATTCTTCATTTTCTCTCCTTGTTTATGTTAATTTTAAAAAGAATTTGAAATAGGAATTAACTATCTTTTATAACCTAAATCTACCTTTAGAACTTATTGCTTTATATCTATTTTCAATATAACCACAACTATCTATAAAAAACTCTTCACTAACTTCTTTAAAATCATTATTTTCATCAAAGTAATAATACTTCACAAACAATCTTTCAGATTCAAAAACAAATGAAGTTTCATTATAAAAATATTTATCATTTTTTATTACTAGCTCATTATTAAATTTATTTATTTTTGAAGTTTTTAATAAGTCTTTGTTAAATTCTTTTATTTCTTTTATTTCATCTATACTTTTATAATTTTGAACTTTTTCTAATTTTTCTACATTTGCATGGCGATTAAAATAATCTTTTATAGCGAGTTTTTGTCGTTCTAGGTATTCAATTCTACACTTATAGCCGAATTTATTATAATCTATTTTATAAGTTTTATCGGTATTAAAATCATAATAGCTCAAATTATTCTCACTTAGGTCTGCTTCAATTCTATATAATTTTGATTTAAGTTCATTAAATTCTTTTAATGGGTCGGTGTTATTACTTATAAAATAAGTTAATGCAAAATAACACAAAGCAAGTATTAAACATAATAAACCTATAACAAATATCAGTGTTTTTATTAATTTAACTATTCTAAAAAACATTTAAAATCCTAATAATTATTAATTATTTTCATATTATCTCTTTTACTACATACGCTCAATATAACCACAATCATCTATTAAAAACTCATAATTTTCTTCAAGCAAATTATTATTAAAATCAAAGTAATAATATTTTACAAATAATTTTCCATCTTTAAAAATAAAAGAATTTTTATCATAAAAATGCCCAAAGCCATCAATTGTTAGCTCGTAATTAAATTCATAGATTTGTGAAGTTTCTAATAAATCTTTGCTAAATTTTTTTATTTCTTTTATTTCATCTATACTTTTATAATTATTGATTTTTTCTAAATGCGTTTGTAGGTATCTCACAAAAAAATTTTGAATAGCGTATTCTTGTTTTTGTAACTCATCAATAATGCAACCATATCCAAATTCATTGTAATTTACCTTATATGTTCTGCTGTCACCAAAATCATAATATGGTTTATATCCTTGCTTTAATAAAATTTCTTCAACTTTTTTTAATTCCTTTGTTACCTTAACAAAATCACTATGATCGTAAGGTTGAAAAAAATTATATATCGCCATAGAAATAATACCAATCATTAAAATTATTAATGCAAAAAGAAGTACAAACAAATAATATAATGATTTTCTTATAAACTCTATCAGCTTAGAATACATTTATCGCTCCGTTTATTTAAATTGCAATAATATATCTAAAAATAATTATTAAAATTATTTAATCAAATTCCTATTTCAAATTCTAAGGATTTTGCAAGGAATTTGAATTAGGAATTTGCTTTGTAATGAATCTCTTCAATTCTTTTATTTTTATAAATTAAAGTTATGAAAATTGTCTTGCCAAACACTATATTTTTATAACAAATATTAGCGTTTTTATAACATCTTAGCATTTTAAATTCTTTAAAATATTCATAAACTTCATAAGGGCTTTTATTCTTTATGTTTTCATTAAGGGCTTTAATTAAATTGATATCATCTACTAAAAAATAATCATTAAAATTAATCTTTTTAGCTTTTATAATCTGCATTACAAGTTCATTTGGCTGTTTTAAAAAATAATCATAACATTTATAAGCACAAAATACCAATAATAAAGCCAAAGCAAATGCTTGATTTTTAACTACATTCTTACTAAAAAGCTTATAAATTATGAAAAACAAAATCGCATAAATAAGATCTAAAATAAAATCATTTTTTACATAAAGATTAAACAAGGCATTAGCTAAAGCAATAAACATTACATAAAATGATAAATGCTTTAAAACACTATAAAACCTATCTTTTAAATATATTTCAAAGCTTTTTGACCTTTTAGAAATTATGCAGTAAAGCATAAAACATAAGCTTGAAATTATAAAATAAATTATGAAATCTAAGTGATTATTAAAGCTTAGTGGATTTACATAAACTAAATAAAACAAAACTAAAGCTACAAAAAAACAAAGCCAAGCTAGATAAAAAAGCATATTTTTAATTAAGAAAATAAAATCATTTTTAAAAGCCATTTCATTCCTTTATACCTTACCCCAAAAGCCTAATTCCTATTTCAAATTCTTTTATATTTTTTGTAGTTTTTTTATCTCATCTCTATAAAATGCCGCTTGTTCAAAATCAAGTTCTTTTGCTGCAAGGTGCATTTTTTCTCTTAATTCTTTTACTAATTTTGCTCGCTCATTTGCTGGCATTTTTTCTATTTTGCTCTTTTTAAGAGTTTCGTCAGTTTGTTTTAATGTATGCTCTAATTTTCGCTCAACACTTCTTGGAATAATTCCATGTTCTTTATTATAAGCTTGTTGAAGACTTCTTCGCTCACTCGTAATATCTATTGCTTCTTGCATTGATTTTGTGATTTTTTTAGCATATAAAATCACTCTACCATTGACATTTCTTGCTGCTCTTCCCATTGTTTGAATTAAACTCGTAGTTGAGCGCAAAAAGCCTTCCTTATCAGCATCTAAAATAGCTATAAGGCTAACTTCAGGTAAATCAAGTCCTTCACGAAGCAAGTTAATTCCTATTAAAACATCGAAATCGCCATTTCTAAGACCAATTATTAATTCATTTCGCTCAATCGCATCTATATCTGAGTGCATATATTTGCACTTTATTCCTAATTCTGTGTAGTATCTTTGCAGCTCTTCTGCCATTTTTTTAGTTAGTGTTGTAATTAACACACGCTCATTTCTTGCGATTACCTTTTTAATCTCATCATATAAATGCTCTATTTGGTTTTCACTATCAACTATACTAATTTCAGGATCAAGCAGTCCCGTTGGACGCATAATCTGCTGATATACACACTCACCACTAAGTTCTAGCTCTAATTCAGCCGGAGTTGCACTAACAAATAAGAAAAAGCAATCTTTATTAATAAATTCATCAAATTGCAGTGGGCGATTATCCAAAGCACTTGGCAAACGAAAGCCATAATCAACCAAAACTTCCTTTCTAGCCCTATCTCCCGCATACATTCCCCTAAATTGTGGCAAACTAACATGACTTTCATCTATAATTACTAAAAACGGCTTTTGTTTAATCTTAAAATAATCAAATAAAGTATAAGGAGTCTCCCCTGCATTAAGCCCACTTAAATGCCTTGAATAGTTTTCTATTCCTTTAGTCATTCCGGTAGTTTCTAGCATTTCTAAATCAAATTCCACTCTTTGCTCAAGGCGTTGAGCTTCTAATAATTTGCCTTGCTTTTTAAAATATTCAAGCCTTTCATCAAGCTCGTTTTTTATATCTATACAAGCTTTTTCAAGCGTAGGTTTTGCTACGATGAATTGATTTGCAGCATAAAGAGTAAATTTATCTAAATCTTTGATTTTTTTATTATCAAATGTATTAAAAGTATAGATTTTTTCTAATTCATCATCAAAAAACTCAAGTCTTATAGCATCATCTTCATAATAAGCTGGATAAATATCTATTATTTCTCCATTTACACGGAAATTTCCCCTATCAAAAAACGCATCATTTCTATTATATCCCATAGCTACTAGATGAAGTAATAATTCTTTTTGTTTATAGCATTTGCCTACTTCAAAAAACTCTACCATTCCTATATATTCAGCAGGATTTCCTAAACCATAATTAGCACTTACACTTGCAATGCAAACACAATCATCATAAGCTAAAAGCGAAGCGGTTGAACTTAGGCGAAGTCTTTCTAAATCACTATTAACTGCACTATCTTTTTCTATAAATGTATCGGTTCTTGGAATATAAGCTTCAGGCTGATAATAATCATAATAACTTATGAAATACTCCACATGATTTTTAGCAAAAAAGCCTTTAAATTCGCTATATAATTGAGCGCAAAGTGATTTATTATGGCTCATTATTAGTGTTGGCATTTTAAGTTCATTTATAACATTTGCCATAGTAAAGGTTTTACCTGAACCTGTAACACCTAAAAGAGTTTGATATTTATTACCATTCTTTATACCTTTTACAATTTTTTCTATTGCTTGTTTTTGATCTGGTGATGGTGTGTAATTACTTGTTAGTTCTAACATTTTTATCCTAAAAACATTTTTTTTCTTATTATATTAACTATAAATAATTAAAATCATAGCTTTAAAATTTTACTAAGGATAAACAAAATGAGCGATAACATAACAAACACTTTAAGCCAAAAAATAGTTGAATTAATGGAAAAATATAAATACCTTGTTAGTGAAAATGAAAGACTTATGAATGAACTAACACAAGCAAAAGCAAAATGTGAAGCACAAGCTTATGAAATAAGCAAATTAGAAGAAGAATTATTAAATAAGAATTTAATAGAAGAAGAAACATTAAGATCAATCGAGCAACTACTTGGAAACAACTAAGTTTACGATAACCCTAGGAGCTAGGGGTTATAATTTCAATGTTCCGACTAAGGATTTTTTAGCTTATTTAAATGATGATATTAAGAAAATTAATCCTAGTAATGGCAATATTGAAATTCCACAATTTATTAATTTATACCTTAAGAAGTGTTACTCACACTTTCAATTAATGCAAGAATTTGAAAAAGCAAAAGAAGAAAACGAAAGATTAAAATCAGAATTACAAAACTTAAGAAATGAATTGGTAGATATTCTAAATATTCTTAATCATAAAGGAAAAGCAGATGAAGAAAGCCTTTAGTATGATAGAAATGATTTTTGCAATTGCTGTTATAGGAATATTATCAGCGATTGCGATACCTAAAATGATGGCAAACAGAGAAACAGCTCATATTGTTAAATTAAAAGAACAAGTTGAAGCTATTAGAAAAGGTATTGAAACCTACGCAGGAAATCAATATCTTGAAAAAGGATTTAAAGAATATCCAAAGAATACTTTATGTGCATATAAAAATCCAGCATTTTATAACAATATGACTTGTAAAGGAGCTAAAGTTTTTGCGGATAAAGTAGCTACCGGAATACACAGAAGAGCTGCTAATTCTATTGGTTGGGATAATTTTGATGAAGATTTAATTTTTGTAACAAATTCAAAAAATAAAAGAGCTGTTTTCTTTAATTATGATGAAAATTTAGGAACTTTTAAATGCGATACAAGTAAAGCTAGGGGTGGCTGGGCAGCAGAAAATTGTTCTATTATAGGAGAGTAATATGAAAAAAGCTATGAGTATGATAGAAATTATTTTCGTAATTGTAATTATAGGAACTTTAGCAGGAGTTGCAATACCGAAATTATTCGCTGGTCGTGATGATGCTTATGCTTTAAGACTAAAAGAACAACACGCTTTAATCATCACTAATTTAGAGCAATATTCTCAAAGTATGCTTTATGAAACAGGTTCAAAAAAATTCCCTAAAAATATATATTTTGGAAATAAAACTGGGGTAGTTACGGATAGTGAAAATTTGGTGTTTAACAAATTAGCAGAATGCAATTCTTCTAAATCAAATGCACCTTGTTGGACTTCAGTAAATAATGGCACAGGAGAAAATACTATAACATTTTATTTTAATAACAAAAAGAGCATAAGTTTTGCATATTCACAAACTAATAAAAGTTTAATTTGTAATAATATTAGTGAGTGTAATAAATTAAAAATAGGAAAATAAAGTGAAAAAAGCTTTTACTATGATTGAATTAATATTTGCCATTGTAATAATAGGAATATTATCAGCTGTTGCATTGCCTAAATTTTTTGATTTAAGATTTAAAACAGAATTAGCAAGTTTAAAAACAGGAATAGATACAATTAATTCTAAAGCTAACAACCAACTGCTTAAAAATATAATAAAAGGTCAAAATGAAAGTTATCAAGATTTTGAAACAGCTACGGCAGATACTAGTAAAATTTTTACAAATTTATTTAAAGATGGTTTAGATAGAGGGGATGAAGATAAGGGTTGGTTTTTTCTTGGCTTAAAAGAAAAAGCTAAAGACACATTCATACCTTGGGACGCTACTTATGATCCTGAATTAGATTATGGAAAGTATTTAGCGGGAGTTAGCGATAGAACCCAAGATGGAATTTATTTAATCTACAAATATTCAATTAATAGTAATATTTATTTTAATTTAATTTACAAAAGCTTAACTGGCAAATTCGAATGTGCAAAAGCAACTTGCAATGGTTGCAATAGAAGTAGAATTGATTCAATTAACAATCTAATACCTTGCTTTGAACCCGCAACAATATAATGTATTTTTATAAAGTAGCTATCCTAGGTCATAATTTAGAAGAATTAACCTACGAAAGCTCTTTAGAAATAAAATTATTCACTAAAGTTGAAGTTGAACTTAGTAAAAAAATAGTTCAAGCCGTTATAATTTCTAAATGTGAAAAACCTGAATTTAAAACAAAAGAAATTATTAAAATATACGATGATAGTCTAAGCCCTACTCAAATTGAATTAGCTAATTTTATGAGTAGATACTATGCTGCTAATATTTCATTATGTCTTGATAGCTTTGTTTTTAGTAAAAATTTAGAAAAAAATACAACTAAAATTTGTAGCGAAATTAACATAGAGCTAAATGAAAAACAAGAACAATGCTTAAAGAGTATTCAAGAAAATAAAATGAATTTAATTTTTGGAGATACAGGCAGTGGCAAAACCGAAATATACGCAAAATTAATAGATGAATGCATAAAAAGTGGCAAACAAGCTTTGTTTTTAATGCCTGAAATTAGCCTAACTCCACAAATGCAAAAAAGAATGAAAGTATATTTTAAAGATTCATTCATAACTTGGCATAGCAAAATAACTAAGGCAAAAAAACAAAAAGATTTAATAGAATTTGAATTAGGAAATAAGCCTTTAGTAATCGGAGCAAGATCAGCACTTTTTTTACCTTTTACTAATCTAGGCTTAATCATAGTAGATGAAGAACACGATAATTCATATAAATCTTCAAAATATCCTTGTTATAACGCTAGAGATTTAGCCATTTATCTTGCTAGTATTTCAAATGCTAAAATAGTCTTAGGTTCTGCAACACCAAGTCTTCAAAGTTTTTTTAATACTAATATTAATAAGTTTAGACTGAAAGGAACTTATTTTAAAAGCGAAAAAGAAATTCTTTTTGATAGCGATAATGAAATAATAAGTCCATATTTACTAGATTTATTAGAAGAAAATTTAGAGAAAAAAGAACAAAGTATGATTTTCTTACCAGTTCGTGGAAATTATAGGCAAGTAGTTTGCAAAGACTGCAATACAAGAAAAATTTGCCCTAATTGTTCTGTTCCAATGAGCTTACACAATAAAACTTATAAGTGCCATTATTGTGGTAAAAAAGAATATTTAAAAAACACTTGTGAAAATTGTGGAAGCACAATGCTTGAGAGTAAAATAATAGGCACAGCACAATTATGCGAAAATCTTAAAATCGCCCTACCTAGTGCAAGAATAGCTAAATTAGATAGCGATGAGCTAAGCTCAAACACAAAATTAAAAGAAATCTTAGAAGAATTTGAATTAGGAAATATAGATATTTTAGTAGGAACTCAACTTATCTCAAAAGGACATGATTATAAAAATGTTACATTTTGTGCGATTTTAGGTCTTGATGAGTATTTATTCTATCCTGATTTTAAAGCTCGTGAAAATACACTTGCACTTGCTATTCAAGTAGCAGGTCGTGCAGGAAGAAGCAAAAAAGCAAAAGTTTTAATCAATACTCAAAATAAAGATTTTTTTGAAAAATATCTAACAAATTATGATGAGTTCTTAGAAGATGAAAAATTATATAGAAACAATTATCCACCATTTAAAAGATTATTAAGGCTAATAATATCATCAACAAATGAAATGGAAGCTTCTAATTTGTGTGATGAACTAGCAAATCATCTAAAAAATAGTAAAGAAAATTACGATGATTACGAAATTATTGGCTATGGAAAATGCGCCATTGAAAAGATTGATAAAAAATACAGATATTATGTATTGATTAGATCAAGTAAGAAAATTTTGTTAAGTAAATTAGCAAGCCATTATAAAAAGTTACAAAAAGTAACAATAGATATTGACCCCATTCATTTTTCGTAAAAATATACTAATTCATTATTTAAATAACCTACAATTTTTAAAAATTTTAAAGGAGTTAACATGGCATTTTTAGATGAATATCAAAAATTAGTTGATGAGCGTGCGGCTTTAAATGTCCCTGCGCTAGCGTTAAATGTAGAGCAAACTAAGAAATTATGTGAGTTGTTAGAAAACAACGATAGTAATAGCGAAAAATTAAAAGATTTATTAGCTAATCGTGTTGGTGTTGGTGTTGATGATTCGGCATTAATTAAGTGTGATTTTTTAGAAAAAATCTTATTTGATAAAAGCAAATGCACCTGTATATCAAAAGCTGAAGCAATTTCAATGCTAAGCACAATGCTAGGTGGATACAATGTAAGAGTATTATTAAAAGCATTAGAAAATAATGAAATCGCTGAGCTTGCTGCAAATGCTTTAGAAGATATTATTTTCGTTCATGATGGTTTTGATAAAGTTGTAGAATTACACAAAAATGGCAATAAATACGCTACAAAAGTTCTTACAAGCTGGGCAAATGCTGAATGGTTTATCAAAAGAGCTGAAGTTGCAAAGCAAATTGAATGCGTTTGCTTTAAGGTAAATGGCGAAACAAATACCGATGATTTAAGTCCTGCTAGTGAAGCATTTACAAGAAGCGATATTCCATTGCACGCTCAAGCAATGCTTGTAAGAAGACAAGAAGGAAGTATTGAAAAAATCGCAGAACTTAAAAAAGCAGGAGTTGAAGTTGCTTATGTAGGTGATGTTGTAGGAACTGGCTCAAGCCGTAAATCAGCAATAAATTCAGTTCAATGGCACTTAGGTAAAGATATAAAAGGAGTTCCAAATAAACGCACAGGTGGTGTTATTTTAGGTCAAACTATTGCTCCAATTTTCTTTAATACTGCCCAAGATAGTGGAGCCTTACCTATTGTTTGTGATGTAACAAGCCTTGAAATGGGTGATAAATTTATAATAGATATTGAAAAAGGCGAAATAAGAAAAGAAGGAAAGGTAATTTCTACTTTTGAACTTACACCTAATACGCTTTTAGATGAAGTTCGTGCAGGTGGTAGAATCCCGCTAATTGTAGGTCGTGGATTATGCGCTAAAGCTAGAGAGGTTCTAGGAATGCCAAAAGAAGAAATATTTAAAAAACCAGCTCAACCTGAAGTTAAAGTTAAAGGCTATACCTTAGCTCAAAAAATGTTAGGTCGTGCTTGCGGCTTAGAAGGAGTTGTTCCTGGAATGTATATTGAGCCAAAAACAACTACCGTTGGCTCACAAGATACAACAGGACCAATGACAAGAGATGAGATAAAAGAACTTGCAAGCTTAGGATTTAATGCTGATTTTGTTATGCAAAGCTTCTGCCATACTGCAGCTTATCCAAAATCAAGCGATGTAAATACTCATCAAACTCTACCTGGTTTTATGAGTTCAAGAGGTGGGGTATCGCTTAAGCCTGGCGATGGTGTTATTCATAGCTGGTTAAATCGCTTTGCTATGCCTGATGAGGTTGGAACTGGTGCTGATTCACACACAAGATTTCCAATAGGAATAAGCTTTCCAGCTGGAAGTGGTCTAGTAGCGTTTGCTGCTGTTACAGGGGCTATGCCACTTAACGTACCTGAGAGCATTTTAGTTCGCTTTAAAGGTGAATTACAACCTGGAATTACTCTTAGAGATTTAGTAAATCTAATCCCTTATGTAGCAATTAAAGAAGGTTATTTAACAGTTGAGAAGAAAGGCAAAAAGAATATTTTTGCAGGTAAAATCTTAGAAATTGAAGGACTTGAAAATCTAAAAGTAGAACAAGCATTTGAATTAAGCGATGCAAGTGCTGAAAGAAGTGCGGCAGCTTGTTGTGTTAATCTTAGTAAAGAAAGCATTGCTGAATACTTAAAATCAAATATAAGCTTAATTGATGCAATGGTTGAAGCAGGTTATAATGATAAAAACACGCTTTTAAGAAGAAAGGCAAGAATGCAAGAATGGCTTAACAACCCTACTTTATTAAGAGCTGATAAAGATGCAGAGTATGAGCATATCTTTGAAATAGACTTAAATCAAGTAAAAGAGCCTATTTTAGCATGCCCTAATGATCCTGATGATGTTGCAACTTTAAGCGAAGTTTTAGCTGATAACAATCGCCCTAAGAATATTGATGAGATATTTATAGGTTCTTGTATGACAAATATAGGACATTATAGAGCTTTAGGTGAGATTATAAAAGGTAAAGGTATGCTTAAAACTCGCCTTTGGATAGCACCTCCAACAAAAATGGATAAAGCTCAACTAACAAATGAAGGATATTACTCAATCTATGGTGCTGCAGGAGCAAGAATTGAAGTTCCTGGTTGTAGCTTATGTATGGGTAATCAAGCTCGTGTAAATGATGGAGCTATTGTATTTAGTACAAGCACAAGAAACTTTGATAATAGAATGGGAATAGGAGCTAAAGTTTATTTAGGAAGTGCTGAGCTTGGCGCTGTTTGTGCTATCTTAGGACGCTTACCAAATCCAAGCGAATATCTTGAGCTTGTAAATGATAAATTAAACGATAGCAAAAAAGCAAATATCTACAAATACCTAAACTTTAATGAAATTGAAAACTTTAAAGTAGATTAATACTCTAGGGCTTAATGCCCTAGAATAATTATTAATAAACTTTTATAATAATTAAGCCAAATCAATAAAACAAACAAAAAAGACAAATATAATCTCATTTAAAAATTACGAAAGGAAAAATATGGAAAGTTTATATCCATTTGCACTTATTATTCATGTTTTTTGTGCGATTATTTTTGTTGGTTATTTGTTTTTTGATGTTGTTATTTTTAGTAAAGCTAAAAAGAATTTAAAACAGGAATTAAGAACTGAAGTTCAGGAAGTAATTACTAAAAAAGCTATTAAAATCATGCCTATTTGTGTGCTATTATTGCTACTTACAGGCGGAATGATGATGAGTAAATGGGTTGGTAGTCAAATCGGATATTTTGATACTACCTTTCAACAAATTTTTATGCTAAAAGTTTTCTTTGCTTGTTTGATTTTTATCATGGTTGCACTTAGTTTAAGTTATAAATTTATTCTTAAAAAACCAAATCCTTTAAATAAAATCATTCATCCATTAGCTTTAATTTTAGCGATATTAATTGTGCTTTGTGCAAAGCTTATGTTTTATGTATAAATTTCTTATATCTTTAATAATCTTAGATGCAATTTTATGCTTAATATTTGCTAGTTTGAGTGCGTTTTTTAGCATTCAACTAGCATTTTTTGCAAATACTTTAATACCATTAATTAGCTATATAAAACTAAAAAAATCTTTACCAAAGTTTCAAATAGCTTGTATGCCAAGATTTTTTTTATATAATCCTTTAGAAATTGAACTACCAAAAAAAGGCATAAAAGAAAGCTTAAAACATTTAAAACATTTTAATGTATTTATAAATTTATATAAAATTTTTGCATATATTATTTTTATAATTCTAACTGGAATTTTAATTAAGAATAATCTTTTTCATGTTAGTGCATTTTTTGTAAGCTCAATATTAATATTATTAAGCATTACGATACTAAAGGCTAAAAATGGTTAAAACTATAAATTCTTTAAAAGCTTTATTATTTGCTTCACTTTTATTATTTGTAGGCAACTCGTTTTTACTTAGCACTAATCCTATATTATTAAAAGAATTAGGTTATAACGATTTTTACATAGGCTTAATTAGTTCTTGCATATATTTAGGAGCATTAATTAGCACTTTTGCATCTCATACTTTAATTCAAAAAGTAGGACATATTAGAAGTTTTGGTTTTTTTACTTCATTATTTGCAATTGCAACCATACTGCATATAGTGATTAAAGATATATATTTATGGGCAATCTTAAGATTTATCATAGGATTTTCATACTATACATTATTAATCATCATTGAATCATGGATAAATCAAAAATCAAAAAACGAAATCCGTTCAAGAATGCTATCAATTTATGAAATAGTATTTTATTCAGGCTTTGCCATAGGTGTATTATTAATGTATTTAAAGCCTAGTTATAATAATGTTTTTATAATTGCGGTTTTGGTTATTTTATTATGTTCTTTGCCACTTAATTTATTAAAAATAAAGCAACCTAAACTAAAAGAAAGGAAAAAAATCAGCGTTCCAAATATTTTCAATGTATCAAAATTAGCTTTTATAGCTGCTTTTGTTGGTGGATTTTTGATGAATGGGTTCTTTTCTATGTCGCAAACATATTTTCTAGCACTAAATTATAATATTCAAGATATTTCATTGCTTATTTTTACTGCTATGCTTGGTGGATTTATAGCTCAGTTATTTATGGGAAGATTATCTGATGTTTATGGAAGAAAAATTGCTATTTTATTTTGTGTAAGCCTTGCTTTTGTTTCTAGTGTTGGTTTATATTTTTTAGCTAGTAATAAAATAGCTATTTTTATTTTTTGCTTTTTTCTTGGAATGGGGCTTTTTTGCATTTACGCATTAGCACTTGCAAGAGCAAGCGATAGGGCAAAAGAAAGCTCACAAATACTTGAAATAGGAAGAACGCTAATGTTTGCTTATGTATCAAGCTCTGTTGTATCTCCTATAATTTTAGGATATGCGATTAATACTTTTGGTGCAAATGCTTATATTTTAGTTTATATTATCTTATTATTTGGCTTAGGTGTTTTTACACTAACTCAGCCAAAAATAGATGCAGCAAATAGAATTGAATACGAACAAAAACCTAGCCAGTTCGTTCATTTAGGCAACGATGAATAATATTAACACTACTTTAAATTCTTTAGTAAATAGCGATTTAGGACTAAAGCAACAAGGTGCAAACCTAAAACCAAATAATACTAAAGATATAAAAGAACCCATAAAAGAAGGAAGTTCTTTAATAAACGAAGCCATAAGCGAAGATGAAACTCTTGAGCTTGGCATTAAAAAAATTGTAAATAAATTACTAGATAGCATAAAAGCTAGTAAAGATTTAAATCAATTAGGTGAAAATGCAAAAAACATTAATATTTCTAAAAATATAGCCGAAGATTTAAAGGAATTAAAATCAATACTTAGCAAGGATAAAGATTTAGAAGTTTTTGTAAAAAAGCTTGATAATTTATTAAATACCAAAATGCAAGATTCAAAAGCATTATTTCAAGCCTTGAATAATTCTGGTATTTTTTTAGAAAGTAAATTAAGGGCTAATCTAAACGAACAAGTATTGCCACAAAGCTTCTTTAGGCTAATTTCTTTTATGAAAAATATTAAAACAAGTGAGTTAAAAAGTGAGATTTTTAAGCTTGGACAAGAGAAAATGGATGCTAAAGAATCACTTTTAAAACTTGAAAATTTTATAAATGAAAAACTAGAAAATAAAGGCACAAATACTAATAATTCTATTATAAAAACATTTGAATTATTAAAAAACGCAAGAGCGTATTTGCAAAAAAACAATGAACCATTAAAGCTAATAGAAGTAGCGAATAAGCTAGAGAGCAAAATCAATAACGAAATAAAAAATCTAATAAACATAGAAGTTAAAAATGATAAATTAAAAACAATATTGCCAAAACTAGCAAGCCTAAAATCAAGTTTGCAAGATATTAAAAACATAGCGAAAGAATTAGTAAATAACCCAGCAAATATGCATAATAATTATAAAAAGCCAAATGGGGAAAACAATATCTTAAATAAGCTTGAAAATATCAAAGAAATTCTTAAAAATAATCACGAAATCTTTAATAAATTAAGCGATATTAATAAAAACCTAAATGAAAAAGTAGAAATAAAACAAGAAAATACCTTAAATAAAACTCAAGAAAATAAAACAAATACAATCACAAAAGAAGATATTAAAGAGCAAATCAAGCTACCACAAAATAAAGAAGAGATAAAAACAAGTGAAAAGCCTATTGTAAAAACAAATGATGAGATTAAAAATGATTTAAAAGCATTGCAAGAAATCACAAAATCTCAAGATATTAAAGAAGAATTAAAGCTAATTTCAAATCCAGAAATCAAGCAAGTAATAAATCAAAATCAAATTATAAGCAATGTATTAAATGCAGAAAACCTAAGCCTACAAAACAAAATTGAAAACCTTACAAGATTACTTAGTGCAAACCTAAAAAACGAAGAAAGTTTTAAAAATTATGTAAGCACAAACGAGCTAAAAGGATTAAAAACTCATCTAAATCAAGCAAAAAAAGATATGGATAACATAAGCCCTAGAAATAACGAGCATATTAGCAAAGCCGTATCAAATGATGCAAAAGCGATTTTGCTTCAAACTAGCAAAATGGCTTTAGCAAAGGATAATAAAGTAGCTTATGAAATGAGTCAAAAACTATTAAATCAAATTGAATTAAACCAAATAATCTCAGTAGCAAATAACGAAGTTAATACTTATTTGCCCTACTCTATTGATGATTTAGATGAATCAAATATAAGTTTTAGAAGTGATAGTGAAGATAGATTTTACGCTCAAATTAAATTAAAATTTAAAAAATTAGGCTCTTTAAATATAATGCTTGGGCTAAATAAAGATAAATATTTAGATATAAATATGATGATAGAAAATGATGTTTTTAGGCAAACTTTGATAAATCATGCAAAAATGTTTAAAAAGGACTTAAGAAAAGCGGATTTGATAGTTTCTAATTTCTTCATTAGCAAACTTAGAGAAAATAAATATGAAGAAGAATATAAAATAAATATAGGATTTGATAAAAAAATATGAATAAAATTAAAAAAGCTCTAGCCTTAGGCTATAACAAAGAAAAAAACAACGCCCCAAAAGTAATGGCAACAGGTAGTGGTGAAATAGCCGAACGCATTATAAAACTAGCAAATGAAAATGGAATACCAATTAAAGAAGATGAAGAATTATGCGAAGTTTTAAGTAAGCTTGAATTAGGAGAAGAAATCCCACCTGCTATGTATAAAGCAGTAGCCGAAATTTTTTCATTTATTTATAGAATGTCAAAAAAAATGGAAGAAAATTAAAAGAATTTGAAATAGGAATTTGAATTTTAAATAGCTTTCATAAGCTTAGCTTTTAGTGTATTTATAAACCAAATGCGAATGAAAGAAAAAGGGCTTGATTTTAACATCAAGCTTTGTTATATCAATATTAAAATTATTTAAAAAATATTCATACAAAAGCGAATAATTAGATTTGTCCGTATAAATACAAATAATATTCTCATCATCTTCTATTAATAAAGTATCATAAAATCTTTGATAATTTAAAGTAAAAATTTTATAAATATTTTTAAAAAACACTAAAAGTATAAAATTACAAACACTCATAAAAATATAAAATATACTTAAAAAATTATTTAATTTATATAATTGTTGTTTGCTTTGAATATTAAGGCAGGTTTTATAGATTTTAACATTTTTTAAATATATTGTTTTTTCTTCTTCATTAAGCTCATCTCTTTGCCTACAACTATGATTAACAAAATGTATAAAATCCTTATGAAAATATATAATATTAGGTTTTTTAAACTTACAATGCAAATATCGCTCATCAAAATATGCAGCAATAATAAATAAATTAATACTAGAAACCAAAAATTACCAATATACATAAAAACACAAAAGCAAATAAACAAAGCACTACAATGAACCAAGCTAGTAATATAAGCATTTTTATCTTTTAAATAAAATAAAGGCGTAAAATTACTAGAAGTTAAATATTCGCTCAAATTTTCTCCTTATTAAACTTTTCTTCTATAAGCTGTAATTGCGAAAAATCACCCCTTATATTATTATCTATTAGATTTGTAATTACTGCTTTATATGTTTTATTCTTAGCTTAAAGTAAAATCCAAGATATCTTACCACTATAAAAACTTTTTTATATTAACCCAAATTCCTATTTCAAATTCTCATAATTTTTTTAAGGAATTTGAAATAGGAATTAGAAGTTTTATAATTACTTTGTTATAAGATTTATTTTGTTTATATAATTCTAATATTTATAAAACCACCATTTAAATCTAATCTAAAATTTGCCATGCTTTCTCCTTTCTATATACATGAAATTAAAAATTACCGCAATTGTCAAACACTATTCCGTAAGTAAAATCATCTTTATAGTTTTTAAACTTTTTCATTAATTTATCTAAATTTTTTTCTTGTTCTTGTAGTGTATATAAATGTATTTTTTTATAAAATATTGCGTTTTCTTTAAAATAAAAACTATCATCTAAATATACATAATATTGTTTTATTGAATTATTTGCCAAAATAACAGGTTTAATAAACCCTGCTTTGTTGTTTTTAGCGTCTATCGTTAGGTATTTAGAATAATCAACTTCTTGAAGTTCATCTAAAGAAAAATATTCTTTTTCTAAGGCTCGTTGCTTTAAAAACTCTTTATAATTATCTAAATTAAAATCTTTATGAATGTAATAATTTATTTTATCTTCATTATCTTCATTAAGAGAAAAAGATGAGCGTTTATAGGTTTCATCCCATCTTTTTGTTTTTAAAAAATTTATCACCACTCTT
Organism: Campylobacter sp. DY7; assembly: GCF_057802535.1. Lineage (NCBI taxonomy): Bacteria > Pseudomonadati > Campylobacterota > Epsilonproteobacteria > Campylobacterales > Campylobacteraceae > Campylobacter > Campylobacter sp. DY7. The sequence continues at coordinate 174,776 of NZ_JBYJAU010000001.1, forward strand.
TTATAAAGCTCATCTTTAGGTAATATCCTATTTTCTTCTAAGCAATAGCCTTGCTGATATTTTTTATAATCACTTAGAGTTACTATTCTTTCATGAGTTTTACTTGAGTAATCAGGTATGGTTCTAAAAAAATAATTATATAAAGCAAATATTATTATCATAGGAATTATGCTATAAGTAAAAGCAAGTTTGTTATTAAATTTCTTTCTTAATTTAAAGAAAAGTATTATAAAAAATATGATTATAAAAGCTTGAAGATAAATTAGCGGATAAAGTATAAGTCCTTTGTAAAATAAAATTATTATTTGACTTAAATTTTCACAAATAAAACCATTAGCTGCAAAAAAGAAAAAAAGAATTGAATAAATCACATTTACATCTGAGCCAATGCTAAAAATTACACCTGCAAAAACTGAGCCAATAGCAATCATTATTTCAATTATTATAAAAATCATAAAAAGTATTTTTAAGATTTCTAATGTTTTTTTCATACTATAACCTTAATTGTTTTTCATATCATAGCATTTAATAAAACAATTATCAATTTTAATATTTAAATTCCTATTTCAAATTCTAGTAATCTTCAAAGGAATTTGAAATAGGAATTAGCTTTTTTGATTAAAGCAAAAAGACTATAAAATAAGCTATCATCAATGTCTGAAATTTCTTCATTAATACCTTTATTATTTAATAATTCTAAAAATTTTTTTTAACTCATTTGGATTAAATATAGAGCAATTTATAATAGTAACAAATTTTACATAGTTATAACATAAATACAAATCTTTATTTAAAAAAACTTTTCTACAACTTACAAAATAATATTTATATAAATCAGCGTAATTCACCCTTGTCTTTCTAAAAATCCTAATAATTTCAAAATATTCATCATAGCATACAATTTTTCTTATTATAAGTGGCATAAGTTGGAAATAAAGAATTACAAGCAAAATTGGTAAAACAAAAGCAATAAATACTATAAAACCACCTATTGAAAGACATAAAATTATCGTAAAAAACATAAAAACAATAATATATTTTAATAAAAACAAAGCTTTAAATATTGTATATAATTTGTTCTTTTTGCAAGATCTAATCCTTATTTAGCTTGTTTTATTCTGCCATTTTTTACTCTTCCAACGATATGTATTTGCAAGCCCACGCAAGAACTCATCGGCTACAAAGGCACTCCAAATCCCAACCATTGCAAAGCCAAAATGTATTCCTAAAATATAAGCCAAAGGAACACTAACTCCCCACATAAAAATAATTCCCATATAAAATGGATATGCAGCATCACTACTCGCTCTAAGCGAATTTACCATAACGATATTCATAGCCCTTGAAGTCTCTAAAACAAAAGAAATAATAAAAAGTGGCTTAATAATCTTAATCAAATCATCATTTAAATCAAGTGCTTTAAAAATATAATCTTGAAATATAAACACAAAACTAGCAAAAATAAAGCTTAAAATTATTGCTATTTTTAAAATTACAAAGCTATGTTTATACGCTTTTTCGTATTCTTTTGCCCCTACTAATCTTCCTATAATTATCTCATTTGCAACACTTAAAGCCGAACTCGTTGTAAAAATAAACATTGAAATTTGAAAAAATATGCTCTGAATACTCATTGCGTCTTTTCCGAGCAAGCCAACAAAAGCAAAAATCACCATATATTGAGCCGACCAAAGTAGGTTTTCACCAGCACTAAAGCCGCCTATTGTTAAAATCTTTTTAAAAATATCTTTATTAATATTGAAAAATAACTTAAAGTATATGCGTAATTTTGCAATCTTAAAATAAATATAAACAAGCATAATAAGGCAAACAATTCTTGAAATAATACTTGAAATCCCAACGCCAAATAATCCTAAATCATATTTATACAAAAATATCGCATTAAAAATTATATTAACAGCATTCATCACAAGTGAAACTATCATAAGTTCTTTTGCTTTTGCATAGGTTCTAATTACCGATGATAATGCTATATTTACGCAATCAAGCAAGATTACATAAGCAATAGTTTGTAAATAAATCAAAGAATAGTTGAAAATCTCATCAGGAACATTGAGTAATTTAAGCATTTTAAAATCAAAGAAATGAATTATAAAAAATATAAATATTCCTAAAATCACATTAAAAGATAAGCTTATATGAGCTGATTTTATTGCTAGATTTTTGTTATTTGCTCCTAGTGCTTGAGAGATTAATACGCTAGAGCCAATTGATAAGAATGAAAAAATCGTAGTAGCTATTATAAAGATTTGATTAGCACTACTCATAGCTCCTATTAAAAATACATTGTATCTGCTAATCATAATAGTATTTATAACTACCGAGCTAAATCTTAGCAACATTTCTAAGTAGATATTTAAAGATAATTTAAAAAAATTGATTTCTTTCATGTTGTTTAGCTAAATGAAATTCTTAAAGAATTTCATTTAGGAATTATCTTCTTGATAAATAGTTTGTATCAAATTTATTATTAATAAAATCAGGATTTTCCATCATAGAAATATGAAAATCTTTTGTAGTTTTAATTCCACCTACAATTAATTCTTGTAAAGCGCATTTCATTTTATGAATTGCCATTTCTCTAGTTGGAGCCCAAACTACAAGCTTACCAATCATACTATCATAAAACGGCGGAACTGAATAATCTTGATAAATATGGCTTTCCATTCTTACATTTGCACCACCTGGAGCTGAATATCTTGTGATTTTTCCAGGACAAGGAGTAAATGTCTTAGGGTCTTCTGCTGTAATTCTGCACTCAATTGAATGACCTTTAAAGCTTATTTCTTCTTGTTTAGGTAGAGCTTTTCCTTCTGCTACATTTATCATATGGCGGATTATATCTTCACCACTACACATTTCACTTACGCAGTGCTCAACTTGAAGTCTTGTATTCATTTCAATGAAATAAAAGTTTTGATAATCATCTAATAAAAACTCAAATGTTCCAGCACCTTCATATCCTATCGCTTTTGCAGCTCTTACTGCAGTTTCAAGTAATTTCGCTCTTGTTTCAGGAGTTAAAATCTTCGCAGGACTTTCTTCTATTAGCTTTTGATGTCTTCTTTGCATAGAGCAATCACGCTCTCCTACATGAATAACATTACCAAAGCTATCTCCTATAATTTGCACTTCTATATGGCGTGGGTTTTTGATATATTTTTCTATATACATTCTTCCATCACCAAATGCACTTGTTGCTTCGCTTTCTGCTGACCAGTATGCTTTTTCTAAATCTGCAGCTTTTTCAACTACACGCATACCACGGCCGCCACCACCTGCAGCAGCTTTTAAAATAACAGGATAGCCCATTTCTTCTGCTAGTTCTTTAGCCATATTAACATCTTTTATAGCTCCATCACTACCAGGAATTACTGGAACGCCTGCTCTTTTCATAACTTGCTTAGCTTTACTTTTATCACTCATAGTATTCATAGCTTCTACGCTTGGACCAATGAATTTAATATTATGACGCTCACAAATTTCAACGAAATTTTGATTTTCACTTAAAAATCCATAACCTGGAAAAATCGCATCAGCACCACATAATTCTGCAGCGCTTATAATTGATGGAATATTTAAATAACTTTCGCTTGACTTTGGACCACCAACGCAAATACTTGCATCGCAATATTTTAAGTATAAAGCATCTTTATCAGCACTTGAATATATACAAATCGCTTCTTTTCCCATTTCTTTAATCGTTCTAATAGCTCTTAGGGCTATTTCACCACGATTTGCAATTAATATTTTTTTAATTTCTCTCATAATTACCTACTTATAGTTTTTCAACTGCAAATAATTCTGTTCCAAACTCCACAGGTTGTCCATCTTCTACTAATGCACTTACAATTTTGCAATCAAACTCAGCTTCAATTTCATTCATAATCTTCATTGCCTCAATAATGCAAATAGTATCGCCTTTTCTTACTGTTTGACCAACTTTTACGAATGGTGCTGCTCCTGGGCTTGGTGCTTGATAGAAAGTTCCTACCATTGGGCTTGTAATTGTTGGGTGTGAATTTTTAACCGGTTGAGCTTCATTTACTACATTTACATTTATTGGAGCTGGTGCTGCATGTGGCATAGCTGCAGGAATTGGAGCGCATTCAACAACAGTTCCTTGCTTTTCTAGGCTTATTTCAAAATCTCCTTCTTTGATTTTGATTTTGCCTATATTTGCTTGTGCAAACATATCTATTAATTCTTTTATTTCTTCTCTTTTCATTTTTTCTCCTGATATAAAATTCTAGCAATTCTAGTCATTTAAATATAACAAAAATAAAATATAAAATATTATTAATTTCAATTCCTAATTCAAATTCTTTGGATTTTCAAACTTATAACCCATTTTATGTATCGTTTTGATACATTTGCCATATTCTTTAAGCTTGGTTCTTAAAGTATTTATATGAATATCAATAGTTCTACTTGAATAAATCCCACCCCAAATCAATTCAAATAAGCTATCTTTACTAAAACATTGATTAGGATTTTGTATAAAAAGCAATAATAATTCATATTCTTTCAATGTTAAATTAATAACTTCATCATCAAGCTTTACTAATCTAGCATCTAAATCTACGCTTAATTTGTTTAATAATATTAAATTTTTATTTTTCTTAGAATATCTTAAAATATTTTTAATTCTTGCTAAAAATTCTAAAATTGAAAATGGCTTTGTAATATAATCACTTGCACCTAAATCAAGTCCTTTTACCTTATCTAATTCACTATCTAAAGCACTCAATAATAATATTTGAATATTTTTTGTTTTATGACTAGCCTTAAGATTTTTTAAAACACTAAAACCATCTTCATAAGGAAGCATTATATCAAGAACTAAAATATCGCATATTTCTTTTTCTAATGCTTCATATAATTTAGAAGCTTCATAAAAGCACCTTACTTCAAATTCGTTTGATTTTAAAGCATAATTAATTAATTCATTTATATTTAAATCATCTTCTAATACAAAAATCTTAACCGAATTTACCATTTATATAATCCTTAGTTCTTGTATCTTTTGCATTATTAAAAATATTATAAGTATTATCCGATTCTACTACTTCTTTATTTAAAAAAAATGAAGTAGTATCTGATATTCTTGCAGCTTGCTGCATATTATGAGTAACTATTATTATTGTATGGTTTTGTTTTAATTCTTGTATAAGCTCTTCAATCTTTGCAACGCCTATTGGATCAAGTGCTGAAGTTGGCTCATCCATTAATAATACTTTTGGATTTATAGCTAAAGCTCTTGCTATACATAATCTTTGTTGCTGACCACCACTTAAAGAGCTTGCATTTTGTTTTAATCTATCTTTTAGCTCATCAAATAAAGCAGCTTTTTTTAAAGAATTTTCTACAATTTCATCTAAATCATTTTTATTTTTAATTCCATAAGACTTTGGAGCAAAAGTTATATTTTCGTATATACTCATTAAAAATGGATTTGGTTTTTGAAATATAAGCCCTACTTCCTTTCTTAATGAATTAGTATCGTAATCTTTATAAATATCTTTATTTTCATATCTAATTTCTCCTGTGATTTTTGCATATTCAATTAAATCTACCATTTTATTTAATGTGCTTAAAAAGCTAGACTTTCCACAACCACTAGGTCCGATTAAAGCATGAACTTTATTTTTAGCAAAGCTTAAATTAATGTCTTTTAATGCTAAAAAATCTTTATAATACAAATTCATATTTGATATTTCAAAACAATTCATTTAATTCTCCTAAGTAAATAATTAATAATAAAACAAATAATAAAAATAAATATCATTAAAATAAAACTACTTGCATAAGCACTATCTAAATATAATCCTTCGCTTGCTAATACATACAAATGAACACTTAAGGTTCTGCCACTACTATTTAAACTAGCAATTTCATTTAATGTTCCAAAGGTATAAATTAATGCAGCACTTTCGCTTATTACCTTAGCAATAGATAAAATTAATCCTGAAATTATTTCTTTTTTAGCTGTAAATAAAACCAAATACACCACTCTTAATTTTGAAGCACCTAGTGCATAGGCTGCTTTTTGATATGTAATATCTACTGATTTAATAGCTTCAAGTGTATTAGATAAAATAATTGGCATACACATAATGCTTAAAGTTAGAGTTCCTGATATAAAACTAATCTTAAAACCACAAAAAATCACAAAAGCTAAATAACCAAAAAGCCCATAAACTATTGATGGAATTGCAGCTAAAGTATTTGAGCTTAGCGAAATTATCTTGTAAAATAAGCTATTTTGTTTGGTATAAAATGCTAAATATACACTACCACCTATACCAAAAATTCCTGCTAAAAATATGCTAGAAATAATTATATTTATTGTATTAATAATTGAAATTATCACGCTTTCTTCACTACTTAAATCAAACATTTTTAAATTTATATGAGATAAGCCATTTATTAATACAAAAGCAAAAATACTCACAAAAATTGCTGCTACAAAAAAACTAAAGCTATACATTAAAATTTTAAAAGTATTAATTTTTGACATTTTTATCCTTTAAAAAAGTTATAAAAACATTAATTAAAAGTATCATCATAAATAATACAAAACCACTTGCAATCAAGGCACTTTTATGTAAATTTGCAGCATATCCCATTTCTAAAACTATATTAGCACTTAAAGTTCTAAAGCCCTCTAGGATTGTGCTTGGAATTTGAACTTGATTTCCAGCAACCATAACTACTGCCATAGCCTCTCCTAAAGCTCTTGCTAATGCCAAAACTAAAGCTGTTAAGATACCGCTAAAACCTGCTCTTAACATAATAATTATTGATTTTTGTCTTGATAAACCTAAAGCTAAAGAAGCTTTAAAATAATCTTTATTTACAGCATCTAAATAACTAGAAAATAATAAAATAATAGTTGGTAAAATCATAATGCTAAGAATTATTAAAGCACTTAAAAATCCCTTACCTGATGTATTGCTAATACTTGCTATAAATGGAACAATTACAACTAGTGCAAAAAATCCATAAAGAACCGAAGGAATCATTGATAAAATAGATAGTATAAAAGTAAAAATGCTTTTAATTTTAGCTTTAGCAAAAAATACTATATAAATAGAGCAAAACCCACCTATAATACTAGCTAATAAAAGACTTAAAAAACTTATTAAAAGCGTATTAACAAGCATAGAAAAAACACCAAAAATTTCTTGATTTGGATAATAATCCTTGCTAAATAAAAATTCAAAAACTCCTATATTTTTAAAAGCATCAAAAGCGCCGATAAATAAAAATAAACAAATACTACCTAGCACTAAAAGTAGTGCTAGTGCTAAGCCTAAAAATATATTTTTACTCACTTAAATCCTTATAATTTATGATTTTGCCTTCATAAATATCTTTTATATTTTTGCTTGAAAGATTATTTAAAGGATTTGCTTTATTTACAATAATAACTATTGCATCTTTTGCTAAAACCATAGATTTAAGACCCTTTTCTAATTCGCTTTGTTTTAAATCTCTAGAAACCATCGCAATATCTGCTATATTATTAATTATTGAACTAATTCCCATTGATGAATCGCTTGTTAATACTTTTATTTTTGCATTTTTATTAATTTGCATATAAGCATTTGCTAATTTTTGCATTAAAGCAGATATTGAGCTTGAACCTTGAATTATAAGTTCTCCACTTAATTGCTTGCTCTTAAATTCTTTGCTTTCTAAAGGTATATATTTTAAATCACTTATGATTTTGTTAGCTTCATTTGATTTTAAATACTCAAAAAAATCATTAATCAAATCAGATTGCTTAATAATTGCTAAATTAAAATCTCTTGAAATTTTATAAGAATTATTTTTTATATTTTCAATATTAGGCTTTATATTATCTATATTAAGCGCTTTTAAATCTTCATTTAAAGCACCTAAAGATATATAACCTAATGCAAATTTATCATTTTTAACACTTGTTATCATTACTCCAGTTGAATTTGTTACAGCTATTTTTGGACTAATATTATCAACTTTTTTGCCCTTAATTTCTTTTGAAATATCAAAAAGTTCAACAAATGCACTTCTAGTTCCTGAACCTTCTTCTCTTGTAATCGCATTAATAGGATTTGCAAGTAAGCAACTTGCAACTAAACTTAAAAACGCTATTTTTCTCATTTTTTCTCCTTATTTTTTAATAGCGTTAAAAGTATAAATGTGAGTTGAAAAGTTATTTTCAAAAATATGTAAATTTTATGTAAATTTTATAAATTAAATTAAAAGAATTTGAAATAGGAATTACAAAGGGCTAAAAGCCCTTTAGATTAAGCTAGTAATGAAGCTAATTGACTTTGATTTAAGCTAACTTGTTGTGCGTTTTTAAAACTTTCTTCGTTTTGTTTTAAAAAATCAGCATTTAACTTAGAAAAATCTTCGCTTTTCATTCTGTCATTATTTGTTGCAGTTTTTAAGCTATCTTCAATTTTTGCTAAGTCTTCTTTTAAATCAGATTTATTAGCATTATTCATGGCTTTTGAAATCATATCATCTTGTAAATTTGAAATTTCTTGATATTTTTTCTCGCCTAATTTTTCTTCACCTATTTTTTTCTCATTTACTTGCTCTGCCGAAGTATCTTCAACTTTTTGAATAGGTTTATTTTGAGCCATTAACACATTGCTTTGAATACTACTATTAATTTGCATGCTAAACTCCTTTTAAATTTTGCCGATTATACATTATTTTTCTTTTTTCTTAGTAAAGAATAAAATAAATTGTAAAACTACCATTACTTTAAATAATATTTCGCTTTGCTTATGATTTGTATTAAACTCATCGCTATTAGTTATGCCCAATTCTTGCATATTTAAAACATTTTGTGTGTAATAAAAAACAAAAATTAAAGCCAAAATTACTATTAAAAAGCTCAAAAACACTCTAAAGCTAGCTAATTTATTCGTAAAAATTTCATAAAAAATATTAAAAAAGCTTACAAAAAGTAACAAATAATTAAATTTTACAAATACTTGAGTCATTAGCAAACCACTCTCTAAATGACTTAAAATTCCATCTCCTATAATTTCACTTGGAAAAAATATAATAGGAGCAACTACAATTCCTATAAAAATTTCAATAAAAATTATTCCTGCTAATAAAAAATCATTAATTTTTCTCATAATCTAACCTTTCTGCTATAAACACTCTATCAAATCCATTTAAATCTTTATAAAAACTAGCTTTAAAATTATATTCTTTTAAATACTCTCTCAAAACTTCTTTTTGATCGTATCCAAATTCACATATTAAGCATTTTACATTTTCTAAATAACATTTTTTAATAATTTTAAATAATAATTCATAGCCTTTTTTACCACCATAAAGTGCTGTTTTTGGCTCTTTTTTTACGTATTCATCTAAAGCATAATTTGTGCTAATATAAGGTGGATTTGATACCACTAATTCATAGTTTTTAAATGATAAGCTATTAAAATCTGCTAGATGAAAATCGCAATCTACATTATGTTTTTTAGCATTTTTACAAGCTAACTCTAAAGCCTTTTTATTTATATCACAAGCTTTTATATTAATATTTGTAAAAAGCTTTAAACATATACTAATAATTCCACTACCAAAGCCTATTTCATAAGCATTTTTTACATTATGTTCTTTTATGTAATTAGTCGCTAAATCAATTAAAATTTCTGTATCGCACCTTGGAATTAACACTCCGTTTTCGCATAAAAATTCTAAATCTTTTATATAAGTTTTTTTGAAAATATATTGCAAAGGCATATTGTTTAAATATAAATTTGCAATATTTATTAAGTTTTTTCTATCATTTTCGCTTATAGTATTTGTTCTTGCAAGTGAGTATTCAAGCAATGAAAATGAAAAATACTCCATAATAATTTGCTTAGCAATCAAATCTCCAACTAAGCTTTTTAATTCATTAAAAGCTACTATCATTTAGAGCACTTATTCTTTTGCTTAAACTTGGATGAGTTTTATATATAGCTTCATAAATAGCGTTATGATCTAGCAAGGCTTTATTGTGAATTGCTAATACTTTTAAAGCATTTATCATATCGCTTTTACTTGTTTTTAAAGCTCCGTGTTTATCTGCGTTAAATTCATTCTTTCTTGAAATAGAATTTAAAATAGGACTTAGAACAAAAGATATTGCTGAACCAACCATAATAAAGGCAAATAATGAGCTAGAAACAAAGCCTTCTAAATTAAACTGATTTTCAAAAAAACTTGAAAAATATCCAAAAATTGCAAAAGTTATTAAAAGATTTAATCCACTTATAAAAAGCATTTTTAAAATATCTTTATTTTTAAAATGTCCTAATTCATGTGCTAAAACAGCTAACAATTCATTTTTATTCATAGCATTAATCAAAGTATCATAAAGAACTACCTTTTTTGCTCCAAACATACCAGCAAAATAAGCATTTAGCCTTGTATCATTCTTACTTGCATCCATGCTAAATACTCCATTACTCTTAAAACCGCAATCATTTAATAACGCTTGAATGTTATCCTTTAACTCGCCTTCAATAGGACTTAATTTATTAAACATAGGAACAATAAAATTAGGATAAATAACCATAGCTAAAAGACTAAAGATAAATAATATCGCAAAGCCACCTATCCACCAAAACTCGCCTAATTTAGCAATTGCAAAAAGCAAAATATAAACTAAAGCTCCACCTATAATTACTAATAAAATTAGTGATTTTAAAAGGTCTTTAAAATACATGAAAGGTGTTTTTTTATTAAAGCCATGCTTGGTATCTACAACCATAGTTTTATAAAAATCTACACAAGTTAGAATGCAAGAATTAATCACAAAATATAGCAATACTAAAATAGTATTATCTAGCAATGAATTAGGCTCAAAATGAACTTTTAATACCTTAAATAACACTAATATAAACACACAATTTAAAACTAAAGCTAAAAAATTATTAAGAATTGAAAACTTATGTTCAACTATCGCAATATTTTTAAACTCTACAAATTGCTCATCGCTTAAAAAACCTTTATTTGTTTTGGTTTTTATATGATTTATCTCAAGTAATTTAAGTAATGTTTCAACAATAAAAACAAGACTAATGATACTAATTATTAGCATTTTCTAACTCCTGTGCAAGTTCTAAAACTTCAAAATATTCATTTTCTAAAAGCTCTAATTCCGAATTCAAATTCTCAAGTCTTTCATTTAATGTTAATATGCCGTATTTTTCATATTTTGCTGGGTCACTTAAATATTCGTTTAATAATCTAATTTCTTTTTCAATTTCTTCAATTTTACTTGGGTGTTCTTCTAAAATCTTATTTTGTTTATAGCTTAATTTTACACTTTTTTTACGCTCTACTTCTTTTGGCTTTATTTTATCATTTTCTATTTCTTCATTTAGCTCGTTTAATTCATCGTTTAATTCTAGCAATTCGCTAAATTTCATAGTTTCTATGCTAATTTCTTGATTTGAAAACGCAAAAAGCTTAGTAGAAAGTCTATCCGTAAAATATCTATCATGACTTACAAATATTAAAGCCCCTTTAAAATCCATTAAATATTGCTCTAAAATATTAATTGTAGCTATGTCTAAATCATTCGTAGGCTCATCTAAGATTAATACTTCATAATCTTTTGTAAAGAGTTTTGCTAAAGCTACCCTACTTTTTTCACCACCACTAAGTGAGCCGATTTTATAGGTTAATTGCTCTTTTGGAAATAAAAAATGCTTTAAATATCCATATACATGCATATTAGAGCCCTTTACATTTATTGTATCTCCACCATTTGGACAAAAATATTCAATCAAAGTTTCATCATCTTTTAAATCACTTTTTTTCTGGTCAAAATATCCTATATTTATCTCGCCTTTTTTAATAAATCCACTGCTAGGGCGAAGTTTTTCAAGTAAGATTTGCAAAAAGCTTGATTTTCCACAGCCATTTTTACCAACAATTGCTATTTTTTCACCTTGCAAAATCCTTGCATTAAATGGCTTAAACAATAACTTTTCGCCTAATGTTAAACTAATATCGTGTAATTCAAAAAGCATTTTTTTCTTATTTGCTATGAGTGGATTTGATTTTATATCACTTGCACGGGCAAGCTCAACTCTTAGCCTATTTAAAATACTAGGATTTTTCTTAGCTTCTTCTCGCATTTTAAAAATACGCTCTTTTCTTCCTTCGTTTCTCTTAAGCCTTGCTTTTACCCCACGACGCAGCCATTCTTCTTCGCTTTTTAGCTGTTTTACTAAGGTTTCATAGCTTTTATTAAGGCTTTCTAACAATCTTGCTTTTGCCTTTAAATAATCGCTATATCCACCCATAAATTCTCTTAAAATTCCATCTTCAATCTCTACGCATTTACTAGCCACATTATCTATAAAATATCTATCATGGCTTATAAATATAACGCTTTTTTTACTAGCTTTTAACATATCTTCAAGATATTTACACATAGTTACATCTAAGTGATTCGTTGGCTCATCAAGTATTAAAACATCAGGGGATTTAAGCAACATACAAGCAAGACTTAATCTTCTTTGCTCTCCACCACTTAAAGACGCTAAACTTCTATTTAAAAAACTTCCTAATTCAAATTCTTTTAAAGCTCTTGTAATCTTACTATCAATACTCCAAGCATCTTTGCTCTCAATTAATTCAAATAAAATTTGCTGATTTTTAAGCAATTCTTTATCATCTGGCTTAGTTGCAAGCTTTTCATTTATTTCATTATATTCTTTTAGAGCATTAAAAATATCGCCTAACTCAAGCTTAATATATTCATCAACACTTAAATCTAAATCATTATTAATACTTTGAGAAAGCATAGAAAAGCTAATGCTAGAATTTATAAGTATTCTGCCATTATCTGGTTCAATTTCTTTTGTAATTATTTTTAAAAATGTAGATTTGCCTTGCCCGTTTTTACCTATAATTGCGATTTTTTCGCCATCATTTATACTAAAATTTACATTTTTTAAAATAACTTTTTCGCCGTAATTTTTGCTTATATCAATACAATCAATTAAAATCAATTAAATAATCCTTAAAGTAAGTTAAAGGCTAGTATTCTAGCCTTTAAAGATTATTTAACATCTACATCAAAGTAAATTTCAACTTCTTCCCAAGTCTTTTTGCCATGAAGTGCTGCGATTTGCTTATCTGTTGAAAGTGCAATATAAGCATCTTCAGTATTAAAATCTGTTCTCATATTGATTTCACCTTTTACTACTAATTTACCATCAGCAACACTATAAGTCATAGGAATTTCTTTTGTAACATCATTAAAAGTAATAACTCCTGTTACACTTCCATTTGTTTCATCACCTTTTGCGTCTTTTAAACTTGCTTCAATTTTGCTATTTTTAAGATTTGCAATGTATGTTCTATGGATATTATTTTCACGAACCTTATCTTTTGTATTTTCATTAGCAAAATCTAAACTAGCTTTAACTTCGTTTAAAATATCTACAACCGAACCACTTGTTTTACCAAATTCAAATTTAGCATCATCAATAACACCAGGAACGCCTAGTTTTTTAGCCATTTTAAAGCCAACGAAATGCGCTTTAACGCTAGCTTCATCAATATTAATTGCATAAGCACCTGAACTTAAAATCGCTGTTGCGATAATTGAAGAAAATAACTTTTTCATTTTTAATCCTTTTTTTTAAAATGTGATGAAATTATACTAAATTATGTTAATCATTATCATTTGGAATAAATTTTTATTAATTTAAATCTTATATATTAATGCAATTTTTTTAAGGAGAAAAAATGTTTAAAAAATTAAAAACAATAACTTTTGCTTTAATATTAAGCTCAAACCTATTTGCTCTAAGCGAAGGTGTTGAATACAATGTACTTGAAAATCCTATTTCAAATTCTAATAATTCTTTAACTGAAGTTTGGTCTTATCAATGCTCGCATTGTTATTTACACCATAATTACAATACTTTAGGATTAATTAGCGAAAAATTACCTAATCTTGAAATCAAGTCTTTAATGGTTAAATCTTGGGGACAATTTGGTAAAGAAATGGCTAATTTATTAAACTATGCAAAATATCAAGATGAAAAAAATAAATTAAGTCTAGTTGATAAAAACAGCTTACATCACAAATTAGCAAGTGCTTATTTTATAGATTTATTTAAAAATAAAAATACTTGGAATAATAACCCTGATGAATTTTATAAAGCAGGTTTAACACTACTTGAAATCTCAAAGAAAAAACTAGAAAAATTCATAGAAAGCCCAGAAGGAAAGTATTTAGCAAGCGTAAATGATGCAGCTGACGAAATAGCTAATACTTATGGTACTCCAGCTTTCATCGTTAATGGAAAATATGTAATCAATTTAGCTCACGCAAAATCTCCACAAGATTTAATTGATATAATTGAAGAACTTTCAAAACTAAAATAAGGATTTACTAAGGTAAATCCTAAATAATTCCTAATTCAAATTCTTGTGATTTTGGTATTTGAATTAAAGAAAGAGCGAAATGAAATATAAACTTATAAAACTTTTACAATATTTATCTTATTATTTATCTTGGTTATGCGTAGTTGTTGGCTTGATTGAGCTTTTTATGGGCTTTGATTTTGCTTATTATTTTGTATCTGCGATTTTGCTTTCTGCTGCTTATGGAAGTTTAAAAAAGAGATTAGATGAAATCAAATTTAATAAATATTTTTTAATAATTTTAGCTTTAGTTTCTGCTTATAAATACTATGAATATTTTATAAAAGAGCCAAATGACTTAATAGCAAAAATCATAAATGCTAATAAAACTTGCTTTGAAAATCAAAGATATTGCATAATAAATGAAGTTACTACAAAAGAACTCGATGCTATGTTGCTAGATAAAAACAATGATGAAATTCTTAAATATCTAAAAGAATATGGATTTAGAAAAAATGAAAAGAATAATATGCTGTATTTTCAAGATACTATTTATAAAAATCCAGTTGATATAGCAATAAAACTGCAAGATAATCAAATAAACGAAATATACTATAAACAAGATAGAAAATAAGCTTATTTTAAAGAATTTGAAATAGAAATTAGCTTCAATTATTACATAAATCTAAAGCCTTAATTCCTAATTCAAATTCCTAAATTTTACATAAATATAAAGCACTAAAAAAGATGATTTAATTAAAAAACAAAAGAAAAATTTAAAATAGGAATTTAAAATATATAAAAAATAAATTTCTTAATTCAAATTAATGAATTAAGAAATTAAAAATCTTATTCCCACTCAATAGTTGCAGGTGGCTTACTTGAAATATCATAAACTACTCTATTAATTCCATTAACTTCATTTATGATTCTTCTACTTACATTTTCAAGTAATTCATAAGGTAAGTGTGAGAATGTCGCTGTCATTCCATCGCTTGCATCTACTGCTCTTAGAGCTATTGCATTATCATAGGTTCTATTATCTCCCATAACTCCAACGCTCTTTACATTTAATAATACGCAGAATGCCTGCCATGTTTTATCATAATAGCCATTAGCTTTAAGTTCTTGAATGAAAATATCATCAGCTTCTTTTAAAATATTTAAGCTTTCTTCATTTACTTCACCCATAATTCTAATCGCTAGACCTGGACCTGGGAAAGGATGGCGATATACTAAATCTTTAGTAAGACCTAGTTCAAGTCCAAGTAATCTTACTTCGTCTTTAAATATTTCTTTTAAAGGCTCAACTAATTTTAAATTCATTTTTTCTGGTAAGCCACCTACATTATGATGGCTTTTAATTGTTTTTGAACTACCTACAACGCTACTTTCAATAATATCAGTATATAAAGTTCCTTGTGCTAAAAACTCAACGCCTTCTTGTTTTTTTGCAAAATCTTCAAATATTTCAATGAAAGTATTTCCGATAATTTTACGCTTAGTTTCTGGGTCTGTTACACCTTTTAATTTTGTCAAAAAGATTTCTCTAGCATCAATAGTATTAAGTTCTATACCGAACTTTAATTTAAGCATATTTTCTACTTGCTCTTTTTCATTCTTTCTAAGTAGTCCAGTATCTACGAAAACTAAAATAGTTTGATCTTTTATAGCACTTGCTAAAAGCGCAGCAACAACGCTACTATCTACACCACCACTAATTGCACAAAGAACTTTTTTATCTCCAACTTGCTCTTTAATCTTTTCAATTTGTGTTTTAGCAAATGAACCCATATTCCAAACGCTTTCGCAATTACATACATATTTTGCAAAGTTTTTAAGGATATTTTTACCAAATTCACTATGTTGCACTTCTGGGTGAAATTGTAGTGCATACATTTTTTTCTCATCATTTCCATAAGCACAAAATGGGCTGTTTTCGCTAATTGCTATTGTTTTAAATCCAGCAGGTAAATTCTCAACCTTATCAGAATGGCTCATCCACACTACTTGTGATTTTGGTAAGTTTTTAAATAAACAACTATCTTCTTGAACACTAATCTTAGCTTTACCATATTCTTTATGACCTGCAGGTGCAACAACTGCTCCAAAATGATGAGCCATCAATTGCATTCCATAGCAAATTCCTAAAATCGGTAATCCTAAATCAAAAATCGCTTTATCGCAAAAATAAGCATCGTTTGCATAAACGCTAGCAGGACCACCGCTTAAAATAATACCTTTAGGCTCATAGCTTTTAATTTCATTTGCACTAATATTAAAAGGTAAAATTAGAGTATAAACTCCTTGTTCTCTTAGCCTTCTGGCAATTAATTGGGTGTATTGCGACCCAAAGTCAAGCACTAAAATATCTGCTTTTTCCATTAAATTCCTTTCCTAATATAAATCAAAATACTCAAATTGTAACCACCAAATAATAATACTTAGAATATAACCTAATAAAATAGTCCAAGCATATTTCATATGTGATCCAAATGTATAAATTCCACGCATTTTACCCATTACACCAACTCCAGCTGCTGAGCCAAAGCTAATTAATGAGCCACCTATTCCAGCAGTTAAGGTTACTAAAAGCCAATCATCTATATTCATATTTGGATTTGCTTTAAGAACTGCACTCATAACAGGCACATTATCAACAACTGCACTTAAAAGCCCTACTCCAATATTTGTAGTAGTAACTCCAGCAATATCATAAAGTTTAGATGCGTAAGCAAGCCATCCTGCAAAGTGCAATGCTCCAACAGCTGCTAAAATACCAAAGAAGAATAATAATGTATCCATCTCAATTTTAGTCATATAATGAAAAATATTTATATCTTTTTTACCACGAGATACATTAAATCTATATGTATAAATGCTTAATAATGATAAGCCAAACATCATTCCCCACATAGCAGGTAAGCCAAATAATGAATGCATTAAAACAGCACTAGCAATTGTTAAAGCCCCTAATAAAATAATAGCCTTACCACCTTCTTTAATACATTCAACTTCCATTGATTTAGTATCAAAATTAGGCTTAACATTAGGCACATAACGACTTAGTAAAAATGCAGTAAGCCACCAGCCAATAAAACTAGCAGGAAATAAAGCAAAAAAGTCTATAAATGGACTTTTTCCAGCTGTCCAAACCATAAGAGTTGTAATATCTCCAAATGGACTCCAAGCACCACCTGCATTAGCAGCTACAACTATATTTATCGCCCCAGGAACCAAAAACTCTTTTTTCTCGCTATCAATTGTAAGTAAAACAGTAGAAAGAATTAAAGCTGTTGTTAGATTATCAGCTACTGGAGAGATGAAAAATGCTAAAAGACCTGTAAGCCAAAACAATTTTCTATAAGTATAGCCTTTCGTAACTAGTTTATATTTTAATGTATTAAATACATTTCGCTCAATCAATGCCTCAATATAAGTCATAGCAACCATTAAGAAAAATACAATTTCAGCAATTTCTTCAATCAAAGCCTTTACTTCTTCTTCTAAAGGCTCGGTGCTTTTGCCGTTAATTGCTAAAAACATACCTAAAATAATAAACATTAAAGTTCCGATAAATATTGCAGGTTTTGTTTTGTTTATATGATATTTATCCTCAGCTGCTATAAAATAATAACCGATGATAAATATCACCAAACATAAAATTCCCGCCCATGAAAATGTGATTTCCATTGAAGCTCCTTTTTTAAAAAATGTTAGATATTATTTACTCTAATTCAACAAAAGGTAATTTTTGTGTTTGCGTTGACTTGTTATCATAATAGACAGGATCGCTTTTATATCCACAAGCAGAAAAAACTAAGGCAAATAACAAAACAATATGACTAAATTTAAAGATATTAAAAATATTCATGAAGAACTTGCAGCTCATAATAAAAACCTTTTATTTTTAAAACTTAATAAACAATTAAAATTATTTATTTTAAGTATGCCACCAGATATTAAATACAAATTAACTCAAAAAGGCGTAGTATGCGATGTATATACGAAATTTGATAGGAATTATTTTAGAATAAGAGTATATCATCCAACCCTAGCTCAAGATATAAGAAATGATTCTACAAAAAGAGCTATTTTAAACCATATTAATAATTATAAAAGATTTTCACCTATTGAAGCAAGAGTTCTTAATTTAAGAAATGATGAAATAATAATAAATTCAAATGCAATTTTAAATGCTTATATAGATTACGAAAAATCAAGACAACCAAAGATTTTATTAAAAGATTTAATGTGCGAAGATTTTAATAATCTCGCAAAATTAAAAGAACATCAAATATTAGTGGATAATTTAAAAGAAAGTATTAAAAAAACAAATGCAAAAATCAAATCTATTAGACAAAATTAATTCTTTACCAAACGAATCAGGAGTTTATAGGTATTATCACAATAATACTTTGCTTTATGTAGGAAAGGCAAAAAATCTTAAAAAGCGTGTTAGAAGTTATTTTAGCTTTACGCCAAGCCTTAGAGCTAATCCTAAAAATTCTCCTAGAATTATAAAATTAATTGAAGAAGCAAATAATTTAGAATACACCCAAACAAGCAGTGAATTAGATGCTTTAATCTTAGAAAATTCGCTAATAAAACAAATGCATCCAAAATATAATATTTTATTAAGAGATGATAAAACTTATCCTTATATATGTTGTGATTTAAAAGAAGAATACCCTAGATTTGAAATCACAAGAAAGGTTAAAAAAGATTCTTTAACCAAATACTATGGACCTTATGCTAGTGGGGCAAAAGATTTATTAGAAGCTTTATATTTATGTTATCCATTAAGGCAAATGAAAAGCTGTAAAAAAAGATGTATTTTTTATGATATGTCAAGATGTTTAGCACCTTGCGAGTTTAATGTAAAGCTTGAATATGAAAATATTTTAAAACAAGCCTTACAAGCTTTAAAAAACCCAAAGCAAATGCTAAAAACTCTAAATGAAAAAATGTTTAAATACGCAGAAAACGAAAACTACGAAGAAGCAGCTAAGATAAGAGATATGATAAATCATATTAAGAATTTAAATCAGGAAATTGAAGTAGATTTAGCAAAAGATGTTAGCTTTGATGTATTTGCAGTAGTTAGTGATAATGAGTTTTTATCAAGCACAAGGCTTGTGATTAATCATGGAAAAGTTGTAAGCGTAATTAATGAAAAAATCATAAATAAAGAAGGCGATTTTTTAAGTCAATTATTGTTTGCAAACTACAAAGAAGGAATAATTCCTAATAATATTTATATAAAAGAAGAAAATGAAAATAAAGAATTATTAAGCGAATATCTAAGCAAACTAGCAAATCATAAAGTTAGCATAAAAATAGCAAAAACAAATGAGGTTAAAAAGCTAATAGAATTAGCAGAAAATAACGCTTTAATAAATCTTAAAAAACAAGAAAATAATTTATTGTTTAAATTAAAAAGCTTTTTTAATTTAACAAACATGCCTTATGTAATAGAAGTTTTTGATAATTCGCATTTTCAAGGAGAAGCTATTGTGGGTGCTATGATAAATTATAATTTATCAAGCAATGAATTTAACAAGCAAAATTATAGAAGATATAATCTTACAAGCAATAATGATTATGAGCAAATGCAAGAAATGCTTATTAGAAGAATTAATTCTTTTAGCGAATTAGCAAGTCCTGATTTATGGATAATTGATGGCGGAAAGGCTTTACTTGATTTAGCAAATGAACTTCTAGCTCAAAATGAAATAAATGTAGATGTAATAGCGATTTCTAAAGAAAAATTAAATCATCTAGCACATAGAGCAAAGGGTGCAGCTCGTGACAAGCTGTATTTTAAAGATAAAGTATATGAGCTTAAAACAAATGATGAGATTTTACAATTTATTCAAAAACTAAGAGATGAAGCACATAGATTTGCAATCACTACTCATCAAAATGCAAAACGCAAAAATGATTTAAAAGCGTCAAAATTAGAACAACTTGGCGTTTCAAAAGCAAATATTATTAAATTATTAAAATATTATGAAAATTATGAAAATATTTACAAGGCTGATTTTGATGAAATAGCAAAAATTACAAATAAAAATGTAGCTTCTAAAATTAGTAAAAATATTAAATAATCATTTAATCTAATAGCCATAATTTAGCTTATAGTTTATATAAAGGATTTTTGTGTTTCCAAGTTTGTTTAATATATTATTATGCGCTATTTTAATAGCTAGTTTGTTTGTAGAAAATTTGCTAAATCAAACGATTTTTACAATCATTTTGGCAGTGATTTTGATATTTAACGCAGTAAGTTTTATAGCTGCACTTATTAGAAAAAAAAGTGCAAACCAAAAAATAAATATTTTAAAAGAAATATTAAAAAGCTTAGGTGCTAATAGTGATAATTTAGATTTGAATAAAAATCTTAGATTAATAGTAGATGAAGTAGGCAAAATAAAGCAAAAAATGATGGCTTTACAAAACCACAATGAGTTTTTAATAAAGCATTTAAATAGTAGTGCTAAAGAGCTTAAAAACATTAATAATGTTTTATCATATACAAATGAAAATAATTTAAATCAAATAAGAGAGCTAATAGAAAAGCACAATGATGATAGTATTCAAAATATTTATTCATTAACAAAAACAACGATTTCTTATGAAACAAATTATGATAATTTTGAAAATGAATTAAATCCTAGTTTTAATGGAGTTAAAATCGCTATTTTAAATAATGATTTATTAGAAAATTTCTTACTAAAAACAATACTAAAACAATATGAAATAAATGTAGATTTTTATAATAGCATTAGTGATTTTTCAAGTTATCCTTGCGTGATAGTTGATGAAGATTATGATTACAAGACAAAAAACACAATAATTTTAAGCGATAATTACAATAAAGATAATTATTTAAAACGCCCGTTTAGCAAGATAAAACTAAAAAATATCTTGATTACTTTATTAAGTGATTATAAAGTAGAGAGTAAAACGCAAGAATTTAAAAACGATGTTTTAATATTCTTAAGTTCAGATATACAAACTGATTATTTATATCACATAGCAAACAAACACGCAAAGCTAAATACAAAAGTAGATAGCATAAGTGCCTTTATAAATGAATTAAATAATAATTACAAAATCATAGCAATAGGTTATGAAGCATTATTATTTGATTATGAAAATTTAGTAAGCCAAATAAACAAAATCAAGTACGAAAATCCAAAAACTTTCATAATCTTATTTTTAGGCAATAAACATGCTAAAAAGAATTTAGATTTTGCAGATTTAATAATAAAAGATGCAACCGAAACCCAAATAGCAAAAGCTCTTAAAGATAATTTATGACAAAATATTTATTATTTAAATACCTTCGCTTTGATAAATCAATGCCTTTTATTATGATTACAAAGCTACTTGCTTTTGTTGGTGTTGCTCTTGGCGTTTGTGTTCTAATCATTTCTATGGCTGTAATGAATGGAATGAATAAGAGCTTTATGGATAAATTACTTACTATGAACTACCCTATTACTTTATATCCAAGAAGTGTTTTAATAGATGAAGATTTAATAAACGAGCTTAGTAAAGATTATAAAATAAGCCCATTTATTCAAACTCAAGCAGCGATAAGATTTAATTCTACTATGCATGGTGCTGTTGTATTTGGGGTTGATTTTGAAAAAGAAAAGCAAATTAATAAGATTTTAAATATTCCTAATTCCGAATTCAAATTCCAAGCAATTTTAGGCAATGGTCTTGCAAATAGATTAGGAGCTAATAAAAACGATAAATTACACTTAATATTTACCGATTTAAGCGCTAATGCCTTTAGCATAAGTCCAAATATTAAGAGTTTTTATTTAGGTTCAACCTTTCATTCAGGCTTAAATGCTTATGATAATTCTTATGTTTATGTAGATATTAAAGACTTACAAAAAGTTTTAAAAAATACAGATATAACAGGTATTCATATAGATACAAATAATCCAAAAGAAGATATTTCAAAACTTAAAGCAAAATATAATGATAGATATTTCTTCATAGGCTGGTGGGAGCAAAACGGAAATATCTTAAGCGCAATTGATTTAGAAAAAAAAGCTTTATTTTTTATACTAATGATGATAGTAATAATTGCAAGTTTAAATATAATCACTTCTTTATTTATGATTGTTTTAAATAGAAGAAGTGAAATAGCCTTATTATTAGCCTTAGGTGCTAGTAAAAAAGAAGTAAAAAATGCCTTTTTTGCAATAGGTTGTTTTATAGGTTTTGTAGGCATCATCTTTGGCTGTTTATTAGGCTTTTTTGGACTTTGGATTTTAGATACATTTGATATTATTTCGCTTCCTGCTGATGTATATGGAAGTGCAAAATTACCTATAAATCTTAGCTTGAGTGATTTTTTAACAATCACTTTTGGAGCTAGTATTATAGTAATGCTTTCATCTTTATATCCAGCATATAAAGCTAGTAAAATAGATGTATTAAAAACTTTAAGAAATGAATAAAGGAGAAATTATGCAAATTTTTAAAAAAGAAGAAATGAAAAAAATTATTGATTTTTTTACAGCGAATATTTATAGATATTTTTATGATATAGATTTTGAGTTTTGCTTAGCTTTTATAAAAAGTCCTGATGAAGAACATAGAAAAGTAATTGCAAGTATTTTAAGAAAAACTGATTGTGTTTTTGAACTAGAAAGTGGAATAATTATTTTATTTTCAGGTGCAAGCAAAGAAAATACTCAAAACATAAGCAATGAAATTTATAGTTTTTTAAATACAAGGGCAAAAGAATGTGTGGCGTTTTATCCTTATGATGGTGATACTTATGAAGATTTAATGTTAAGACTTAATGCACTTACTACAAAAAACTATAAAGTAAATATAATTGATGAATCAAAGTAAGCATATAATTGACTTATTAAAACAAGGAAGAAATGTATTTTTAACTGGTGGTGCAGGAGTTGGAAAATCTTATACCATAGATAAGATTATTAAAAGCAATGCTTTTAAGACAATAGTATTAGCTAGCACTGCACTTGCTGCTGTAAATATCGGCGGAGATACGGTTCATAGATTTTTTAAACTTCGCCTTGCAAGAAACATAAACGAGCTTAAAACTAGCAAAGATGACTTGCAAGAATTATATAAATCCTTATCAGGAATAGAATTAATCATCATTGATGAAATATCTATGATAAGTAGCGATGTATTTGATATGATTTATTCAAGACTTTTTGGATTTAGTAATATTAGATTATTAATAGTTGGAGATTTTTATCAGCTTGAGCCTGTTAAATCTGATGGCAATTATGCTTTTTGCTCAAAATACTGGCAAGAGTGTAATTTCAAAGTAATTGAGCTAATTACTCAGCATAGAATGGGCGATAAAGAATTTTATGAAAATCTAAGAAGCATTAGAATAGGAAATATTACAAATAATTGCATTGAGTATTTTAAGCAATACAAAATAAAAGATGATATAAATAATTATGATGATTATACGATTATTTGTGGCACAAACGAAGAAGCAAAAAATATCAATATAGCCAAATTAAAAGCTATTGATAATAAAGAATATTCTTTTGAAGCAAGTGTTAAGAAAAATATAGAATTTGATGAAGAATTAGATAATGATTTTAAGCAATGGCTAAGAGCTCAGCCTATTGAAGAAGAGTTTGTTTTTAAAATAGGTGCTAAGGTTATTTTTACATATAATTTTGATAATTATTATAACGGAATGCAAGGTGAGATAATCGCCTATGATGAAAAAGAAAAAGAATTAAAAATTCGCTCAAATCAATATATCTATTCAGTAAGTCCTAGAGAGTTTTTATACTTTAGCGACCCAGAAATTGCAGCTAGCTTTAGAATAAATCCTAGCTTAATTGATAAAAAACCTGATGCAATCTTAAAAGCCTTTCCCATAAAGCTTTCTTATGCAATAACAATTCACAAAAGCCAAGGAATGAGTATTGATAAATTAATTTGTAAATGTGATAAAATATTTGCTCAAGGACAGCTTTATGTAGCACTGTCAAGAAGCTCAAATCCAAGTAATTTTAAAATAATTTTCAATGGTAGCGAAAAATCATACGAAAATCTATTTAGAATTAAGGCTAAGGCTAATTTAGCAGTAAAGCAGTTTTATCAATTTTGCGATAAGGAACAAATATGAAAAAAATTGTTTTTAGTTTAGTAAGCGTTGTTGCTATAGCTGGAAGTATTGAAATAAGTAATTTTGAAACCGATTTATATTCTAAATCAAATGGCTTAAAGAAAATTAATTTAAGCATAAAAGTGATTGGCGATAATGTAGCTAACGAAAAAGACTTCATACAAGATAGTTTAAATATGGTTATATCAAGTTATTATTATGAAGACTTATTTACAGAACTTGGTAAAGAAAATCTTAAAAAAACCATTATCAAATACGCAGGAAAAAAGTATTCAGTAAATATTGATGATATTTTAATAATGAATCTAAAAAGTAAAGATAGTGCCGAAGCTATAAAAGAAATACTAAAAGACGCTAATTTACTTTAATCAAATTCCTATTTCAAATTCCTTAGAATTTCAATCAAAAAATCAAAGAATTTGAAATAGGAATTTCAAATTGTATTTTTCTCTAAAAAGTTTTTTGGCATTTTTGTAATACTTTTTTATAGAAGTGGGTAGGAAAACTTGATGGTAGTCTTTCTCTACCCACCCCCACTTCCGTAAGCTTTCCTCACCCTTTTTTTCTATCGCTACTATTGGGTAAAGACAAGTAAAATCTATAACTCACTTCGCAGTTTGATGGATTTTAACGCTATCTTTACGGATTTTAATGTAGTTTTGCCCCACAAAATTACATTAAAATTTCAAGCAAAAAATCAAAGAATTTGAAATAGAAATTTAAGCTTTATTTTACTTATATATATTGAAAATTTAAATAATTAAAAGTTTTATTTTAAGTAGTTTTATTATAAAAAATTGAAGATATTGTATAACCCTAGCCTTTTGGCTAGGGCTTGTTTATTTTATAAACTCTATTGTAAATGTAGAGTATGAATCTAAATATTTATAAGCTGGATCTTTTATGTTAAATCTAATTGTATCTTTAACATATTGATTATGCTTTAAGTTATTTGGTATTTCGTATTTATTTCCAACTAAACTTGAGCGAGAATAATCAGAAATTAAATTAAATGAACCTATTGCATTGTTATATAGGCCTTCAAAATTATTAACTTTAGTATTTATTTTTTCAAAACCTTTATTCTCAACATATTTCAATAAGCCTGCACTAGTTGATTCAATATTGTGAGTATTTACACTTTTTCCACTTACTTTAATATCCTTAAAGAATAATCCTGTATAAGCAAATCTATATTCTTCTGACTTTGTGAAGATATTATTTTTAACTTCTTCTTTACCATTTGCAAATGTTATTTTAGAATCTGCATTTGAAATTATAAATTCTCTTACTAAATTAGGCTTTCCTCCAATTGTTTTTGGATAACCGATCTTGTATTCAAATTTAGCAAAGTTTTTAGCATCAAAATCACTATCGTTATAAGAGCTTAATTTGTCTGCTATATTCAATGCAGTTAATTTATCATTAAATTTATCATTTAAACCTGATAGCTCAAATACATTTTTCTTACTTGTTGCTTTAACATCTAGGTCTGAGAAAGTTTTAATTATAATTTTATCAACATCTTTTGGCTCAGTTTTATAAGTTAAATTTAATTCAGCTTTTATTGTATTACTATCATATTTTTTATAAAAGTATGAACCATTGTTTGTGTTAGCAACTTGTAAAGGAATTCTTAATCTTTCACCATCTAAATCACTAAACGGAACATAATCTACAAAATGCGTGTTAGTAACACTAACTTTAATATCTTTACCTTTTGTATCTTTTTCTAAACTAAAGCTTTGGCTTGCTGTAAAATTAACATCAATTTCATTACCCGGAGTTTGGCAGTTAATCTTACCATCTGTTCCTATTTTATTTGCTTCATGCTTATAAAGAGATTCATTAGTATTTTTACATAAATCATCTTTTAAGTCTTCATAAGTAAATTTATTTTCAGCTAATAAAATTTTCGCATCTGTAACCATAGGGAAAACTGTCTTAATTGCAAAATTTCCATTGTTTTTATTAAAATTAACAAACGAAGTAGTTGTATTATCAACCCTATTTAATAAATTAGCATTCTCATCTTCTAAATTAAATGTCTTAACTCCAGTTAAAGGCTTAGCATAAGCTACTCTTAATTCTGCAATTCCTATACCAAATTTATCATCTTTAATATCAGCAGTAAAAGTTACATTATTATTTAAATATCTATCATCTATTTTACCTGCATTTTTATCAAAGCTATCTTTTCCTGAGATCTTATATTTAATTTCTTCAGGTCTAACTGTAAATTCATTACTTTCTTTGCTTCCTAACTCAACACATTCATCAAAAATTTTATCAAATTCTGCAATTTTGTAGCGGAATTTATTGTTTTGACTTACAGGAAGTTTTTTATTTAACTGAATAATCATCTCATTTGATAACTTGTAATAACCATTGCAAGTTTTATCATTATTTCCAACTTCTTTTTGTAATTTATAGCCTTTTGAAAATACCTTAGCATTTAAATCAGTGTTATCTTCATTTAAAAATTTAATATAGCGATTTTCTACACTATATTCACTTGGTAGTTTAAAGCCTAAAAATATATTTTGTTCATTTGTTCTTGTATATATTTTATCAGCTATTTTTACTTTAGAAGATACTATTTCTTTATCATCAATAACTATATTATTTTCATCAGTATAAGCAGAACCTAAAGTTGCTCCTTTTGGCATATTCATACCGCCTAAAATAATTTCAATATTACCTTTAGAGCTACCCTTTACTATATCTACACCTGATTCTTGATACATAGGACGAGTATATTTTCTCTCTTTTGTTACAGCTTTACAATTACCTGAAGTAGGACATTCGTGCTCTTGATATCTTTCTGTAATTTCTTCAACTATTACTTTAGGAGTAAGTTTAATGCTGTATCTATTACCATCTTCTATTTCTTTATCAGTAATATTTACTAATTTCTTAAATGCTTCTTTTCCAAATTTAAGACCAAAGCCTTTAATGTCTTCTTTAACAAAAAGTTCAATTTTAGTTAAGTCAGTTTTTATATTTACTGGCTTTTCGCTAACTGGACCATTTATATTTGAAATCTTTTCTTTAGTTAGTTCAAATTCAGTCATATAATACTTAATACTTGTTTTTAAATCACCTTCATCAGTTACTCTATCAGCAGCTGTAAAAGGCATTTTATTATTATTCAAGCTAATATAAACATCATCAAGACTAGTTGCTTTTAAAGCTTTTGTAATACTATCTTGATTTGCAGAATCTGTTATTGTAAAGTAATTTGCATCAGGAACAAATTTTACTTTTAACTCACTAATTACGGTTGGAATTATTTCTCTTTTTGCTAAAGTAAATCCGTGTCTATCAGGTTTAAACGATGGTCTTGCATTTACACTGAAGTAATATTCTTGCAATTCATTGCCTGTATCATCTGTGAATACACCCTTATGGTTTCCATTGTTTTTATGAATACTAAACACACCATGTTGTCTTTGCCAAGTGCTGAATGCATTATCTTTTGCAAAACTTCTTGTATTTAACCAATCAAAATAACTAGCTCTTGAATAAGTAGAAGTAAATTTCTCTAAGTCATAGTTATAGCACTTGTTTACACCACCTTTATAGTCATTTGTTCTATTGTTATTTTTTGAGTCATTATAATCAGCAAAATAATCACTATAATTAAATGGTTTAATTTTAGAGTTTTTCAATATGAACATTTCTTTTGCTCTATTGAAATCATAACTATTGAGGTCACCTTTTTCAAAAACACCTCTATAAGCATCACAAACGCCTTGCATACTTAAAGCATCATATCTTTCATCTACATAAATTAGCTTATTGCTGTCTTCTCTCCTAGGACTTTCGTAACTATTGATTTTATCATCAATATATGAACACCCTTTACCATTTGAAACAACATTATTACTACTTAAAGTAAAATCACCTATGATATCTGAAAAATGTCTAAATATATCTGGATACCAACCATCACCCACATAAGCTTTAGGCTCTTGTTGATCTAGTAAATATACTATATAAGGCTCTTGCTCATTATTCATAGAACTTGAAACCATAACCCTGCCAGTTGAATAAGTTTTAAACTCTTGATAGAATTCTTGAACCACTTTTCTATCGTTATTTTCGCCTCTTACATCGGTTAATAATTTAACAGTTTTCTTAAATTCTCTAGAACCATTTTTTAAGTCAATAATATTTGGCTTACTTACACCTAATACTTTATAATACGGACTTAAATCTAAATTGTTTAAACTCTTGCTGTTATCACTTATATATTGTTTTTCAGCATTATAAACAGCTTTACACTCATTTGATAGATTTTTAGTATTGTTTAAAAGGTTCTTGTAAGATGATATAAAATCATTTGCTTCGCCTAAATTAGCTCTATGTTTAACCTGAGCTTTAAAAGCTGCTGCCATTCTTGAATCATAGTATGTCATTCCACATTTTCTAAGCGCTTCATACCTAACTTTTTCTGGCTGACTTGCTGCTGCGTTTTGTGTTAAGATATTGATTAAATGAAATTCTCCTGATTCATAAGCAATATCTCTTTCATTAGAAACACATTGAATGTAAAAGTCATCTTGCTTTGGATCTTTTCTTAAAGTTGTACATTTCTTTAAGTTGTCTAAGCTTATATTACCACTAAGGCAATCACTTGCTCCTGAAATACTCAGTTCTTCTGCATTAATGTTTGAAAAAGTTGATAATACTGCTAATGAAAACACAATTTTCTTATTCATATTATTCTCCTTAATTTGATTAAAGTGTTAAATTATAAATTTATTCATTAAACAATTTTTCCCTTAAGGGCATTATTTTGACTTTGGTCTAAAGACTTTTGGAGCTTTTTCGCTTTCGTTTATATAAGCTGCTTCAATTAAATCTAGGCAATAAGGTATCGCAGGAAAGATTGGCTCTATACATTCACGAATAGCTTTTGGCTTACCTGGAAGATTAATCACTAATGAATTACCCCTAATTCCTGCTAATTGACGGCTCAAAATTGCCGTTGGAACAATTTTAAGTGAGCTTGCACGCATTAATTCTCCAAAACCTGGTAATTCACGCTCGATTGCCTTTTTTGTAGCTTCAGGGGTAACATCTCTAATAGCTGGACCTGTGCCACCCGTTGTAAAGATTAAATCACATTTAAACTCATCAGCCATTTTGATAATTTCATTTTTTATTAATTCTTCTTCATCAGGGATTAAAGAATATTTAAAATCTATTTCGTTTAATAAATATTCTTTCATAATTTTTCTAATCTCTTCTCCGCTAATATCTTCATACACACCTGCACTTGCTCTATCTGAGCTAGTAATTATTCCAATTTTTACAATATCCATTATTTATCCTTAAAAAATATTCTTTCTTTTTGCATTAATTCATCTGCTAATTGCTTAATATCTATCTCATAAGCTTTTAAAAATTCTTTGCATTCTTCTTCTAAATTTCCTATTTCAAATTCCATGTAAAATTTGCTTAATTTTTGGATTTTTTCATTATCTTTAGCGAAATTATCATAATTTTCACCCAAAAACATCTCATTGGCAAGCATTCCTGATAATAAAATTTTTATTTCATTTTTGATTTCTGAGAATGATTTTATATTTTCATTTGGATAAAAATATTCAAAATGAAATAAATCAGCATAAACTAATCTAGCATCACAAATCTTTGCCATTGTGATTTTGCCTGCTTGATAGATTGCTTGAATATATCTTTCGCTCTCATTTAAATGTAAATCTTCGCTAATTCCGTGCTTTATGTTTAAAATCTCAAGCATTATTTCATCTTCTCTAAGTTTATTTTTAAGTCTTAATTCATTTTCTAAACTCTTAAAACTAGCCCCACTAAAATCCCTTGAAATAAATGCTAAATAATCTAAATTATAATCAGGACTAATTAAATCTTTTGCTACTAAATCCTTTAAAAACTCTAATCTATCGTTATATGTAGGTAGAGTAAAATGAATTTTCCTATCAAATCTTCTAAGCAAAGCATTATCTAATACATCAGCTCTATTTGTAGCTGCTATTATTAAGACATTTTTAAGCTCGCTAAAGCCATCAATTTGAGTTAATAATTCATTTAAAGTATTTTCACTATCGTTTGCTAAGGCATTTCCACGCTGTTTTCCAAGTGCGTCAATCTCATCAATAAATACTATGCAAGGTGCAAGTTTTTTAGCATTTGCGAATAATTCCCTAACCCTTTTTGCACCAAGTCCTACAAAAATCTCATTAAAACTACTCGCACTCTGATATAAAAAATTCACTCCGCATTCATTAGCTAAAGCCCTTGCTAGCATAGTTTTACCTACACCACTAGCTCCTGTTAGTAAAACTCCTTTGACAAAACTTGAATTATTTTTCTTAAACAAAGCACTTAATTTTCTAAGCTCATTTTTTGCCTTTGTTTGCCCTATTACATCGTTAAAATTGCTATCGGTTTTAATTACGAATCTAAATTCTGGCTTTAGCATATTATTAATAGGATGAGAGCTTGAGCCTTGTTTTGCGCTAAGACTTCTAA
This sequence comes from Campylobacter sp. DY7, assembly GCF_057802535.1. Taxonomy (NCBI): domain Bacteria; kingdom Pseudomonadati; phylum Campylobacterota; class Epsilonproteobacteria; order Campylobacterales; family Campylobacteraceae; genus Campylobacter; species Campylobacter sp. DY7. The sequence goes on from NZ_JBYJAU010000001.1 coordinate 205,872, forward strand.
TATACATTAGATAATATATAAAAACACCTATCATTATTAAAAGTAAGATTATTGAATAATCAAACTCTACTTTATTTTCTATGCTTGTATGATTTAAGATTTTTTTGATGATTTCATCATTTGCTAGTATTTTATAATCTTTATTATTTATAGAAAAATAAAGCATATTTTCATATAAATATGCATTATTTATATTTTTTAAATCTAAGCTTGAAAACTCATTTATAGATATATTTTGCTCTTTTTTAGTTAAAGAAAATACGCCTAAAGCAATAATAATTGCAATAATACAAACGATAATAATTTTTATTTTTTTAGTAAATGGCTGTTGTTTTGTCAATTTCTACCTCGTAATCTTTTATGTTTATCCAAGTTTTTAATAAATCTTTATCTGATTTAATTTTTACTAGATTAAAAAACTGATCATATCCTTGATAAAATCCGTCTTTAAATTGTTCTACTAAAACTAATAAATCTTTTTGTTGTTTTCTAAACTCATAATTTTTCATTTTAGTAATTTCTTTAATCTCATTTAGTCTTGCTTTTGCTGTATTTTTGTCTATTTCACCTAAGGTTTTTGCTAATTCTACACTTCTTGTGCCATCTCTTTTAGAATAAATAAAAGCATGAAGATGAGTGATAGGAAATTTCTTAAAATTATTTATAGCATCAGCCCATACCTCATCACTTTCGCCTGGATGAGCTACTATATAATCAGTCCCTAAAGCATAGCCTTTAGATGCTAAAAACTCAAATAATTCTAAATCTTTATAAGCTTTATTTCTTCTTTGCATAAGTTTTAGCATATATTCATTTGTGTGTTGCAAGGCAATATGAAGATGACGCTCTAAAAAATCTTCATCTAAAAGCTCTTTAAACTCATCATCAATTTGAACCGGCTCAATACTTCCTAAGCGAACTCTTTTTATACCTATTTTGCTAATTTCTTTCAATAATTTTGCTAAAGAAAAATCAATATCCTTACCATAGCTTCCTATATTTGTGCCTGTTAAAACTACTTCTTTATAACCATTATTAGCTAGGGTTTTTATCTGAGTTATGATTTGCTTACTTTCAAGACTTCTTGCCTTACCACGCACACTAGGGATTATGCAGTAGCTACATGCAAAATCGCAACCTTCTTGGATTTTAACAAATGCCTTTGTGTGATTTTCGTAATTGCTAACAATCTTTTCATCAATGAATTTTAAATTTCCTAAATCAAATTCCTTTGGATTTAAGATAAATTTATTCACATTTGATTTAAGTGATGCACCCATTACTCCATCTACAATCTTGCTATCATATAAGTTTTTACCAATGCTAGCTGCTGCACAGCCTGTTAAAATAAATTTCGTATTTGGATTATGATTTTTTATATGTCTTATGTATTGCTTTAAGCCTTGATCAGCTTGATTTGTAACGGTGCATGAATTAATGATTATCATATCGGCGTTTAATTCATCATTTATTATTTCGTTATCTTTTATATAGCTTTTGATTAGCTCGCTATCATAAATATTGGTTCTACAACCAAAAGTTTTAATATATATTTTCATTATTTTCCTTTAGAATGGTTGGTTTGTTCTTTTATCTAAATACAAAGTTTGTGATGGGAATGCTAATTTTATATCATCACATTCTTTTAATCTTTTTATTATTTCTTCACTTACTATACTTCTCATTTTTAAAGCTTCCCTTGAGTTTGCCATATACCAAATAGATATTTTCACTCCATATTGTTCTAGCATTACGAACATTTTTGGGTCTGTTCCTGAGTTTTTCATTTGATAATGATTTCTCATTTTTTGAATAGCTTTTTTTGCACTATCACTAAATGCTTGAGTGTGTGTTTGTGCTGATTCTAAGATTATTTGCTTTGCTTTTTCAATATTGCTTGAAAAATCAAGAACAATGTCTATTCCATCCCAAACCGTTTTCATATAAGAATAATTATAATTTGAAATTAATTCTGTAAAAATATAATTATTAGGAATATAAATAATCCTTCCTGCACGACGATTTGTTAAAAAAGTAGTATATGTAACATCTTCATATATAGTCATTTTAAGTAAAGATATATCAATGATATCTCCTACATAAGTAACTCCATTTTTAGTAGCTTTTATCCTATCGCCTACATGAAATCCGCCTCCAAATTGAAGTGTAACCCAACCTAAAAGGCTCATAAACATATCTTTCATAGCAATAGCTAAACCAGCTGAAGCAAAACCTAAAACACTTACTAGATAACTAATATTTTCAACAAAATAAAATAATGAAAACATAGTTACTATAATAAATGTAAAAATATTTAAAATCTTAAAAGAAGTATAAACCTTATCTTTATCATCTACATATTTTCTAAGAATTAAACCTACTAAATATCTAGCGATAAAAATACAAATAATAATAGCTATAAATTTAATAGCACTATCGTATTGTTTTTTAATATCTGCATTAATTAGTTTAATACTATTTGCAACCTTTACTTTAAATATCTCATAGGCATTTGTTATGTTTTCTAAGGTGCTTTTATAATCGCTTAGCTCTTTTATTGAATATGCTAATTCCTGATTTAAATTCTCGCTAGGTTCAAGCTCATATAAACTCTGTAAAAGCTTTGTTTTTTGCTCTACTTTTGAAACTAGGCTTGTGAAGTCTTTTAGTTTGCTTTCGTATTCTTTATTTTCATTTAGCAATTGCTTACGCTCTGATAATCCTTCAATAACTAAATAAATATTTGAAATCTTTTTATATTCACTTGGCTCACTTGGAAGATTTAAATATTTTACTATGCTATAAGTCTCATAATCTTTTAATACATTAAGCTTATCTTCTAATATTTTAATCTTGCTTTCAAGCTGTTCTCTTTGAGTTTTTTTAGCTTTAATTAAGCTATCATTTGCATCTTTTAATTCGTTTTTTAGTTTTAAATATTCTTGGTAATTTTTATAATTTTTTATTGTGATATTTTCTTTTAATTCATCATTTATTTTATGTAGTTTTTCTTTAAGATTGTAAATACTTTCAAGGTTTTTGCTAAACTCATCTTCAGCCATAACAAAACCAAATAAAAGAAAAATCGCAAGTAAAAATCTCATTCAAATTCTCCTAAAGTATCTAAAATAACTTTTTGATTAATGTCGTTTTTGATAATACTCATTTCTTTATTGTCTAATAAAATAAAATTAATCTTTCCACTTAGAGTTTTTTTATCTTGAAAAAAGCCTTCATAAAAACTATTTTTTGAATTAATTTTGTATTCAGTAGGAAGTTTGAAATTATTTAAAGTATTCTTAATTCCTATTTCAAATTCCTTTGAAATAAGTCCTAAATTATAAGCTAATCTATTAGCCATTACAATGCCCATAGAAACTGCTTCTCCGTGCAAATAAGTATTGTAATTTGTCTCATTTTCAATAACATGAGCGAATGTATGCCCGTAGTTTAATTTCATTCTAAGATTATCTTCAAACTCATCATTGATTACAACATTTGCTTTTATTTTGATTGTTTTTTCAACAAATTCTAAAATATTTTCAAATATATTTTCATAATTTAAAGCACTTAATTTCTTATAAAAATCTAAATCAAAACATAAAGCCATTTTAACAACTTCAGCCATAGCAGCACTAAGTTCTCTTTGCTCTAAAGTCTTAAAATAATTTGTATAAATATAAACAGCACTAGGTTGCTTGAAAGTTCCTATTAGATTTTTTCCATATTTATTGTTTATTCCTGTTTTACCGCCCACTGCAGCATCTACACTTGCTAGTAATGTAGTAGCTATATTTATATGACTTATTCCACGCTTATAAATACTAGCAACAAAGCCACCTATATCGCTAATTACTCCGCCGCCTAAATTAACAAGCAGATCACTTCTACTAATTTCAGCCTTAAATAATTCATCTAAAATGTAATTTACACTATCAATGTTTTTATATTGCTCGCCATCAGGAATTACTATAATTGCTTTTGGTTTTTTACCTATTTTATTTATTACATCTTCTAAATATAATTTTTCTAAAGTTGTATTTGTTAAAATCGCATAATCTTTGTTGATTTTAATAGCTTCATCTATATAAACTTTATAAGCTTTATCTTTTAAGTCAATATCTATTATCATGTTCTACCTTATAATATCGTAATTATTTGGGATTTCATACTTAAATAAACTATCTTCTAAATCGGTGTTAATTTTAGTATTTGTAAAATCAATACTTACTTGATTATCTAATTCATCTTTATAACTAATATTTGTTAAAACATCATTAAGGACTTTAACATAATAAATCACATTTTGATAATTAGCTTTATAAATCAAAGTATTTTTGTCTTTTTTATCTAAAATTACATTTTTTAATATATTTTCTAAATCAATTTCTTCTTTACTTATTACAACCTGCTCTAAATCATCGTCTATAACAACAACTTCTTCTTTATTTATATAAACACGCTTTTCATCAGGGTTTAAGTATTGCCATAAACTTTTATCATTTTTATAATAAAATTTTCCTTCATATATTAAAGTCTTATTAGAAGTATCAACTACAACTTGAGTAAAATCAGCTTTAAAATTATTATAATTTATATTATCAATTTTAAATGCAAATGCAAAAATGCTGAAAGCACACAGCAAAAAGATTTTTTTAATATCCATTTAATATCCTTTTATTTATTTTAACAAATATAATTATATTCAAAAATCAAAACCAAGAGGTAAATTTAAATGTTTAAAAGTATAGCAAAATGTATATTTGGAACTCGTAATGATAGACTTCTTAAAGCATACAAAAAAAGAGTATCAAAAATAAACGCACTTGAAGAAAAATACCAAAAATTAAGTGATGATGAAATAAAAGCTGAATTTAACAAACTACAAAACAAAGTTTTAGAAAATCATGAGAATTTAGATTTGGTATTAGAAGATGTATTTGCAATAGTTAGAGAAGTAAGTAAAAGAACTCTAGGACTTAGACATTATGATGTTCAATTAATAGGTGGTATGGTTTTAAACGATAAAAGCATAGCAGAAATGAAAACAGGAGAAGGAAAAACTCTTGTAGCAACCTTGCCTGTTGTATTAAACGCAATGACAAAAAAAGGCGTTCATGTAGTTACTACGAACGATTACTTAGCAGCAAGAGATGCTAATGAAATGAGTGCTATTTATAATTTCTTAGGATTTAGTGTAGGAATTTTAGTAAGTAATGACCATAGAAACAGAAAAGCTATTTATGATTGTGATATAGTTTATGGAACTAATAGTGAATTTGGTTTTGATTATTTAAGAGATAATATGTGCTTTGAAGCGGCTGATAAGGTGCAAAGAAATCATTATTTTGTTATCGTTGATGAGGTTGATAGTATTTTAATTGATGAGGCTAGAACTCCACTAATTATCTCAGGTCCAACAAATAGAACTCTTGATGGCTATATTAAAGCTAATGAAGTAGCAAAGCAAATGATAAGAGGGGTTGCTCCAGAAGATCCTAAAGAAAAACCAAGTGGAGACTTTATAGCAGATGAAAAAAATAGAACTATATTAATCACTGAAGCTGGAATTTCTAAAGCTGAAAAATTATTTGGAGTTGATAATTTATATAGCCTTGATAATGCTATTTTAGCTCATCAATTAGACCAAGCTCTTAAAGCAAATAATTTATTCTTAAAAGATACTCATTATGTAGTTAAAGATGGCGAAGTAATGATAGTTGATGAATTTACAGGTCGTATTAGCGAAGGAAGACGCTTTAGCGAAGGACTTCATCAAGCATTAGAAGCTAAAGAAGGTGTAAAAATCCAAGAAGAAAGCCAAACTCTAGCAGATATTACATATCAAAATTATTTTAGAATGTATGAAAAATTAGCAGGTATGACAGGAACTGCTCAAACAGAAGCTACTGAGTTTTCTCAAATTTATAATTTAGATGTAATAAGTATTCCAACAAATGTGCCTGTAATTAGAAAAGATTTAGATGATTTAATTTATAAAACTCAAGATGAAAAATTTAAAGCCGTTGTTGAAGAGATAAAAAAGGCTAACGCAAAAGGACAACCTGTATTAGTAGGAACTGCAAGCATAGAAAAAAGTGAGCTTTTACATGAATACTTAAAAAAAGCAAAAATCGCTCACAATGTATTAAACGCTAAAAACCACGCTCATGAAGCAGAAATTATTAAAGATGCAGGTAAAAAAGGAGCGGTTACAATTGCTACAAATATGGCAGGTCGTGGGGTTGATATAAAAATTACCGATGAGATTAGAGAGCTAGGTGGTTTATATATAATAGGAACAGAAAGACACGAAAGCCGTAGAATTGATAATCAATTAAGAGGTCGTGCAGGAAGACAAGGCGATCCTGGGATTTCTAGATTTTATTTAAGCCTTGAAGATAATTTACTTAGAATATTTGGTGGAGATAGATTAAAAGCTATTTTTACAAAGCTAAAGATTGCTGAAGGAGAAAGTATAGAAAGCTCTCTTGTAACTCGTGCAGTAGCAAGCGCTCAAAAGAAAGTTGAAAATCTTCATTTTGAAAGCAGAAAACACATACTTGAATACGATGATGTGGCAAACGAGCAAAGGAAAACTATATATAAATATAGAAATGAACTACTTGATGCAAATTATGATATTGATACAAAAGTAGAACAAAATGTGGCTGAATATGTAGATTATTTAATAAATAATCTACATGATGTAAGTGCTGAAAATCTAATAGAATTATTTAAAAATGAAATTAATTTAGAGCTTGATATTGAACTATTAAAGACATTAAATCTTGAAGAGAGTAAAAGTGTAATTAATAACGCAATCCTTACTATGTTAAAAAATAAATTTAGCATAGTGCCTGATGGCGAAAGAGAAAGAATTGAAAAATTATTATATTTACAAGTTTTAGATGGAGCTTGGAGAGAGCATTTATACCAAATGGATATTTTAAAAACAGGTATAGGACTTCGTGGATATAATCAAAAAGACCCATTAGTAGAATATAAAAGAGAAAGCTACAATCTATTTATGGAATTAGTTGAAAGAATTAAGAGTGAAAGCATAAAAGTATTATTAATAATTCAACTAAGAGCTCAAGAAGAAGTTATAGAAGAAGAGCAAGTTATAAATAAAAAACAATCAAGAAATGATTTATGTGCTTGTGGAAGTGGTAAAAAATATAAAGATTGTTGTGGTAAAAGTGGTCCTAAAACAGGAGTTTTTGCTTGAAATTTTTTATAATAAATTTAGAGCAAGACATTGAAAAAAGAGAAAAAATAATAGCCCTTTGCGAAAGCTTTGGGCTCGATTGCGAAATAATACCTGCAGTATATGGCAAAGCATTAAGCGAAGATGAGATAAATGAATTAGTAGCACCAATAGAAGAGCAATTAAAATATCTTAGAAAGCCATTAAATCGTGGAGAAATTGGCTGCTCACTAAGTCATAAAAAATGTTATGAAGAAATAGTTAAAAGAGATTTAAAAGAAGCTATTATTTTAGAAGATGATGCTATATTTAATAAAGAATTAATTGATTTTATAAATAGTATAGATAAAAATTTACCTAGTGATTTAGATTTATTACTTTTAGGACATTATTGGCAACAATATAGAGACGATGGATATACCATTAATACCCCATATTCATTAAGATATAAAAAAGAAATTAGCAAATGGACTATTAGAAAAATAATAGGTAGAGGTAATGGAACACACGGATATTATATAAATAAAAAAGGTGCTCTAAAATTATTAGAAAAAATGAAAAAAATTTATATAGCAGCAGACCATTACACTTCAAATACTAACTATGTTAATGTTTATGCAATTTATCCTACGGTTGTTAATGTAGATATTAATTTTCAAAGCACCATTAATGAAAATGGTATTAAAAAAAGATCTAAATTTGGAAAAATTATAAAAACTATAAAACAAAAAATACTTTATTTTATTCCGTCGCTTAAAAAACCAAAAGATTACATTTAGCAGTTTAACTGCTAAATGTAAAATCAACTTCCATTAAATCACATCTTCCAAAACCACAAGCATTTGCATTGTTTGGATTTAAGAAGTTTCCATTACCTCTTCTGTGATTTCCATCTCCTGTGCAATCAAATTGATTTAACACTCCACCTAATTCATTTTCTCTACTACCTACTAAACCAATTAGAGTTAAGCCTGTAATATTATATCTAGCATGTGCATTTAAAGATGCTCTTAGATTATAAACACTAGTAGAAGGAGTAATCAGGCTTGAGAATTCTTCTTCTGTTATATTTTCTGCATTTGTTGGAATTACTACAATTCCTGCATTAGTTGCTATAATAGGAACTGCATGAGCTCTACCATTTTCTAAGTTTAATAATCCTATAAATAAAGATCCTAATGGAGCACTAAATAATCTTCTTAATTGATTATCAATTTCTCCTTCTTCACTAATAGAACTTAAACTCCACTCAAGCCAAGGCAATACTCCACTAGTAAGCGCCCACATAGCTCTAACACCTCTTGAATATAAAGATTCTCCAAATACAAGCTCATTACCCCATAATTCTAAAGCTTCTTGCATTGAATTATATGATGCAGGATTATGTCTTTGAAATGAGATAAAAGGACTTGTATGGTCTGCATAATCAAACAATAAACCTATATTAGAGCTTTCTAAATCAGGATTTTCAACATAAGCATGAGTAAGCAAAGAAATTATTTCATAAGTTTGTAGCATGCAAATTCCACATAAGCCACTCGCATCACCACTGCTATCGGTAGATCTTGCGATTCTTAATAGCCTATCCTTCCAATTTGCTAACAATGGATTAAAATTAGCTAAAGCATCACTTCTAATATCTCTTTTAAATATTCTTTCATTTCCACATTTATTAGCACTAAATGTAGAGTTTTTAGCATTATAATTTCTTATTTGATAAACACTTGAATCAAAGAAAAATTGACCATTTGATTGTTTGCTAGCTGCTAAATTTTCTTTATAATATTTTTTAGTTACTATAAATAATTTACCAAAATCTCCGCCTCTTGCAACATCTAATAAATTATTTTTGCTATCTACTATAAAAGAATTTTCAAATAAATTAAAATTCCAAGCAAATTGACTTTCTCTATCTTCAAAATTACATTTTTTAAATCCTATAAAGGTAAAGTCTTTATTATTTAAATTACTTTCAAGACATTCAAAACTAGCGCTTTTAGGATTATAAACAGCTATTTTTCCTGTAAAGGTATCATAATAAAAATTAAATGGCGTTTTACTAGCTCCATTTTTATTCAAATAAAATCTTTCTACTTTATTGCCCGTTTGATTTAGAAAATAAATCGGAGTTTTAAGAGCATAATTTACAGGTGGTGGAGTAGCCTCTAGCCATTCTTTCATCACTTCTTTAAATATATTTAATTTATTTCCAAAATTATTATTTGTTGCAACAACTAAAAAGTTTTTTTCTGTAATTTTTGTCTTAGGATAAGCACTTAAACTAAATTCATCTTTTATATTAAACCACTGAGAATCATCGTTTAAAATACAAGGCTTAAGCTCAACATAATCACTTGTTTTTCTGTTTCTTTTCATATCATCACTTAAACTTGCACATAACCAGTTATCATTAAATCTAAAAGCTAATCTTTTATATAAATCATATCTTGAGGTTCTAACATCCTTGCAAGGCAACATTGCAAGCAATGTTCTATCTCCTACTATTTTTGGCCCAAGACAAAATACATTACCATCCCAAGCTTTTACAAAAAGTCTTGCATCTTGAATCTTATTGGCTCTATTTTGTGCTACACTCTGTGCAAAAAGCGTAAGACTTAGAGCAAAAAGTATAAAAATCTTTTTCATCAAATCTCCTTTTTTTGTTATTATTAAAATAAAAAAATAATATAGGAGAGTTAATGTTAATAAAATACGATAATTTTTATCCTAAAATTTCAAGCCAAGTTTTTATCGCCTATAATTCTTGCATTATAGGCGATACTTTTATAGATGAGAATTCTTCTATTTGGTTTGGAGTTGTTGTAAGAGCTGATGTAGCAAGTATAAAAATAGGTAAAAATACAAATATACAAGATAATTCTACAATTCATGTAGCAAGGGCTTTAAAGGATAGTGAAGGTAAAGAAATTAGTCCAAAAATTGATTGTATTATAGGTGATAATGTAACGATTGGACATAACTGCATAATCCATGCTTGCACTATTAATTCAAATGTTTTAGTTGGAATGGGTAGCACTATAATGGATGGTTCAAATATAGGAGAAAACTCAATTGTAGGAGCGAATTCTTTGGTTACAAAGAATAAAACCTTCCCACCAAATTCACTTATTCAAGGCTCACCAGCCAAGCTAATAAGAACTCTAAGCGAAGATGAAATACAAGCTATTAAAAATCAAGCTTTAGAATATGTAGAGCTTAGTAAAAAATATATTTAAGAGCAAAAAAAGCTCTTAATAATTAATATGTTCTTCAAATTCCTTTAAACGCTTGTGAATACTTCTTAATTCAGTTATGGTAGTCCAGTTTTTAGTAAGCACACTAAAGCTTGAGCGAACATTACTAAAAGCATTGTTAATTTGCACTAAAACTCCAAGAGTAATAATTCCTAAAAATAAATTCTCTCCAACAAGCAAATAAGCAAAAATAACCATAAATTGCTCGTACATATAAAGCCAAATATCAAAATATCCATAATGTAAAAACAATCTTTTGTAATTAAACTTAAGTCCTGTAAAAAGCTCAAGCATTGTTTCAGGTAAAGCATGATTAGTTCTATCGTTTTCTGCATATACTAATTCTTTTCTAAATGCTGCTTCTGCTTTTTGATTGTTATATTCTAAATTAGGCAACTTTATTCCAACAAACCAAGATATCATAAGCCCACCAATACTCATCGTAAAAGCCCAAATTATAAGCCCAAATTGATTGTTAAAAAATGGTAAAACTAAATTAGTTCCTAAAGTATATAAAATAGGAACAAAAGCTATTAAAGTCATAAAGGCTTTAATAATATCAATCCCCAAACTCTCAACAATTTTTGCAAATCTATATATATCTTCTTGAATACGCTGTGATGAACCTTCTATATAATCATTATTTTTTCGCCAAGCTTTAAGATAAGAAAAAGTAATCGCTTCTCTCCAAGCAAAAGCAAAATGCCTTGAAAAAAACGAAGTTAAAGTAGCGATTAATATATAAGGTAAAGCAATAAATAAAAACTTTATCAAATCATTCATAAATTGCTCGTAAGTGCTATTTTGTGGAGCATTTTGTAAGATATTATAAAAATTTTTATACCAGTTATTAATTTCTACATTTAATAAAGTTTGAGAATAAATAGCTAATAAAATAAATAAACTACCGCCCCAAGCCCAAATAACCCATTTTTTTGAAAAATAAAAAGCTTTAAACATAATAAACCTTGATTTAAATTAAAGAATTTGAAATAGGAATTTAGATTTAATTCCTATTTCAAATTCTTGTTATTTTTTAGTTTTAATATGCTTTTCATCAATATATCCAAGTTCTAATAATTTATTAAAAATTTTAGCAACAATAGGACCTGCAGTTGCGCCCCCATGCATTCCATGCTCAACTAATACAACAACAGCGTATTTTGGCTCTTCATAAGGACCATAAGCATTCATCCAAGCGTGACTTCTTGTGTAATACTCCATATTTTCTTCTTTCATTCTCTTTTTTTCACTTTGAGAGATTCCTACTACTTGAGCTGTTCCTGTTTTTGCTGCTAGAGTTATTTTACTTTCTAACAAAGGCTTATAACCTGTTCCTTTAATATTATTTGCAACATCAAACATTCCTAAACGCAAATATTTTAAATCTTGCTTTTCGCTAGGTGTAAAAATGTCCTTTTTTTCAAATACGATTTTTTCTTTATTAATTTCATCTATAAAATGTGGTTTTATTTCATATCCACTTGCAAGTTTTGCAGTATAAACAGCAACTTGCATAGGAGTTGCTAAGAAATTGCCTTGACCTATGCTTGTAATTAGTGTTTCTCCTTGATACCAAGGCTGATTATATCTTGAGCTTTTCCAAGCTTTATTTGGTAAAATTCCAACACTCTCAAGTGGCAAATCTATATCAGTCTTTTTACCAAAACCTAATTTATACAAAGTTGCACTAATATCAGCTATTCCAACCCTTAAACTTCCTTTATAAAAATAATCATCACAACTTGATCTAATAGCTGATTTTAAATCCATTACTCCATGACCATAAACATTATGGCATCTAAACTTTCTTCCACCAAAATTAAATGTCCCAGCACAAGTAAAAGTCGTGCTTGCATCAATTTTTCCACTTTGCAAAAACGATAATCCTACACCCATTTTTACAACCGAGCCTGGAGGATAACGACCATTTATAATCTTATTTGTGAAAGGATGATCTAAATCTTGTATCATCATATCCCATTCTTCTTGAGAAATGCCTGTTACAAATGGATTTAGATTATATTCAGGGTATGAACCTGCTGCTAAAATAGAGCCATCTTCAATATTTAAAATAACAGCTGAACCACTTATATTTTTAAACAACTCATCTAAAAATTGCTGCATTCTAATATCAATTGTAAGCTTAATATCATTATCCATAATAGGCTTTTTAAACTCTATTTCTTCTACTTCTTGGTTTATAGAATTAACCTTTGTTACTTTTTTGCCTGGTGTTCCTTGCAGTATCTCATCATAGTATTTTTCTATTCCGGTTTTTCCTATTTTTTTAGTAACTTTTACTACATCATTGCTTACCATATCATCAGAATTCGCTCTTGCAACATAACCTATAATGTGGCTTGCTAAAGAATTGTATGGATATAATCTTTTAAAACTAGCTTTTATTAAAATATTTTCATCTAAATTAAGCTTAAAATAGCATTTATTTAAACTTTCGTATTCTATAAAATCAATAATTTCAATCTCATCTTGATTATAGTAGCTATTTTCTCTTTTATAAATTTTAGTAATTTTTTCAGAGTCAATATCACTTAAGCATTCTTGTAATTTATTAATAGTGTTATTTAAATCATCTTGTTTTAGATGAGGTTTTAACGATATAGAAAATCCTAATTGATTAACTGCTAAAGGGGTGTTATTTCTATCTAAAATAGCACCTCTAATAGGAGCTATTAGTTCTTCTTTTGTTGAGTTTTTTAAAGCTAATTCTTCATAATAATCGTTGCTATAAATACTAAGCCAATAAACCCTAGCTATTAATAAAATAAAAAAACTTAGTATTACAAATACAACAAATTTTAATCTCAAACAATTCCCCTAAAAAGCACTATGGCTAGCAAAGATTCCAAACAAATATAATAAATAAAAATAATATCGTAATTTAAATGCCCTACTTCAAAAATATATGAATATGCAAGGTTTAAAATTAGATTAAATCCATATACAAAAATTATGAAAAGTATTATTAAAATATCTCTATTTTTTAATTTATAAATTAATTTATTATAAAAATAATAATAAAAAATTAAAAACGAAATAGTAGTGCAAAATAAAAATAAGCCATGAGTTAGCTCAATAAAACAAAAATATAAAATTATAAATAAACTTGTCCTATCAAAGCCTTTTTTATTAAAATGTATGATTAAATAAACAAAAAATACACCAAATAAAGGCGGTAATAAAAACACAATAGAGCAAAGTATTTGGTAAAAAAATAGAATGAAAAAACCTAAATAATAACTTAGATTTAATCTTTCTTTCATTTTATATACTCATATAGTTTTGCTTGTAATTTATCAATTCCTTTTTTATTTGAACTTGAAACAAAAATAGCATCTTTATATTTAGCTTTTAATTTTGAAAACTCGCTTTGATTTAATTTATCAATCTTTGTAAATACTTTAATATACTCTTGCTCTTCGCTTATAAAGTCTTGTAAATAATCAAAAACACCTTCATCAATGTCTAAATTATCATGCCTTGAATCAATTAAATGAATAAAGCATTTTATTTCTTTTCTTTTTTGTAAAAATTCATTTAAGTTTTTATTCCAAGCTGCCTTTTTATCCTTAGAAACTCTAGCATAACCAAAACCCGGTAAGTCTATTAAAATTAATTGTTTTTTATCGGCAAATGTAACTTCAAAAAAATTAATTAATTGAGTTTTTCCTGGTGTTGATGATGATTTTGCTAAACCTTTATGATTTGCTAAAGCATTGATTAGTGAGCTTTTACCGACATTTGAACGACCCAAAAAAGCAATTTCACTTAAATCATATTCTTGTGTTTGAAAATATTTTTCACATGATATTAAAAATTTCGCACTTACTATATTCATTTTGCTATCTCAAATATTAATTTAACAGGTTTATTTTCTTTATTACTCTTAACTTTATAAGTTCCATCTTTTTGATTAATATATATATAATCAGCTACTAGTTCTTTATTATTTTCTTTGATTTTTACATTGCCACTTAGCTCATAAGAGTTTTTATTCACATCATAAAAAATCTTATCAGCCCTACCCTTAAAAACACTATCAGCCATAGTAATTGAAAAGTTTGTAACGCTTCTTGCTTCATAGCTTGAGATTTTGTTATCTTTGTTTGTTTTTATTGTTAAAACTTGACAATTTAAAAAATCGTTGCCTTGTTTTATACTAACATCTTTACTAAAAACACCTGTTTGATTATCTTTACTGCCTTCAAATAATTTTGCGTTTATTTCAATTTTTTGCGCTAATAAACTAGATATGAAAAATAAAACAATAACTATTTTTCTATACATAAATTTACCTCTTCTAATACAAGCTTTTGTGTTTTTAAATCATATTTAAAAGAATTAGCATTAATTAAACTACCATTATAAGTGGCTTTGGTTTTGGTATCTGAGCTTAATATTTGCTGATTTTTTAAATATTTTACATATTCACTTTCTAAATTAATTTCTTTATCTTTAAAAATTACCTTGTTTTCTAAAATTATTTCATCATTTTCTTTTGTAGCTTTTAAAGCACTTAATTCTTTATCCAAGCTTTTAACTTCAAAATCTAATAAATTATCTTGATTGCCTATTTTGTAATATTGCTTTGCATAGGCTAGAGTTTTTAGTTTTGTATCAATCTCATAACCTATAATATCATTAGCTTCAAGGCTTTTAAAATCTAGCTTATAATTCATCTTGTCTAATTCATAAGGCTTTTGAATAATAATAAAAAAAAGCATAGATAACATTGAAACTAAAATAATATTAAAGGTTTTTACTAACACTTAAGCCACTGCCTTGTTTGATTGTTTTCTTTATAAATAATTTCTAACATTTCATGCACACAACCTGCTCCACCTTTTGTATTTAAAACTCTTCCAAATACTCTAATACCATCATTTGGTATAAAAGGTAAAAAAACAGCTTTTAATAAATCCAAATCATTGTAATAATCGCCTATCGCAGCTACTTCATTAAAATTTATATTTAATTCTTCTAACAAGCTTTTAGCACAAGTTAATTTATCCTTAATGCCACAATAAACATAATCAATTCCTAAATCTTTAGCCCTATTTAATACAACATCAGAACTTCTTCCAGTAATAATTGCAAACTTCATACCGAGTTCTTTTGCCTTTAAAATAGCTGCTCCATCTTTTACATTAAATTCTTTAATCAAATCAGCTTTTGGAGAATAAATTATCTTTCCATCACTTAAACATCCATCAACATCTAAAATTACTAATTTAATCATAATTACTCCCTAAATATAAAAGAACCTAAAAAATTAGCTAAATTAATAAAATCTCTAGCTTCTTCTTCGCTTCTAAATCCTTTTAAAAATACTCTATAAAATCCATCGCTTGAGTTTAAAACCTTACTTGTATAACCTTTATAATTTGCATATTTTTGAGCTAAATTATAAGCATTACTTGAATTTTTAAAAGCTCCTATTTGTATCATAAAATCGCCACCTGTTACACTATTTAGAGCTTGTGAAAAACTAGAATTTGAATTAGGAATTTGGTTTTTAAAATTAACTTGATCAAAACCTAAAACTGTAAGTTTTACTCTAGCAGTTCCTTTTTTTGTCATATCAATTTCATGTGCTGCTTTATTTGATAAATCAATTATCCTACCAGCTACGAATGGACCTCTATCATTAATTCTTACGATTACACTTCTTCCGTTTTCAAGATTATCAACCCTTACCATAGTGTTCATAGGTAAGGTCTTATGAGCTGCTGTCATTGAATTAGTATTGAATGTTTCGCCATTAGAAGTTTTTTTGCCATGAAAACCTGGTCCATACCAACTAGCAATTCCACTTTCAGTATCGCCTATATTTACCTTACTAGGATAATAAGTTTTACCATTAATAGTATATGGTCTCATAGTTGCAGGAGTATTTGGTTTAGCTACTCCATAATTTGCAGCAGGAGTGCTAGAACAGGCAGTAAATAAAGCAAGAAAACTAGCAAATACTAAAAACTTTTTCAATTTTTAGCCTCCTTGCTATTATCAAAATCTAAAATAGGAATTAATAGATTTTGATTAATCCCAATTCTATCATCTTTTAAATTATTATAAGCCTTTAAAGTGCTTGTGCTAACATTGTTTTTCTTAGCAATTGCATATAAAGTATCGCCTTGTTTTACTCTATAACTTATAACATTTTTTATATTATTTTTAGCATATTTAATTGAACTTTTATTGTCTTTATAACTAGCTATTTTTTCTATTGGTAAATATGCATAATATGGATATGGAGGTGCGTAATTACCTTTAAATTGTGGATTTAATTCTTTTAATTCTGATAAACTCATTTTTGCTTTATTTGCTACTAATTGCAAACTTTCATTTGGTTTTATTTCAACCTTGCCTATATTTAAAGCCATAACTTGATTTAATAAATAAATATCTCCATATTTAGCAATATCATTTTCAGCTATTAAACTTGTGCTTAAAATCTTTTTAAAAAATCTTCTAGTTTCTTTAGGTAAATATTTTTGCTCTTCATCAAGCAAAGCATTTAATTCATCTGTTCCCGCATTTCTAATAGCTTTTCTAACACAGCCATTTCCACAATTATATGCAAAAATTGCCAAATACCATTTGCCAAACTCATCTTTTAATTTATGTAGATATTTTGCAGCAGCTACACTAGCAGCAACCACATCTTTTCTCTCATCAACAAATTTATCAATTCTTAAGCCAAAATTCTTAGCCGTTGGCTCCATAAACTGCCAAACTCCAGTAGCTTTTACACCCGATCTTGCATCTGTTTTAAAATTACTCTCAACCATTGCAAGGTATAAAAATACATCTGGAACACCTTCTTTTTTTAAAATTGCTTTAATGATAGGAATATTCATATTAGCTTCATTTAAAACTTTTGTAAAATAAAGCACCTCACGCTCACTCATGTCGTAAAAAATTTCCATGAATGATTGATCTTGCAAATATTTAACATCAACATCAATACTTTTTAAAATTTTTTCTTGTTTATCATATTTATCCACCGAAAAACTAGCAAATAAACAAATATTTATCATTATTAATAATATAAACTTTTTCAAATTAATCCTTTAAATAAATTTTTTGCGTTATTTGTTGTTAGGTCTGTTATCTCCTCAATTGATTTGTTTAATAATTCTGCCATTTTTTGTGCAACCAATGTGCAATATTTTGGCTCATTTAAAGTTCCTCTAAAAGGATGCGGGGTAAGATAAGGTGAATCTGTTTCGATAAGTAACCTATCTAATCTAATTTTAGGAAGTATTTCAACTAAATTTTTTGCATTTTTAAATGTTAAAACACCACCGATTCCATAATAAAATCTATCACTTAATTCAAGCAATATTGGGCTAGCATTAAAACAATGCAAAACTCCAAAAGCTTCTTTATAGCTTTTCAAAATCTCAAGCGAATCAGCACTCGCATCTCTTATATGTATAATTAACGGCAGTTTTTTTTCTATTGAAAGCTCAATTTGTTTAATAAATACTTCTTTTTGTAAGGCTTTTTCTTCTTCACTAGGACTTCTGTAATAATCTAATCCACATTCACCTATTGCTATACATTTCTTATCTTCTAAAAAGCTTCTTAAATAATCTAAATTAAAATCAACAATATCATAAGGATGAACCCCTACTGCATAATAAACATTATCGTATTTATTAGCAATATTAGAAGC
Organism: Campylobacter sp. DY7; assembly: GCF_057802535.1. Lineage (NCBI taxonomy): Bacteria > Pseudomonadati > Campylobacterota > Epsilonproteobacteria > Campylobacterales > Campylobacteraceae > Campylobacter > Campylobacter sp. DY7. The sequence continues at coordinate 224,041 of NZ_JBYJAU010000001.1, forward strand.
TTTTTTTAAAGTTTTTATATCAGCACCTGGGATTATATGAAGTTTTACCCCATCATTACTTGCATTGGTTAAAACTTCATCTAAGATATCATCATATCTATCATCATCTAAATGCGTATGTGTATCAATAATATACATCAATCACCATTGTATATCTCAACCCTGTCACGGCCGTTATTTTTAGCTTCATATAAAGCTTCATCAGCTTTTTTAATCATTTCTTCAATTTCTGATTTTTTAGAGCCAACTGCAACACCTATTGAAGCTGTAAAATTGATTGTTTTATCTAAATAAATAGCAGGGGTTGATTTTATTGCACTTCTAATTTTAACTGCCATTTTAATAGCATCTTCTTTTTTAATATTTTTTATTAGCAAGCAAAATTCTTCACCACCAAATCTAGCAACCATATCTCCACCCTTTACTTGCTCAAGTAAAGTTTGTCCACATTGAACTATTACGCTATCTCCTGCTGCATGGCCTAAAGTATCGTTAATATTTTTAAATTTATCAATATCTATCATTAAAACAGCAAAATCTACATCATCATTTATTTTAGAATAATAATCTTTTGTAGCTTCAAAAAAGCTCTTTCTATTATTTAGTTTAGTTAAGAAATCTTTTGCAGCTGCATCTTTTAATTGCTCTGAATAGTAAATCAAATCAATACTATTATTGATTCTACAAATCATATTTTCTCTTGAAAACGGCTTTTGAATAAAATCATTTGCACCTGATTTTAACATTCTAACACCTACATCATCACTTCCGTGAGCTGTTAGAACTATTATGCCTAATTGATTTTTATTATATTCTTTTCTAACTTCTTTAATAAGCTCTTCACCACTCATTGCTGGCATTTCTTTATCTGTTAGAATAAGTTTTACATCAGGGTGTTGCTCTAAGTATCCTAAAGCTTCTGCTCCATGTGCTGCTGGAAATACTTGAAATTTATAAGCTTGAAGAATATTTTTAATAATATTTCTCATAGCCATTGAATCTTCTGCAACAATTATTTTTGTATTCTCGTTTCTTTGTAAGCGTTCTATAATATCAATAATATAATCAACACACTCACTACCTTCTTTTAAAACATAATCAACTATATCTTTATCCATAAAGCTTTTTCTAGTAGCATCATCATCAAGACCAGTTAAAATAATACTTGGTAATTTTTTAGAAAGCGCATAATCAACAACTTGACCATGCATAGCATCAGGCAAACATAAATCAAGCAATGCAGCAAAATATTCATTATTATCTATTAATTCTTTAGCTTCTGCAAAATCATAAGCTATATCAAATTCACAATTTAATGCTCCACTAACTTTTTTTGCTATTGCTTTAGCTAACATTTTATTATCATCTACTAATAATAATTTCATTCTTTTCCTTCTAATATGGTTTTTGCAAAATCTAAGGCTGATTGACTAATGCTCTCATCACTAATCATCCTTGCAAGTTCATTTGCAATTTCATCTTTTTTAAGCTCTCTTGCAAAGCTTTTGTTGTTTTCTTTACTTACCAAAAAATGCTGATTTGCTTTAGCACAAATCCAAGGCATATGAGTTATTACAAAAATTTGATAATGCTTGCTTAATCTACTTATCACATTTGCTATGCTTATAGCCTCTTTTCCACTTAAATTAGCATCAATTTCATCTAAGAATATATAACCATTTGCATAATCAATAAAATCAGCAAAACTAGCTAAAAACGCAAGTCTTAATCTATTTAATTCACCAGAACTAATCTCTTTAAACCCTGCTTTATTTAAGCTGATTTCAAATCTATCAATACCGCTAATTCCTAATTCAAATTCCACTAGTTTAAGAGCAATTTTGTCTAAGTATAACAAATTTAGATAATCATTAATTTTGCACTCAAGTTCTTTCAAATAAATTGCTCTTATGTTAGAAATATTTCTAGCATCGCTTAAAAGCTTATTTTTTAATGCTTTTAGCTCTTTTTCAAGATGGCTTTTTTCGTAATCAATATTTTCATAAATATTTAATTCTTTTTCCTTTTCTTCTAAACTAATCAAAGCATCTTCTACACTGCCATATCTTTTAACAAGATAATGAAGTTTTTCAAGCCTATTTAAAATCTCTTCTATATTTAAATCACTGCTTTCATTATTTAAATCATTGAAAATATCATTTAGCTCACTCATAGCATTTACAAAAAATTCACTATCAATATTAGCTAATCTTAATAATTCTAATACACTATTTTCATAAGAAAATATACCTTCTGATTTGCTTAAAGCTTGTTCTATTTTATCTCTTCTTGATAATTTAGTTTTTAATTCAAGAAGTTTTTCATATTCGCCTTTTTTTGGATTAATTTCTTTAATCTTTCTTATTTCTAGGCTTAATAATTCTTTTAAATCATTAATTTTATTTTCATCTTCACATAATTTATTATATTCTTTTTCTAAATCATCTAATTTTTTAAAATTATTTTTATACTCATTTAAAATATTTTCATAATTCGCTTCTTTTTTTATAACCACTAAATCAAGCATTTTAAGTAAATAACTAGGCTCAAAATCATCATAATTTTTAGCCGATAAATAACGAATATTACTAGCATTTAATTCGCTCATTATTTTTTTTGATACTGCTTGATTATTTATAAAATATCTTGTTACTTTATCTTTTTTTACTCTAAAAACATTAGGATTAGCATTTTCTATGCTTTCATCGTTAATCTTATCATCTATGCTAATTTCTAAAAGATTTGCAGTGCTTTCAAAAATCCCAAAAGCAGCTAAAATACTTTTAAAAATCACTGACTTTCCAGCTCCACTTGAACCTGTAAAAACAATAAGCCCATTTTTAAAATCTAAGTTAAGTTCATCAAAAGTTATATTATTTGTAAAATATAATCTTTCTATCATCTTATTTCTCCCCAATGTAGCTTTTCATTTAAAACTTTAAAATAAGAACTATTTTTTTTCCTAATAATATTAGCTCTTACATTGCTAAGCCCTATTCTAGCACTTATAAATTCATCTTTATTAAATACTTCTTGTCCGTCTATACTAAGAGTGCAGTTTGAACTAATTACATCTATAAAAAAGCTTTTAGGAAGGACAATAGGTCTTTGAGTTAGCGAATGAGAACATATAGGAGTTAGCATAAAAACACGGCTAAGTGGATATACAATAGAGCCACCTGCACTAAGATTATATGCAGTTGAACCTGCTGGAGTTGAGATTATAAGTCCATCGGCATTATAATTATTAAAAATTTCTCCCTTAAAACTTGTCTTAATATCAGCTAATAATAAATGATTTGCTCTATTAAATACCGCGTCATTAAAAGCATATTTTTGTAAGACTTTGCCATTTTTTAACTTTATTTGAACACTTAATAAAAAAGGTCTTTCAAGCTTATAAGAGCCATTTATGAAATCACTAATTCCTAATTCAAATTCCTTGATTTGAAACTCCGTTAAAAAGCCTAGATTTCCAGCATGAACACCTAAAACAGGAATATTTGTATTAGCCAAATATCTACAAGCTGAAATAATGTTCCCATCTCCGCCCAAGGAAATTAATAAACTTACATTTTCTAAATCAAAATTAATATTATCTTTTCTATTATTTATATATAGAGAATATTCTATTTTTTTATGTTCTAAAAAATTTTTTATATGTTTTAGTTCAGAACTATCTTCTAAACCAAGTTTGCAAAATATTATAATTTTCTTAATTTCTTTATTTTTCATAATCTTTTCTTATATTTTTTATTATAAATTTACAATTTTTGAGTAAAAAACAATATAATTTTATAAAAAATCATTAATTAAGGAAAAAAATTGAGAACACATTATAGCACTGAGCTAAGTATTAAAAATATTAATGAAGAAGTAGTTGTAGCAGGTTTTGTTAATTCATATCGTGACCATGGTGGAGTTGTATTCTTAGATTTAAGAGATAAAGAAGGTATTATTCAATTAGTATGCGACCCAGAAATTAGCAAAAAAGCTCACGAAATTGCAAGCACTTTAAGAGATGAATATGTAATAAGTGCAAAAGGTAAAATAAGAGCTAGAGGAGAAGGGTTAGTAAATCCAAGACTAAAAACTGGCGAAATAGAAATAGTTTGCGAAGAAGTTGAATTAATAAATGCTGCAAAAGCACTACCTTTTGATATAAATGATTTAAATGTTAATGAAGAATTAAGACTTAAATATAGATTTTTAAGCCTTAGAAATCCAAAATTATTAGATAATTTTAAAAAGCGTTCAATTATTACAACAGCAGCTAGAAATGCTCTAACAAAATTAGGTTTTATGGAAGTAGAAACCCCGATTTTAACAAAAGCTACACCTGAAGGTGCAAGAGATTATTTAGTTCCATCTCGTGTGCATGAAGGTGAATTTTACGCACTACCACAAAGCCCACAATTATTCAAACAGCTTTTAATGGTTGCAGGATTTGATAAATACTTTCAAATCGCAAAGTGTTTTAGAGATGAGGACTTAAGAGCTGATAGACAGCCTGAATTTACTCAAATAGATGTTGAGATGAGTTTTTGCGATCAAGAAATGGTTATGCAAAATGCTGAAACTTTCTTAAGAGAAACATTTGCAAGTGTTGGCATAACAATGCCTGAAAATGTAAGAAGAATGACTTATAATGACGCAATGGAAAGCTATGGAAGTGATAAGCCTGATCTTAGATTTGATATGCCGATGATTGATGTAGCACACATTTTTGCAAAATCAAATAATGCTATTTTTAGCGAGCCTGCAAAAGATACTAAGAAAAATCGTGTAAAAGCAATCGTTGTTAAAAATGGAGATAATATTTTCTCAAAACGCCAAATGCAAGGATTTGAAGAATATGTAAGAAAATTTGGCGCTAAAGGTCTAGCATTTATTCAAATGAAAGAGGATGGACCAAAAGGACCATTAACTAAGTTTTTTGATGATGAAGGCGCTGAGCTTATAAATTTCTTAAAAGAAAAAGCAGATTTTAATGTAGGAGATGTAGTGTTCTTCGGCGTTGGTGCTAAAAAAACTGTTTTGGATTATATGGGAAGATTTAGATTATTCTTAGCAAACGAGTTAAAAATCATTGATGAAAATAAATTTGAGTTTTTATGGGTTGTTGATTTTCCTATGTTTGAGCAAAACGATGATGGCACTTATTCAGCAATGCACCACCCATTCACAATGCCAAAGAATATTGATGCACCAATTGATGAAATAAGCTCTGTTGCTTATGATATAGTATTAAATGGAGTTGAGCTTGGTGGTGGAAGTATAAGAATTCATAGAAGTGATATCCAACAAAAAGTATTTAAATTACTTGGAATTAGTGAAGATGAACAAAAAGAAAAATTTGGCTTTTTATTAGATGCTTTAAGCTATGGAGCACCTAGCCATGGTGGATTTGCGATAGGACTTGATAGATTATTAATGCTAGTTACAAAATCAAGCTCAATTAGAGATGTAATAGCATTCCCTAAAACTCAAAGAGCACAATGCTTGATGACTGATGCACCAAGCAAAATTGCTTATGCTCAACTTAACGAATTACACATTGCATTAAAAGAAAGTAAAAAATAATTTTGCCCCTAGAAAAAAGGGGCTTTTAATACTATGATTATTAGATATTTTAGACAATATAAACTTCGTAAAAATGTTAAAAACTTTTTAAATCTTTCTTGGCGTGATGCTAGCCTTGATAATGTTTATTATGGTTGGGGAAGAAAAGAAAGCGGAAAAATAGCTCAAGAATTAGCTAAAAAAAATAATGCTAATTTTTGCTTACTTGAAGATGGTCTTATTCGTTCTTTAGGGCTTGGTATTAGCGATAAAAATAGCTTTTCATTAGTATTTGATGATATTGGGATTTACTATGATGCAACTGCTCCAAGTAGATTAGAAAATATTTTAAATACTTATGAATTTAGCGAAGATGAATTAGAGCAAGCAAAAAAAGCTATAAAATATCTAATAGATAATAATATAAGCAAATATAATAATGCTTACAAAGAATTTGAATTAGGAAATAAAGATAATGTTTTGGTAATTTTACAAAGCGCAAATGATTTGTCTTTAAAATATGGCTTAGCTAATAATGTTAACTCGCTTGACATAATAAAAGATGCAATTAAAGAAAATCCTAATTCTAAAATATATATAAAAATTCATCCAGATGTGCTAAGTGGTAAAAAACAAAGTGATATAAATATAAATAAAATACCAAAAGAATGCGAAATCATAAGCGATAGTTATAATCCAATAAGTCTTCTCAAAAACTTTAAAAAAGTTTATACAAAGACTTCAACAATGGGATTTGAAGCTTTACTTTGCGGGTGTGAATGTGTGTGTTATGGAATGCCGTTTTATGCAGGATGGGGGCTTACAAAAGATAAACAAAAATGTGAGCGTAGAATAAAAGTAAGAAATATTGAAGAAATATTTTATGCAATGTATTTTTTGTATACAAAATATTATAACCCATATTCTGAAGAGATTTCAGATATATTTGATACTATGAAAACAATAGTTTGGTTTAGAGAAATTTATAAGGCTAATTCAGGAAGATTATTTTTCTTTGGCTTTTCTTTATGGAAAAGAGCTCATACAAAGCATTTTTTTAAATCAGATAATAATAAAATAATTTTTATGAACTCTTTAAGTGCCTTAAAGCGGTATAAGATTACAGAAAACGATAAAGCATTCATTTGGGGTAAAAAATATGACAAAAATGAACTCGAAAAGTATTTTAAGAATGTTAGTATTGTAGAAGATGGTTTCATACGCTCAATTGGGCTTGGTTCAAATTTAACTAAAGCATACTCATTAGTTGTTGATGATATGGGGATTTATTTTGACCCAAATACTCCAAGTAGATTAGAATATATCCTAAGAAATACTAATTTTAGCGATGAATTAATACAAGAAGCAAAAAAAATTAGAAAACTAATCTTAGATAATTCATTTTCTAAATATAACTGCTTAAAACATAAAGAATTACCAAAAAGAGAGCAAAAAACAATATTAATCCCAGCGCAAGTTGAAGATGATGCATCTATAAAATGTGGTGGTTTAGGATATAATACTTTAAAACTTATCAAGCAAGTTAGGACTGAAAATCCAGAAGCTTATATAATCTATAAAGTTCATCCTGATGTAGTAGCTGGTAATCGTAAGGGACTTAAGGATGAGAAAATTATTCTTAAATACTGTGATGAAATCATAACTGATATTAGTATAGATAGTTGTATAAAAGCTTGTGATGAGGTACATACCATCACATCAACAGCAGGTTATGATGCACTTATCCGTGATAAAATAGTAGTAACTTACGGAGCTCCGTTTTATGCTGGCTGGGGTCTTACAATTGATAAAAACATAACCCCAGAAATCCTATCTCGCCGTGATAGAAAACTAAGCACTGATGAATTAATAGCTGGGGTTATTGTTTTATACCCTAGATATTTAAATCCCAAAATAAAATCACCTTGCAATGCCGTAACACTCATAAATAATCTAATAAATTAAATACTATAACTGATTTTTATCTTTATTATTGATATTTTCCAAAATCACTTCTGTTTTTATACCCAATAAATCATAAATTATTTTTGCTTGTTTATGTAATTTTATATCTGAAGTTATCAAAACATCAGCATATGTTCCATAGATAATATTTGTTACATCATGGGTTCTATTAATGCTTTCTTCCTCATTCATATGAATATATTTTCTTTGTATTTCATTTGATACTATCTCTATCAGTGCTTCTAGAAAAAAAGCATAATTTGTTTTCATATACTCAATATCTAACTTAAAATCAAATCTTTCTTTAAGTCTAGATAAAATATATTTATAAGATGTGTCACCATCTTTTTTTTTCATATTTCCATAACTCACAATTTTTTTTTATTTATAGGATCTACCTCTAAACGATTACGATAACCATATGCTAATGTTCTAATTAAAAAATCTTTTGGTTCTTCTATATTAACTATAATTTTTTCCAAATAACATCCTTTTTCCATAATATCACATTGTAGCTCGCTCAACCATAAAGCATCTTCTAACTTGGATGAAAAACCTTGAAGCTTATTATAAAAAGCGAATTTATAGGAGTATGACTAGGTCTTAAAACTTTATTTTTTGTGATTTCACTTATAATCTTAAGTGTAGATATTATATTGTTTTTATCTTATATTCATCAATTCCTATAGATTTTAAAAATAATTCAAAATCTTCAATTGTAATTTTTTCATAAGCACTATCTTTAATAATCATGCCTAAAACATCATACATTTCATATAATTTCTCTTGACTTAAATTAGATTTAAATAAAACAGTAGTGCCAGTATCTTCTAATACAGCAGGTGAATATAAAAATTCATATTCTGTATCTTTATATTTATTTAAAAAATAACTCTTATAGTCTTCATTTTTTAAATAAACAAAAATATTCATATCTAAACATGCTTTTTTCATAGTATCTCCTTAAATATTTATTGTATTTGAACAATGTAATGTCAATTAATTTTTAATTTTATAAATATTGAATAAAATCATATCCTTTAGATACGATAATTGTCTGTTCTTTGATTCCACTGCGTGTAAATTTTGTATATTTAATATCTTTATTGCTTAGTAAATTCTCAACTTTTGATATAGTATTTTTCTCTCCTTGTCTTGAGCTATCGTCTATTATAATAATAAAATCATCATCTAAATTATCATTTTCTATAATATCTAATATATTCGTTCTAGGTAAATTTTTACCCCACCCTACTGGACCATCAACAATTATTAAACTAAACCTTATATTACTTATAAGTGGTGATAGATTAGAATACTTATCATTAATACCACCATCATATTCAAATTCTTCCAACCATAATAAATTAATGCTAATGTTTTCACTGAGCTCTAGTTCTTCTTTATAGGTATCAATCCATTCTTCATTATGCTCACATATAAATAATTTTGATTGTTGATTTTTAAATTTAGCGTATTGTGTTGTTAATTTTGATGTTTGACCTAATCCAAATTCTAAAATATTATTTAAAGATACTTTATCTAAAATCCTAAAGAGTATATAAATAAAACTATAATTAGCCGCCCACCCATATAAAGATATAGATTTATCTTTAAGCCAAAAACTATTTCCAACACTATCTGCAAGCAATCTTGCAAAATACATTTCATTCATATAGTTTTGTAAATATTTAATTTTATTAATTTCTTCAGTTCTATAAGAGATATTTTTTACATTATACTCTTCAAACCTTTTTGATAATACTTCAAAATTACTTTTTAATATTTTTTCTTGACTTTTTATTTCACCACCTATCGTTTTAAATAGTTCATCTATTTTCTCTAATCGTTCTAATATAACATCAAGCTTATTAATTGCATTATTGTTGCTTGATATATAATCCTCAACTTTTTGTTCAAGCTTATAAATTCTTTCAGTCAAATTCATATAATTCTCCAATATCAACCTATTCTATTTTTTAAATGCTCTATCTCTTTTCTTAGCTTTGCGTTTTCTTCTTTGATAAGGTCTAATATTTCTCGCCTAGTGTTAAACTTCACATATTTTAAACCTAAGAAATAGTATCTTGTTTTATACTTTTCTCTTGTGATTGAAAAAAATTTATTTGATTGTCTTACCCCCATTGATTTTTCATACTCAAGTCTATTCTTAATGATATTTTCAATAATATTATTTATATCCTTAGGCTCTATTCCGTTTGAAAGCTTGATTATCAAATCTTTTAATTCATTTTTAGTATAAGGATATGGAGATTTAACTACTTCCACATCTATCACCTCACCATCTTTAACTTTCATTTCATAAGTAAATGCTTTATCATGCCAAGCTATAGTAGGCTCTTTTAAAATTTCTCTTCCATTTATTTTGATTGACTGGTAATTTACATATAAAGGTATTCTTTCGCTATTAAAACTTTTATCAATTCCCATAAATTTAAATGTTAGATTACCATTACTAATTGCTTTTACCTTAAAACTATTTTTGTAGTTTTGACTAGTTAAAACACTTCCAATACCCTTATCATTTATAAACCAAGCTGGGGTTGATATATTGATTTTCGAACTATTGTTTAATAACTCTATACTATTTTCAGATGTTCTAACATTTCTAACATTTACTTTAAAAGACTTTTTGTTGCAATTAATTTCTAATTTAAATTTTTGATTATTAAATACATATTTTTTTATCTTATACGAATTATTTTTAGTAATAATTAAAGGTTTTTTTAAAAGACTTTTACCATTTAATTTGATTTGATTATAAGTGATATTTCCACTATAGTTAAACAAATCTATCACAAGCTTTCCGCTCTTTATAATTTTAAATTCAATAGCATTATCATTTCCTATAAAACTATAGCCATTGCTTTTTTCAGTTGAGATGACTTGTATATCGTTTGTGTTTTGAATAATTTGTATTTTGTTGTTTTTAGAACCAAAATTTTTAATATCAATACGACAAGTATTTAAAATAGAATTAAAATTATTATAATCGATATTGCTATTACCTAATAATTTTATAGCTTTTTTTATAAAACTTGCTTTTTTAGGCTTATAATATTCTCCTATATAAATATTATATAATAATTTTGGGAGTTTGACCATTTTACCTAGTTTTAAATCAAAATATTCTGGATTAAACCTATGAGTACCACTCATAGGCGTAAAAGTCATTTCTCCAAATAATGCCTTATCTTTTAAAATATAAAAATCAACTCTAACAAACGAAAATTCTTTAGATAATATTTCCGATAACTGAATCAACTTATCTATCAAAGCAGGTTTTTTTATTTCATTTTGTATTGGCGGCCACTTAACTTCTAAATCTATTTCATTCCAATTTACATCAAAAATAGCTCTTCTGTGTTCTAGTGTTCCACTAAGCTCATCTACCCAAATTTGCTCTACTCTACCATTGAGACAATAAAACCTATAATCATATAAATTTTTACCTAATTCACTAATGTATTCTTCTATAATAATTTTTGGAGTAATATTCAAATAATGCAACTCTAAACCAAATTTAAGCGCATAGTTATCACTTAACCATTTATCTAATTTTTCTTCAACATCTTTTAAATCTAATTCATGTTTATTCTCTACAATTATATTATACCCAGATCCATGATTACATTTAATCACAAATTTATCTGGTAATTTATCAAAATCAATCTCTTCAAATTTATCATATACACCTAAAAGTGGTATCAGATATTCTTCACCAATTTGCTCTTTTATCCATTCTCTTACAAGATACTTGTCAGCTAATCTTGTTTTAATAGGAGTCGAATCATACAATTTCATCCACTGAATCTTTTCATTTAAAGTTTTTGGATTTTCTAAATTTAAAGTTTTACCAGTTACTTTTTTATACCAAATAATTAAATCATTTTTATCTTTTTCTTGCTTTCTTTCATGATATAAGGAATAATATGCTTTTGGATCTTTTATTATTAACTTAATATTATTAATACCAAATTGCGTAAAGATAGTTTCATCTATAAGATTTTCTTTTAAGTATTTTTTAAAATCCTTTGCAAACCTTTCAAGAAATAATATTCTAAAATTATCATCAATCCTGTCTAATGTAAAATTATAAGCAAAGTATCTAAGTAATACAATAAATTTTCTAAGCTTAATATTATTAGCAAAATTTTGTAGAATAAAATTCTCTATAAAATCATACTCTTCACACATGCAAAAAACTTTTTCTTTACTCTTAACTGAAGAATTTGGATTATCTCTTCTTATCCTATAATATGAATCTTCTACAAACATTATTTTTTTTGCATAGCAAAAAGTCTGTATCCAAAATCCATTATCTTGAAATGACGCACCAGGAGTTTCATTTAACTTAATATTATTGTTAATTATCATAGTTCTTTTAAAAATACCATTACAATTAATATTATTGACTCTAAAAATATTTATATTACTATGAATGTTGTATATTTGGTTATAAGAGCATGTGTTATTGTTACATAGTTTTCTATCAATGAATTGCCTATATTTACCACTTCCATAAAAAATTTTAAAGTCTGACTTAATAATATCTAAATAATTATTTTTAGCTATTTCATATAATTTTAAATACATATCTTTTTCAATATAATCATCAGATTCTACAATACTTATATATTCACCTTTTGCATATTTTAATCCCAAATTAATTGTTGCACCATATCCAGAATTTGCCTTGTGAATAACTTTAATTCTATTATCTTTAATTGCATACTCATCAAGAATTTTAGGTGTATTATCTATGGAACCATCGTTTAAAATTATCACTTCTATTTCTCTTAATGTTTGCTGCAAAATACTTTCAATACATTCTGATATGTATTTTTCATTATTATATACAGGTACTAAAACACTAACTTTAGGTATATAATCTAATTGATTATCAAATTTAACCCTATCATCATTACTTATAACTAAATCGATAAGTTCAATGGAATTAAAATATTTTAAAAGATAATCATCTATTTGCATACTTAATAAATCAGTAATATTTTTTAATTCATTTTTATAACTAATTAATTCTTTACTAGAATCAAGTTTATATTTATCAACCATTACTGCTTTAAAAAATTCAATCAATCTATATTTATCTTTAACACCAACTTTTGATAAATTAAAAATAAATACAGACGCTAAAAGCGTATAAAAACTTGATGATATAAAAAAATTATTTATGTTTTCACATTCTACATATAGCTTAAAAATAGCATTTTCAAAAACAAATAAATCATTACTTTTTGAATTTGTTAAAGAATTGCTGTTATCAACCCTATAAAAACAACCGCAAATATTTAAAAATATCGCACTATCACATTTTAATAAAGAGTTATACATAAAATATAAATCATTTGTTGTTTTAATATTTTGAAATTTAACATTATTTTGATTGATTGACTTAGCGAAAAATAATTTATTCCATGGCGCTGGATTTGTCAATTGAAATAGCTCATTATAATGTTCTTTTAAAATGATTTTTTGTTTTTCAATAATTTTACTTCCTTTGCTATCAGAAATATTAATATTACCATTAATATACTTGAAAGTTTTATACCTAAAAACAATTATATCAACTTTTTGTATATTTAAATCACTAAAAATTTTTTCATATAAATTTAAATCAATATAATCATCACTATCTAAAAAATGATAATATTCCCCACTAGCTACCATCATACCAGCATTTCTTGCAACTCCAGCATATAGATTTTCTTGAATAAGGACTGTGATGCGATTATCTTTAACTGCGTATTCTTTTAAAATTTCTAATGAATTATCGGTTGAGCCATCATCTATACATATTATTTCTATTTCTTTTAAGCTTTGGTTTATTACACTATCTAAACATTCTTTTAAATATTTTTCTGTGTTATATACTGGGATTATTACTGATACTTTTGGAGTATAATCAATTTTATTTTTGATTAAAATAGTAGCTTTTGTATCAGGATCGCCTTCGGCGTTTTTGACTACAATTTGATTTTCTGATAAAGTCATTAATAAAAGGTCGCTCATTTATTACCTCCTTTTATATTAAAAATATCCTCAAACACCTCAAAAGCACCGAGGATAGTTCTATTCATATCATAGTATTTGTAAGCCCCTAATCTTCCTAAAAAATAGGTATTTTCTAGCAATATAGCTTCTTGTAAATATTTGTTATATAAAGCAATATTTGAATCATTTAAAATTGGATAAATTCTTTCATTCTTTCCTATTTCAAATTCTTCAGGATATTCAAACGATAAAACAGTTTTATTAGAATTTTCTTTTAAAAAATATTTATACTCAGCTATTCTAGTAAAATCATAATTATTAGGATAATTAACCACTGGAGCATTTTGAAATTTATCAATATCATAAGTTGTAATTTTAATGTCTAGACTTCTATATGGTAGTTTTCCAAATTTATATTCAAAAAATTCTTCAATAGCTCCAGTATAAAATATTCTATCAAATTGTTTTTTATTTATATTTTTATAGTCTGTGTTTAGTCTTATTTCTATATTTTTATGAGATAACATATTTTCAAACATCTTAGTATAGCCTTTAAGAGGTACACCTTGGTATTTTTCTTGAAAATACCTATTATCTCTACCTATAAAAACCGGAACCGACCCAGTAACAGATGGATCTAACTCTTCAGGCTTAAAACCCCATTGTTTAACAGTGTATTCCTTAAAAATTTTTTCATATATAAAATCCGCTAATAATTTCAAATCTTTATCATCTGTTTGTAATAGCTCAAGTATCTTTACCTTTACATTATACCCAAATTTTTCTATAAGTTTATTTTCCAATTTATTTGCCAACTGCTCAGGAAACACAATATGCAACGAATTTAAATTAAACGGAACTGGCACTTCATTACCATCTACTATACCTAAAACACTATGCATAAAAGGCATCCATTCAGTATATTGTGATAAAAAATCCCAAACTTCTTTATTGTTAGTTCTAAAAATATGGGGGCCATACTTATGAACTATAATACCCGTATCTATATCTTTATAATCATAACAAGTACCTGCTATATGGTCTTTTCTATCTATAATAACAACTTTTTCATCCAATTCATTGGCTATTTTATTTGCCATTACAGCACCACTTAAACCACACCCTACTATTAAATTTAATTTTTCTTTACTCATTTATATTCCTTTTATTTTTACCATCTCAACACTATTTTTTTTATTTTTTACATTTCTTATATTTACTTTGAAATCTTGTTTTTCATTTGCAATTCCTAATCTAAATTCCACTTTAATAGTCTCATTATTTTTAACCTTTAACTTGTATCTATAAGGAGAATTATCGGTTGTGATAACTGGGAGTATATTTATTATCTCATCATTGATTTTTATTAAGTTATATCTTGTAGCTTTATAAATGCCATTGCTCAAAATAGACCTAAAAGTTATATTAAATATCCCACTTCCTATAGCTCTTAGATATATCACACAATCACCGCTACCCTCAATGCTTATGCCATTACCTTTATCATTAGAAAGTATCTTTGGATATGAATAGTAAAAATCTTCAAATTTCGTTTGTTGTGGCTTGTAAACTATGATAAAATCATTAAAATTTATCAATTCTCTATCATTAAAGCATCTATCAGATATAGCTTTTAACTCATCAAAAACATCTTCACTTAACTTATCTATATGACTTATAAATTGTGATTTAATTTTCATAAAAATATATTTCAAGATAATTTGTTTATGCTTTAAATCCACTTTTTCTATATTTTTAAATTGACTTATCAAATCAGCTAAATTATCAGCTCTAAGCTGTATTAAAGAATTAACATGATTTCGTCTATACATAATCAATTCCTTATTTGATACATAAAGCCTATTTAGATTATTTATACACTTTATGAAAAAACTAACATCATTAACACATTTAAGATTATCAAATTTTATATCGTATTTTGTAACAAAACTAGTTTTGTATATACCACTCCAAGCACTATCAGGAAGAGTTAAAAGTAAATCTATCTTAGGATTTTTTATAAGTTTATTGAAATAATTTTTATCAAGTTTTGATATTGCAATATAATCATTTTGATAATATAAGTCATTATAATCATCATAAATTATATTTTTAAATTTAAGCAACTCCACTTGATATTTAACAGCTTCATTATAAATATATTTAAGCTCTCCATCCATCACATCATCACTATCTAAAAAGTGATAATATTCCCCACTAGCTACCATCATACCAGCATTTCTTGCAACTCCAGCATATAGATTTTCTTGAATAAGGACTGTGATGCGATTATCTTTAACTGCGTATTCTTTTAAAATTTCTAATGAATTATCGGTTGAGCCATCATCTATACATATTATTTCTATTTCTTTTAAGCTTTGGTTTATTACACTATCTAAACATTCTTTTAAATATTTTTCTGTGTTATATACTGGGATAATAACTGATACTTTTGGAGTATAATCAATTTTATTTTTGATTAAAATAGTAGCTTTTGTATCAGGGTCGCCTTCGGTGTTTTTAACCACTATAATTTCTTGGCTCAATTCTTAACCCCGATATTTATTACGTCAAAACCATATTTTTTAGCTTCATTTAAGTCTATTATATTTCTAGTATCATAGATTTTTTTAACTTTTACAAAATCTTTAAGCTTTGAAAAATCAATATCCTTAAACTCATCCCACTCAGTTAAAACCACTAATAAATCGCATTCTTTAGCGCATTCATAAATTGAGTTTGTGTAATTTACACTCTCATTTAAAATACTTTTAGCGTTTTGATTAGCCTTTAGGTCATATACATTTATATTTTGATAATCTTTAATCAATTCCTTTGTAATTTCAATCGCTGGACTTTGTCTACAATCGTCCGTACCATTTTTAAAAGCAAGTCCTAAAATACCTATTTTTGGACTATCAATATCTTTTAAAATATCTTTAATGTTATTTACAATTTTTTTAAACCTATTATTATTTCCTCTGATTGTGGTTTTTATTAACGAAATATCTACTCCAAATTCTTTAGCCATTCCAAGCATTGCCAAGGTATCTTTTGGAAAACAACTCCCACCATATCCAGGACCAGCGTTTAAAAATTTGTCACCAATTCTACTATCAAGCCCAATCCCAAGCGCAACATCGCTTATGTTTGCACCACTTTTTTCACAAAAATCAGCCATCTCATTTATAAAATGTATTTTCATTGCTAGAAATGAATTAGATGCGTATTTGATAAGCTCAGCTGATTTTCTAGAAGTTATTAAAATTTTATCATTATTTATATGAAAATATAGTTTCTTTAACACCTCACTTGCTTTATCAGAGTTACTTCCTATTACAACTCTATCAGGATTATAAAAATCCTCTAAAGCATATCCTTCTCTTAAAAATTCAGGCAAAGATACTATATCAACATTAGAATTTATTTCATGTATAATTTGCTCTATTTTATCTCCAGTTCCAACAGGAACAGTTGATTTAGTAGCTAATATGAAATATTTATTTTTATCTTTTAAGTTTTTACAAATTTCATTTGTTGCTGCAAAAATGTATTGTAAATCAGCCTTTTCACTATCATTTGACTGCGGAGTTCCAACTGCTAATATAACGATATCAGCCTCATTTACAGAAGAATATGATGTGCTAAATGTTAGGTTTTTATTTACCACTTCTAAAAATGCTTCTTCAAGATTATTTTCATAAATTGGAAGCTTACCCTCCTTTAAAGAATTGATTTTACTTTCATCAACATCTACACAAACAACATTATGACCTAATTTAGCAAAACCAACACCACTAGGCAAACCCACATAGCCAGTTCCAATAATAACTATATTCAAAATTTCTCCAAGTATTGAAAAACCATTATTTTCAATATTAAAAAACATTGTGTCTTATTAGAAGTAGATAGTTTTAATATGTATTGATATATTAATTTTTTACACGATTATTACCTTTTTTTAAGAAAAAAATGCTTTAATTATTGCTTATTATTTAAATTTCAATACCATTTATTTGTATTGAAATTAATGGTTTTTCAAATAAAAAAAGGTAAGTTATGTTATTATTTAGAAAAGTAAAAAAATTATTCAGAGATCCAGAGTTATTTTTTCACGACTACAACATAAAAAAAAGAGCTAAAGAAAGTTTAAGAGCCAATATTAAACACAAAAATTATACCCACTACTCAACCTACACAATAGTCTCAGCTGTTTATAATGTAGAAAAATATTTAGATGATTTTTTTACTTCAATGATAAATCAAAGCATAGGATTTGAAAAAAGCATATTTTTAATAATGGTAGATGATGGTTCGACTGATAATTCTGCTAATATTATTAAAAGGTATCAAGAGTTATATCCTGAAAATATAATGTTGCTTCACAAAGAAAACGGTGGACAAGCGAGTGCAAGAAATCTTGGACTTAAATACACTAAAACTCCTTGGGTAACTTTTACTGATCCAGATGATTTTTTAGATAAAGATTATTTTAAAAATATAGACATAGAAGTATCTAAAAATGAAAATCTTGCAATGCTAAGTGCAAACATAATCTTTTATCACGAAAAAGATAATTTTTATAAAGATAATCATCCACTAAACTACAAATACAAAAACAAAAAAGCTATTAAGATTAAAGATTTAGGTAGGAATATTCAGCTTTCAGCTGCAACTGCTTTAATAAAAACTGAATTAATTAAAGATTTTAGATTTGATGAAGATTTAAAACCTTGTTTTGAAGATGCGAAATTTATAAATGAATATTTATTAGATAATTTAAATAAAGATGCTATTTTTATAGAAAACGCTAGATATTTTTATAGAAAAAGAGCTGATGAGAGTTCTACGCTTGATAAAGGAATCAATAATGAATACTTTTTAAATGTTACAAAAAATGGAACATTAAAAGTTATTAAAAAAAATAACAATACATTTATACAAAATATTTGTTTATATCATCATATTTGGCAAATCAGAATTATATTAAATAATCCTAAGGCTATATTAAAACTAAACAAAGATGAAATAAAAACTTACAAACAAACTTTAAATGAACTTTTTAAACATATTGATGTTACAACAATTGAAAAATTTAATATTGCTGGATGTGATTTTTATCATAAAATAGGTATGTTAAATTGCTTTAAAAAAGAAGATTCAAATTTCAATATTTGTTATATTAAAAAAATATGCAATTATAAAAATGAAATTTTACTTAATTTTTTCACCAGAAATAAAGATTGGAATTTAAAAATAGAGTTTGACAACAGTAATTATGAAATTATTAGTAAAAAAACTATAGAACATAAATTCATAGATGAAGTATTTATATATGAAAACTATGTATGGATTAGATATTCATTTTTAGCAAATAATTTTAAACTTTATTTAGATGACAAAGAAATAATGATTGGATATGGAAATTATGTTTATGATTTAAATAAAATTTCTTCAAACAATTCTAATATTTGGGTATTTATAGATTCTGATTTGAGAGCTGATGATAATGCAGAACATTTATATAGATATGTTATGAAAAATCATCCTAATAAAAAAATATGCTTTGTGCTAAGTAAAACTTCAAAAGATTGGCAAAGATTAGAAAAAGAAGGATTTAATCTTATTGAATTTAAATCTAACATATATTATCAAATTACAAAACAAGCAGAGTTTATAATATCATCACATGCTGATGGATATTTTTTAAATGACTTTGATTTGTTTTCAAAAACTAAATTTGTATTTTTACAACATGGAATTACAAAGGATGATTTATCTAAATGGTTAAATGTTAAAAATTTAGATTTATTTATAACTTCAACTAAGGCAGAATATGAATCCATCATTAATGGAAATTATAAATTCTCTGACAAAGAAACAAAACTAACTGGATTTGCAAGGCATGATAATTTAATTAACATATCAAAAGATACAAAAGTAGAAAACACAATAATTCTAATGCCTACTTGGAGAAATTATTTAGTCAGCGGTAATGCAAATACTTCTAAAAGAAATAAAAATAATGAATTTTTAAATTCGAATTACTTTAAAATTTATAAAAGTCTCTTGATAAATAAAAAATTAGAACAACTTTTAAAAGCTAACAGTTATCAAATTAAAATATTTTTACACCATGCTATGGATATTTATAAAGATAAGTTTAATGAATTTAAAAATTCACAAATTGAACTTTTTAGCCTTAGTGATATTTCTTTGCAAAACGAATTGGTAAAAGCAAAATTATTAATCACTGATTACTCTTCAATAGCATTTGAGATGGCTTTAATCAATAAACCTGTAATTTACTATCAATTTGATAAAGATGAATTTTTTGCAAACCATACATATACAAAAGGATATTTTGATTATGAAAGAGATGGATTCGGAGCAGTTGTTGAGACAGAAAGTAATTTAATAAATGAGTTAGAAAAATTATTTAAATCAGATTTTAAAATTGAGAAAAAATACCAAGAAAGAATTGATAATACTTTCACATTTAAAGATACCAAAAACTGTGAAAGAATTTATCAAGAAATTATGAAATTATAAGGAATTAAAATGACAAATAATATCGTGGATTTTTTAAAAAAATCAAGTAAAAAATTTCCAAATAAAACAGCAATAATAGAGCCTTTTACTACTTGTTTAGCTTTAAATGGAGAAAATAAAATCACTTATAGTAAACTAAATGAGTATACAGATAAACTAGCTAGTAAAATCATTGAGGTAATTGGTGCTTCAAATAAACAAGTTCCAATTTTGATAATTCTTCCAAAAGGAATTGATTGTTTAATATCTTTTTTTGCAGTCGCTAAGAGTGGTAATTTTTATACTCTATTAGGAGAAGATCAACCAATAGAAAGAATAGAAAAAGTTGTAAACATTTTAAAACCTAAGATTTTAGTTACTTCTAGCAAATTTTCATTAGAAATTAATATACCAAGAATTAATATTGATGATATTAGTAGTTTTAATGTTAACCTCATAGCATTAAATAATAAATATGCCAATCATATTGAAAATAATTTATTATATGTATTTTTTACTTCAGGTTCAACTGGTATTCCAAAAGGCGTAAGTATAAGTCATAAAAGTGTTATAAATTTTTCACTATGGGTACAAGAGCATTTTAATATAACTGAAAATGACTCTTGGGCTAATCAAGGTCAACTACATTTTGATCTTACAATAGCTGATGTGTACACTAGCTTAGCTAGTGGTTCTACATTACATCTTTTACCAAATAGCATGTTTGCTTTCCCTAAAAAAATATTAGATTATTTAGAAAAAGAAAAGATAACTACAATTTTATGGGTACCATCAATTTTTGTCTATTTTGCAAATACTGGAGCTATTAATAACTATAAATTAGAAAATATGAGAAATGCTATGTTTTGTGGTGAAGTTATGCCTGTAAAACAATTAAATATTTGGATGGATAATTTAAAAAATACTAATTTTATAAATCTATATGGACCAACTGAAGCAACTTGTGCTTGTACATATTATCATGTAGATAAAATACACGATAATAACGAAATTTTACCAATCGGCAAACCTTGTTTTAATACTGAATTATTAGTATTTGATGAAAATTTATCTATTATTGAAAATAATATGATTGGTAAACGTGGTGAATTATATCTAAAGGGAAGTTGTCTTAGTTTAGGTTATTACAATGATAATTTAAAAACTAAAGAAAATTTTATACAAAATCCACTACATAATAATTTTAATGATATTGTATATAAAACTGGAGATATTGTTGCTTATGATGAGAATGGAGATTTGCTTTGCTTTGGAAGAGTAGATAGTCAAATCAAATATAAAGGCTATAGGATAGAATTAGGAGAGATTGAAAGTGCTATAAATTCACATAAAGATATTAAAAATGTTGCTTGTATATTTAAAGATGAAATTATATGTTTTTATGAAAGCGACATAAATATTGATTTAAAACTTTGGTTAAAAGATAAAATTTTGAGTTACATGATACCTACAAAAATAATAAGACTAGATGGTTTTAAACTAAATCAAAATGGCAAAATTGATAGAAAATATTTAAAAGAAAATTATTAAGGAGAAACAATGAAAGAACAAATTATAAAAATTTTAAGAGAAGATATGGAATTAAATATATCAGGTAATGAAAATGATTTAATTAACAATAAGGTCTTAGACTCACTAGCTATTATGAATTTAATTGGTAATCTTGAAGAAAAGTTTGATATTGAAATTGATTTTGGAGACATAATAGAAGAAAATCTAAACAGTATAGATAATATAGAAAAACTCATAACTAGGTTAAAGTCATGAATATAACTTGTTTTGGAACATGTGATATGATATGGACTGGTCCTTTCATTAAAGGACTAAAAGATTCAGGCAATAACATTTTAACACTAGCACATTCTAATACAAGCATGGGGTCTAACATCTATCACCTTATTAAGTATAAAGATAAAATTATAAAATCAGATCTTATTGTCGTAGGAATTTCAGAAGAAAGTAGTAGGATAGAAATTAGAGAAAGCCATGAAAAATTAAGTTTATATTTTTATAACGAATTAGTAAAAATTAATAAAAAAGTTTTAGTTATTATATGGCACTATGTAAATATGTATACGCAAGATGGTGTTATATATGATTATTCTAAAACGCAAGAAAATTTATGTAAACACTTTGGGTTTAACTATATTAATCTATTTAACTATTTTAAAGATAAAGATATATTTGATTTTTATAATAATCAAATAGACAAACATCATCCAATACATGATACCATATATCTATTCGCAAAGGATGTATCAAAAAACATAGATAAGTTTAATTATCCTATAAAATCTATTGAAAATTATAATATTGATTTTGAAGTAGTAGATAATAATAATTTGCAGCATGAAAACACGTTGAAAGTGAGAAATCACCTACAAAATCAAAATATCATAAAATTAAAAGACACTCAAATAACTTTTCCATCAAGCATATATGGTAATTATTTAGTAAGTATTCATGCATGGAATAGAGCAATAGGGATGGATAATTCAAGTTATGGTTTAATAAAAATAACAACATCAAACACTGCTACAAACCTAACCCTATGGGGATGGGAACATATAGTAGACTTATATCTTAGCGAATATAGAATCGATGAAAACTTTAATATAAAAACAATAAAAAATTTTGATAGCCCTAAAGAATTTAGATGTATAAATGTAAATAGATTTAGTGAAAAAGTTGGAATAATAGGCTTTTTAATCAGTACCAAACCTATAAAATTGATTAAAAAAATTGAATTACAAAAGAACTCTGATTTTAACTTTAATTATATTGGTGATATTTTCATACAATTACAAAATGTAGTTAATGATTATTACAAAAGAATAAAACAAGATATAGCATATCTTGACCAGCTTAAAAATGAAATTGTGCAAGAGAAAAAAAATTGGAATTATAAAGATGTAAAAGAAAAATATAAAAAAATTATTAAATTAAATAGCAAGTATATTTTCACTTATCTTGACTTCTTATATAACATCGGTGATTATCAAGAAATGATAAATATTATTACTGAATTAAAAGTATTTGAAAATGAAGAATTTTATAAATCATATCAAGACTATAACAAAATGTGGGCAGTTTTAAATTTAGTTAAATTTTATTACTTAATTAACTTGGAAGATTTATCTTCAAATGATAACGAAAGAAAACTATATGCAAGCTATAAATTCCTAGATGCAAAACATTTGAACAATATATTAAAAGATAAAAATTTTTACAAAGACCATTGGAGCTTTGCTTTTGCAATTAATGCAATTTTTAATAGACTTATAGAAAACAATAAACTGGATATAGAAATTGCCAATAATATTATTCAATATTTAAACAAATATAACATTACTAAAGATAGGAAAAAATATATTATTAAAACGATGGTTGACTATTTTATCTTAGAAGATAAAAATTTTTTTAAGTTTAATTATAATTTAATTTTTTTAATTAATTGTCTAAAAGATGATGAATTGGGTGGGCAAGAATTACAAAAACTAATATATAGTTTAATCAAATTACATGGTTTGAGCAGTGCAAGCATATTTCAAGAAAATTTAAACAATATAAAAATAGCAGTCTGTATGAGCGGTCCTTTAAGGGGCGATTTTAATCAATCTTTTGGTTTTTTAAAACAAAATATACTAGAGCCATTAAAAGCAGATTTATTCATCCATACTTGGGAAGATACAAGATTATATACAGGATTTAGAGGTGGAAATATATGGAATTCACTTTTTGGAAATTATATTTCCACAAAAGCACTTGGAGAAATAAGAAATAAAGAGTTACTAGAAAAACTTTTACCAAATACATTTAAGGTTTTATCTACAGAAATTACCGTTAAAACAAAATATGATTTTTTTAATAACATCAATCCAACAGGTATATTAATAGATAACGAAAAAGATTTTGAAAACAGATTTAAAGACTATCCACTTTTAAAATATTCTAGAACACAAAATTTAAATATCAGTAAAATGTTTTATGGCATTCAAAAATCACTTGAATTAATGCTGCAACATGAGATAAAATATAATCTAAAATATGACTTTATTATAAGACTAAGGCCAGATGTGCCTATTTTAGAGCAAATAACATTAGAAAAAATACAAAAAATTAAAAATAGTCAAATTCAAGTTGCTTTCACAGAATTTGGAATGGATGATGTAGCCTTTATTGGTAGAAGATTAGATATGATAAAAATAATGCAATATTTCCAATATATAGATAGCTCAAAGAAACTAGATGCTTTCAATATAGGTGAGGACTCTCCACACGATACATTGATTAGTTATCTAATTTATAATGGTTTAGAAAATATTGATTATGGAATAATTAAAAGCTCTGATATATCTTTCTGTACCAAATCTGCAAGACCTGATTTTGATAAAGCATTGCAAGAAGATTTAAAAAATATTCAAGATGAAAATTTAAAACAAAAGATTATTGATTTTTTTGAAGAAATTAAAAAACAAACTAATGTGGTAAAAGTTCAATGAAAACTTTAATAGTAGATTTAGATGGAACTATAACAGTTGATACAGAATGTGAGTACGAAAAGAAACCAGCCAATAAAGAAATGATTAAAAAACTTTTAGAATATAAAAAAATAGGTTTTAAAATAGTTATCAACACAAGTAGGAATATGAAAACTTATCAAGGAAATATAGGCAAAATAAATGTCAATACATTACCAAAAATAATAGAATGGCTAAATAAACACAATATTCCTTATGATGAAATAATTGTTGGAAAGCCTTGGTGTGGAGAAGATGGATTTTATGTAGATGATAAAGCCATAAGACCTAGCGAATTTATATCTAAAAGTTATGATGAAATAAAAAAATTACTAGACATAGAAACTTTAAATAAATATGTAAACATTTCAAACGATGCTGATATTGATGGGGGGAGGGAGGTATAAATGATTATCATAACCTCTGCTCGTTATGTAAATCCGGAACTAGAAACAGAGTTTGGGAAAGTACCGCCATCGTTTTTGCCAATAGGTGGAAAGAAACTATATGAATATCAATCTTCATTGTTTAAAAACATAAATGACAAAATTATGCTAACCATACCAAAAAGTTATAAGCTTAATAAATATGATAGCTTAAAACTAAAAGAACTTAAGATAAATACTATAAGACTAGATGAAAACTTAATATTAGGGCAATCATTATCTCAAGCAATTTGTTTAAATTTAACTAATACAAATTTAAATAAAGGTTTAAAAATTTTACACGGCGATACATTTTTTAAAGATTTAAACTTTTTAGATAATAGCATAGGAATATCAAGAAGCAATGATAATTATAATTGGACTTATCTACTTAAAAATAAAAAACCTATATTTAATGTAAAAAATAATCAAGAATTGAATGATAAAGATATACTAAACGGTTTTTTTGAAATTCAAAACATAAATTATTTTTTAAAATGTTTAATTAAATGCGATTATGATTTTAAGCAAACACTATCAAATTATTCAAAAAAATATAATTTTAGACTAAATACAAATCAAACCTGGCTTGATTGTGGTATTGCTACGAATTATTTCAATGCTAAGAAAACTATAACCACAGAAAGAGCATTTAACTCATTAAAAATAATAAACGGTTATGTATGTAAAAGTTCTTCTATGAACAATAGAATAAAAGCAGAACAAAATTGGTTTGGCTCTTTACCAAAGGAATTGTCTTTATATATACCTCATTTTTATTTAGAAGACAATAAATACTATACCGAATATCTTTATTTAAACACATTATCAGAACTTTATGTTTTTGGAAAAATCAATATAATTACTTGGGAAAGAATATTTTTAAGCTTAAAAAATTTTCTAAATACTTTACATAGCAATAAAACAAATGAAATTATTAATTATGATTACAAGTTAAAAACACAACAAAGATTACAAAAGTTCTCTACAGAAACTAATTTTAATCTTAATAAAAACATTATTTTTAATCAAAAAATAAATATTAGCATAAATGAAATTATAAAAGATATTAATAGTAATTTTATAGAAAAAAAACAAAATAGTTTTATTCACGGAGACTTTTGCTTTAGCAATATTTTATATGATTTTAAATCGGCCTCTATAAAAACTATTGATCCTAGAGGTATGGATTTTGAAAACAACATAACACCATACGGAAATAGTTCGTATGATTATGCCAAGTTATTTCATTCAATTATTGGGCTATATGATTTTATAATAGCAAAACACTATGAATTAAAATTTAAAAACACAATTGATGATTATATAATTGATTTTAAATTATATATTGATAATAGTATCAATGAAACACAAAATAAATTTTTAGAAATTTTTCAAAATAGTTTTAATATAAAAGAAATTTATATTATAACAATCCATCTCTTTTTATCAATGCTTCCACTTCATAGTGATAATTTAACAAAACAATATGCCTTACTTGCAAACGCAGTAAGATTATATATAGAATTTAAGGAATTACCATGACAATAATATTTCCAATGGCAGGACTTAGTAGTAGATTTTTTAAAGTAGGATATAAAATACCAAAATATATGCTTCCTATAAATAACAATACTTTATTTTATGAAGTGATTAATGGTTTTAATAAATATTTTGATGATTGTAATTTTTTATTTATTTGCAAAAAAGATTATAGCACTAAAGATTTTATAACTAGAGAATGTGAAAAGTTAAATTTAAAAACTTATACAATTATTGAGCTTGATTTTAATACTTTAGGACAAGCACATACTGTATATTTAGGTTTAGAAAAAGCTAAAGTAAAAGATGAAATTTTAATTTTTAATATAGACACAATAAGACCTAATTTTCAATTACCAAATGAGGAATTTTTAACTAATTGTGATGGCTATTTAGAAGTTTTTGAAGCAGATGGAGATAATTGGTCGTTTATTCTGCCTAGCACTAACAACTTAGTTTTAAAAACAACAGAAAAAGAACGCATATCATCTTTATGTAGTAGTGGACTTTATTATTTTAAACAATCGAAAGATTTTATAAAAATTTTTCAAACAATATTAGAAAAAAATGAAACTTCAAAAAATGAATATTACATAGCACCTATGTATAATTATCTTATACAAGATAAAAAAACAATCAAGTACTACCAAATAAAACAAAATGAAATTATTCCTTGTGGGACACCCGATGAATACGAAAACATATTAGAAAGGAAACAGCATGATTAAAAAAATAATTTTGAATCATAAAATTTTATAATTGTTTAATGAGTATAATATCTATTTTAACGCAAGTGGCTTAGTGCTAATCAAAGAAGAAGATGTGATTTATTAATATGATGAAAATAACCTGTAGTCGAAGGGGTATTTAGAACAAAATATTTCATTTAATTCAGGCTATAACATATATATTATGAGTTATCGTTCTTGTAGTAATTCCAAAATACCATTTAAAAATAATCATAGCTTAAAATTGGGTGATATTGTTCTTTGGCATCAAACATACAAATTCACACCTTTAGTCATCACATTGATACTATAACAGCCTCTACTGTAGTTAAGATAGAAATTTTATAATTTTTAGAAATATAGCAATTTCTAGCATTTTAGAGTATGATAAAATATCTTTTGTAAGCTCTCCATTGCAAGATAAAAAATATAAAGATATAGTAATATGCAACGATGTTTACATTGGAGAAAGTGTTGTTTTATACCAGGTATCACAATTGGCACTGGAAGTGCAATATCAGCCAATTCCGTTGTTACCAAAGATATACCTTGTTGTGAAATATGGTGAGAAAATCCAGTAAAATTTATAAAAAAAGATTTAATGATAAAATCATAAATAGATTATTAAACTCTAGTTGGTGGGATTACAATATTTATGGTATATTTGGTAAATACCTAGATAAACAATTTGTTAATAGTCTAGATATATTGAAAGAAAATATTCAAAAATACAAAAAAACTAGAACATAATAAATTATATTTTTGATGAACTTATTAATAGTTATAATTAATTTTATTTAATAATACTTATAACTTAAATAACTCTATTTTATTTTTACAAACAATACCAAAACCATGCTTATGATAATCAAAATAGCCTTTATCATAAGTGTGGTTATATTGCTCTTCTTCAATAAACTGAAAATATATAACCTTCTTTTTAAGTAATGCAAAATCAAATGCTATTGATGAATAATCTGTGATTAAAATACTAGCTTTGCACAAATATTCTTGAATATCAATATCTTGCATATTTATAACTTCTATGTAGGATGATAATTTAAAATCATCTAAATATTCAAGCATTGCAAAATGAGGCATAAAAACTACCTTATATCCACTATTTTTACATATATTTTTTAGCTCTTTACTAGTTAAAAGCTCTTTATAATTTTTATAATATAAACTATCGTAAAAATTATCATTTTTCTTTCTTTTATATGTTTTTTTATCAATTTTATCTGCTAGATATTCTCTCCAAGTAGGAAAAATTAAAATCATTTTTTCTTGTTTAATCACTCTACTTTTTTCTATAAGTTTTTCAAACCTAGGTATACCAGTTAATATCACTTCTTTTGAGCTTAATTTATAATTAGAATAATCACTTACAATAGAATTATATTCATAAATTGAGCTTGTAACCATAAGCGAGATATCCTTAGAATTAAGCCAATTTGATATATTATCTTTAGTTACTCCGTGCTGTAAAAATATAAAATGTTTATTAAATAAAGTATATTTTCCAAGTCCTTTTAGCAAATAAGTATCAGTATGAGAACTTATAATTTTACTAGCTCTAAAAAGTGTAAATTTAAACCAAAATCCAGAACTAGATACTACATTAAAACCTTTATTTTTAAGTCTTGCAAAGTCATTTGAATTTTTATCTATGATAAAAACTATTTTTTGCTTAGGATAATTATTTTTAACATATTCATAAAAATATTCTGCGTTATCATTTGCCTTATATTTTCTATCGGCAAAAAGCCATAATTCATTAACTTTGCAAAACAATCTTTGTTTAATGCTTTTATAAATGTTTTCATTGATATTTAAGGTTGTATCACCATTTAAAAATTTATAAAATTCAAAACCTTTATTTGTAATATTTGTATAATTAAATCTTTTATAAAAGAGCTGTTTTATTTTATAAAAACTCTTATCTTTTATTATAAGTCTTTTACCATTTAAAAAAACTTCAATATTTTTGATTTTAAAATCATTTTTAATATAAATTATTTTTTTATAAACAAATACATCTTTAAAAAAATCAATTTGTTGAATTTTTATAAAATCAACTTTGCATTCTTTATTGTTAATAAAAATTTTAAAATTATTACTATCTTTTATATAACAATAGCTTAAAACCAAGTATTCGTTAGTATATTTTTCCAGTTCACATTCGCAAATATCAATTTGCAAATCTTTAAATTTATTTAAAATACCGATTTTTAAAAAACCGCTTAAAATTGAATTATTTAAATTATTTTCATCAATAAAAGAAAAAATCTTTTTAAATATGCTTATAAATTCAACATATTCTTTTAATTTAATTACTTTTAAAGGCTTTAATACAACATCTTTTACCATCCAATAAATATCGTAAATAATAGTTTGTTGTATAAAATCAGGAATATATCCTAGTTTATTTTGTGTGTGTTCTAGTAAAGCTAAATATCCACTAGATGTCACATTTAAAAAATACCTTTTATCTTTTAGTTTTTTATCAAGCGTAGAACTCTCATCGGCTCTTTTTCTATAAAAATATCTAGCATTTTCTATAAAAATAGCATCTTTATTTAAATTATCTAATAAATATTCATTTATAAATTTCGCATCTTCAAAACAAGGTTTTAAATCTTCATCAAATTTATAGTTTTTAGCAAGTTTTGTTTGTATTACAGCTGAGTGGGTTGCAAGTTGAATATTCCTAGCCAAATCCTTAATCTTAATAGCTTTTTTATTTTTATATTTATAATTTAGTGGATGATTATCTTTATAAAAATTATCTTTTTCGTGATAAAAAATTATATTTGCACTTAGCATTGCAAGATTTTCATTTTTAGATACTTCTATGTCTATATTTTTAAAATAATCTTTATCTAAAAAATCATCTGGGTCACAAAAGGTTATCCAAGGAGTTTTAACTTGTTGTAGTCCAAGATTTCTAGCACTTGCTTGACCATCGTTCTCTTTATAAATATAAGTAATGTTATTTGGATATAGCTCTTGATATCTTTTAATAATACTAGCTGAATCATCAGTAGAACCATCATCTACCATTATTAGTTGGATTGCTTTTTCAAATCCTATTGTTTGATTGATTATTGAAGCAAAAAAATCATCTAAATATTTTTCTACATTATAAACAGCTGAAATTATTGTGTAGATTGAGTTGGGTTTATAAGGTAATTTTAAAATTTGCTTTTTAGATAATTTAATCTTTAAATCGTAAAAAACTTCATTTAAATGTGTAATTTTATATTTATATGTCATAATAAACCTTGTTTAATTTTCAATATTTTAGGATAAGAATGCAAATTAGTATAATATCAACAGTATGTTATAAAAACAAAAACCATTTTATATACAAAAGAGCCTTAGAATTAATTGAATATTTTAAAAATACAAATTACGAATTTATAATTACTGATGCAAGCAAAAACAAAATACTTACAAATAATTATCCAAATATAAAAATTATACAAAGCAAATACCAAAACCCATTTTCTCCAGCACGAGCAAGAAATGAAGCTATAAAACAAACAAAATTTGATTTTATAATGTTTTATGATATAGATATGACAAATAATGATGAGTTTTTTACTAGACTTGAATGTAAAATACAAAAAGAATTTGAAACAGGAATTTCAAACTTCATTTTATTACCATTTTTATACTTAAGTAAAAAAGGAACCGTTAAATTTGAAAAAAATAAAAATTTAAACATACTAAAAGAAAGCTATCTAAAAGGCTCTAGAGAATTAGTAGAAAACATTTCGCTTAACAGTTCAGCTATGATTATAAAAAAATCATATTTAGAAAAAATAGGCTTATTTAATGAAGGATTTGAAGGGCACGGTGGAGAAGATTACGAGTTAATTCATAGATTAATTGTAAATAATCCTCATTCAAAAAAACCAGATGATTATTACACTAATGAAACTTCCGATGTAATTGCAAATCTTAAAGGGTTTAGAAAATATATGGCATATTATACTTTGCCGTTATTCTTTGAAGAATTATTTTTGGTACATAGATGGCATGATAGACCATTATTTAATAATTTTTATTTTAAAAAATCAAATAATCAAGATTTACTAGTAAGCAAAATGAAAGAATATGATAGTAAAAACAAAAATATTTGGAAAGCTGAAAAAGAATTTCATTTTGATAGCTATCTAAAAAATTTATGTAAAAAATATAATGTTCAAAATAGCATAGGTTTATATGTTTATGATAAAAATAATAAAAAGTCAAATTTTAAATCAAAATTAAGAAAATTAATTAATAGGCCAAGAGAGTTTTTTAAAGATATTAAAATAAGGAAATGCAAATGAAACACATATTTAGAGAATACGATATTCGTGGGATATTTGGAACTGAGATTAGTCCTAGTTTTACTAAAGCTTTAGGCTTTGCAATAGGTAAAATTATGCTTAATAAAAACGCAAAAAGCGTAAGTGTTGGTTATGATGCAAGACTTAGTAATAAAGTCTTAAATAACGCTCTAATTTATGGACTAAATCGTGCAGGTATTAAGGTTTATTCTTTAAGGCTTGTTCCTACTCCGCTTGGATATTTTAGCAATTATGCTTGTGATATTGATGCAAATATTATGATAACAGCATCACATAATCCTAAAGAATACAATGGTTTTAAAATTACAATTAATAAAGAAAGTTTTTTTGCAACTGAACTTGCAAATATTTATGATGAAGTAGCACTCTGCTTAAAAGATTTTGATGATAAGATTGAAGATATTGAATATGAAGAATTAGATATAAAAACAAAATATATTGAGTTTTTACAAAAAGAATTCGCTCATCTTAAAAACGCTAATTTAAATCTAGCAATCGATACTGCTAGTGGTGCAGCTTGTGAAGTAGTAGCAAATATTTTAGATGCCCTAAATATCAAATACGCTCATTATTTTAGTGAATTTGATGGTGAATTTAGAGCACATGAACCAGATCCAACGCATGAAGAAAATCTATTTGCTATTAAAAATGAGCTTAATTTTAGTAGTTTTTCACATCATTGCCCTACTCCACTTTATAAAAATGGCTATGTTAAAAATACCGCTACACTAGGCTTTGGCTTTGATGGGGATGCTGATAGAGTTGTTTGTGTTCTAAAGGATAAGATTATCAAAGGTGATGAGCTTTGTTATCTTTTTGCAAACGATATAAAAAATCCTAAAATCCTTTGCGAAGTAAAATGCTCTAAAATAATTTTTGATAAAATAAATGAGCTTGGCACTTGCACAATGTGTAAAACTGGTCATTCAAATATCAAAAAAGTTATAAAAGAGCAAAATATTGACCTAGCAGCTGAACTTAGCGGACATGTATTCTTTAATGATAAATATTACGGATACGATGATGCAATTTATTCTATGCTAAGAATTATTGAACTTTATTTAAAAAATCCTGATTTTATAGGAGTTTTAAATAAATTACCTAAAAGTTATTCAAGTGATGAGATAAAAATAAAAGTAAAAGAAGAAGATAAATTTAACATAATAAATACTTATAAAGAAAAAATAAAATCTCTTAATCTAAATGCTAAGCTTATTGAAATAGATGGAGTAAGATTGGAATTTGAAAACGGATTTTCATTACTTCGTGCAAGCAACACAAGTCCTTATTTAGTAGCTAGATTCGAAAGCATTAGCGAAGAAAAATTAAAAGAAATTAATGATTTTACATATAAACTTTTAAATGAAATTATTAAGAATTAATTACTAAATAAGTTTAAGTAAATATAATCTTAAATTTTAAAATACCCTTTAAAGGGTATTAATATATTATGAAAAGTTAGTATGAATATAGATAGTTTAATTAATAAATTTAATAATGAGAATATTTTATTTTTACAAGGTCCAATAGGGCCTTTTTTTAAGCGATTTAGCAAATGCCTAGCTAAAAACAATAAAATTTATAAGATTAATTTTACTGCGGGAGACTTTGCATTCTATCCATCTAAATATAATTATAAAGACAATTTAAGTAATCTAAAATCTTACTTAGATAATTTTTATAAAACCAACAACATAACCTGTATTGTATTATTTGGAGATACTCGTCCAATTCATGAAATTGCAATCAATCTAGCAAAAAAACAAGATATTAAAATCTACGTATTTGAAGAAGGCTATTTAAGACCAAATTACATAACCTGTGAACTAAACGGTGTAAATGCAAACTCTCTAATGAGTAAAAATAAAAATGATTATAAACAATTAAATATATATAAAGAAAACTCAAAATTATTTAAATCAAGCTTTAATATAATGGCATTATATGCCTTAATTTATTATACTTTTAGCATAATATTTGCCTGTTTTTACAATAATAAAAACTATCATAGACCATTAAATATAATGGAACTTTTTAGATGGTTTAGGCATTTTTACAGAAAAGCAAAATATTATTTTAAAGAAAAAAATGTAGATAATTTAGCTAAAAAATATCATAAAAAATACTTTTTAGCAGTTCTTCAAGTTCATAATGATAGTCAAATAAGAAAACATTTCAAAGACAAAGGTATGAAAAAATTCATAGTAAAAACTATAAAATCTTTTGCTAAAAGTAAATCAAAAAGCGTTTTAATCTTTAAACATCATCCACTAGATATCGCATACACTGATTATACAAACATTATAAATGAACTTACAAAAAGACTAGGAATAAGTGATAAGGTATTTTATATACATCGTGGGCATTTGCCAACTTTATTAAGAAATGCAAAAGGCTGTATTTGTATAAATAGCACGGTTGGAATGCAAGCGCTTTATCATAATTGTCCTACTATAGCTTTAGGAAATGCAATTTATGATATAGATACACTTGTTTATAAAAAATCTCTTGATAGCTTTTGGCAAAACGCACATAATTTTGTAAGTGATTATGATTTATACCTGAAATTTCAAGGATATTTATTAAAAAACAATCAATATAATGCAAACTTTTACTTAAATTTCAAAGAATTTGAAATAGGAAATTAAAAATGTGGCATATAATAAACGCCCTTATTTTAAGGGAGCTTAAAACTAGATTTGGTAAAAATGAAACCTTAGGATATATTTGGGTTATATTTGAACCTATGATGCATGTTTTATTTATGCTAATAATTTTTACAATGATTAGGGATAGAGTTTTGCCACAAGTTCCATTTTCACTATTTTTAATATCAGGAATGGTTCCATTTTTTATGTTTAGAAATATTGTTAATTTTATAATGAATGGAATTGATGCAAATAGAAGTTTATTTACATATAAACCAGTTCGCCCTATACATGTTTTCTTAGCAAGAGCATTGCTTGAAGGGATTTTATATTTTATAATCTTTTGCATTCTTATGATAACTACAGGATTTTTTATAAACTACAATATAATTCCTTTTAATATAGTTTATGCTCTTTTAATTTTTATATGGCTTATCGTAATAGCATTTGCATTAGGACTTTTGCTTGCAGTTGCTTTTTACGGCAAAGATACAATTAAAAATATCATAGGCTATGCGCTTACAATGATGTATTTTGGCTCTGCTATTATGTTTCCTTTATGGATAGTGCCAAATAAAATGATTGATTTTCTAGCTTATAATCCAATTTTACATATAATTGAGCTCTTTAAAGAAAATTATTTTGAAACCTACCCTGTTGTAGCTCAAATAAATATTGAATATCCTTTGCTTTGTACCTTGGTATTATTATTCTTTAGCCTTGGAATGTATTATAAAAGAAGAGTGGAGCTAGGAACTGCATGATTAAGCTTGAAAATATTACAAAATACTTTGTTTTAAATAATAAAAAAAGGCACTATATTTTCAAAGATTTGAATTTCACTTTTCCTGATAATTGTTCTATCGGACTAATGGGTAAAAATGGAGCAGGAAAATCTACTATGCTTAGGATTTTAGGTGGTCTTGATATTCCTAATCGTGGAAAAGTTATAGTAGATAAAAGCATTTCATGGCCAGTTGGCTTTGCAGGTGGATTTCAAGGAAGTTTGAGTGCAAGAGATAATATTAAATTTATTGCTCGTGTTTATGGATATAAGGGTGAAGCATTAAAAGAAAAAATAGAATATGTAAAAGAATTTGCCGAGCTTGGAGATTATTTTGATGAACCAATTAAAAGCTATTCATCAGGTATGAGAAGTAGAATTTCCTTTGGTCTTAGTATGGCATTTGATTTTGACTACTATCTCATAGATGAAGCAGGTGCGGTTGGTGATCCATCTTTTAGAGCAAAAAGTCGTGCAATATATGAAGAAAAACTCTCAAAATCTAAAGTAATAATGGTTTCACATGATATTAACGAAATAAAAACTTGGTGTGATAAAATAGTTTTCTTAGAAAATGGAACAGCCACAATCTACGATGATGTAGAAGAAGGTATTAATAAATATAAAGAAAGTTGCTAATGAAAAAAAGAATTATAAAATTTATTACAAGCTTTAAGATAATTTTACTTTTGAGCTTAATTTCACTAATTTACTTTGCTTTTTTAGCAAGCCCTAGATATGAAAGCACGGCAATATTAGGAGTAAAATCAACAAGTACTTCAACCGATACTTCAAGCCTAATTCCAATAATAGGACTTACAAGCTCATCTAAAGAAGATTTAATGTATCTTAAAGAATATATCAATTCATACGATATGCTAACAATTTTACAAAAAGATATCGATATTAAATCTATGTATAAAGGTAAAATTGATTATGAATTATTACTTAAAGACCTTGATATAAAAGAAGATTTTTTAAAATACTATCAAAGCAGAATAAAAATAGTTTATGATGATTTAACTGGACTTTTAAGCGTTAGTGTAAGTGCATTTAATCCAGAAGATGCTAAAAAAATAGCCGATACTATTTTAAAAGAAAGCGAAAATTTCATAAATGAAATATCACACAAAATAGCAAGAGAACAAATGAATTTTGCCAAAGAAGAATTAGAAAAAGCTAGCCTTGAATTAAGTAATATTCAAAAAGAAATAAATGAATTTCAGAATTCAAATTCTATGCTTGATCCAATAACTCAAGCAAAAACTCAATCAGCAATAAAAACTCAAATAGAAGAAAAAATAATAGCAAAAGAAGTAGAATTAGCTACGCTAAATAGCTATCTTAATGCAAATACTCCACAAGTTAAAGCTTTAAAATCAGAAATAAACGCACTAAAAGCACAGCTAAAAAAAGAAAGTGATAAATTGACTTCAAAAGATAAAAACGATAAATTAAATTACTTGGCAATTGATTTTAGCAATCTTAGCTTTAAATTAAAGTTTGCTGAAGATGCTTACAAATTAGCCTTAGCATCTTATGAAAAATCAAGGTTAGAAGCTAACAAGAAATTAAAACAAGTAATTATAATTTCATCTCCTATATTATCAGAAATTGCAGTATATCCTAATGTAATTTATGATGTATTTTCAGTGTTTTTTATATTAACACTAATTTTTGGAATTATTAAATTTACATATTCAATTATTGAGGAGCATAGATATTAATGAAAAAAATATTTTCTATATTATTTATAAGTTTATGTTTATTTGCAGTAGATGTTTCAAATCTTGCAGATACTAAAGAAACAAATGTAGAAGTTAAAGCAGAATCAAATACTTTTGGAGCTCATTTATTTTCAGGTAATTTTAAACAATTTAGTAAGCATATTTATAATCCTGATTATAAAATTGCAATAGGAGATGTTATAAATATCAAGCTTTGGGGAGCAGTAGAGCTACAGCAAAAATCAAGTGTTGATTCTCAAGGAAATATTTTTATACCTCAAGTTGGGGT
This sequence comes from Campylobacter sp. DY7, assembly GCF_057802535.1. Classification (NCBI taxonomy): domain Bacteria; kingdom Pseudomonadati; phylum Campylobacterota; class Epsilonproteobacteria; order Campylobacterales; family Campylobacteraceae; genus Campylobacter; species Campylobacter sp. DY7. The sequence continues at coordinate 261,180 of NZ_JBYJAU010000001.1, forward strand.
TATACATTTATTAGGCATTAGCAATAAAGACTTAGTAAATGTTATACAAAATAAAGTAAAACAAACTTATAAATCAAATGTTTATTCATACGCTGATATGGATACATATCAAAATATTTCAGTTTTTGTTACAGGAAATGTAAATAAGCCAGGACTTTATGAAGGGCTTAGTTCTGATTCTTTAATTCAATATATAGATAAAGCAAGTGGAATTAATCTTGAATATGGAAGCTTTAGAAATATTGAGATTTTAAGAAATAATAAACTAGTTAAAAAAATAGACTTATATGATTTCTTGCTAAATGGAAAACTTGATTATTCTATGTTTAAAAATGGAGATGTAATCTTAGTTCATCAAATAAATGGCTATGTAAGTGTAAGCGGTGATGTTTTAAAGCCATATAGATTTGAACTTGGAGTTAATCTAAAAACCTTACAAGATTTAGCAGTATTAGCAAATGCTAAACCTACTGCAACAAACGCTATTATTAAAAGCTATGATGAAAACAATAAACTTCATATAAACGCTTACAAAAAAAGTGAATTTAATGAAGTTTTAGTAAAAAATGCAGATGAAATCGAGTTTAGACCTGATTATACAGCTGATAAAATTAATATAAAAATAGAAGGCGAGCACAATAGCTTACATTCATTAGTTATTGATAAAGGAACTACATTACAACAAGCACTTGATCTTTTAAATATTAACGATTTATCTAATATAAAAGCAGTTCAAATTTATAGAAAAAGTGTAGCAAGCTTACAAAAAAAGCTAATTGAAGCACAACTTAAAGAATTAGAAACTCTAGCTCTTACAACAACTTCAGCAACTTCTGAAGAAGCAAAAATTAGAGATAATTGGGCTACAAATATCTTAAAATTTATTGAAAGAGCAAGAAATGTTGAACCAAAAGGTCAAATAGTAATAGATGATGAGAAATTATATTCATCTATCGTACTTGAAAACGATGATGTTATAAATATTCCAAGTAAAAATAATCTAGTAGTTATTCAAGGCGAAGTTGCCTTACCAGGTGCTTTTGTTCATCAAGAAAAACTTAAAGTTAAAGATTATTTAAAAATGGCAGGAGATATAAACTCAAGAGCTGATAAAAAAAGAGTATTGTTAATACATGCAAATGGTAAAGCTGATAAAATTAGCTTAAGCTCATTTAGCTCTGATAAAAATTCTAAAGTTTATGAAGGTGATTCGATATTAGTTTTACCTAAAGTTGAAACTTATAATCTACAAGTTACAAGCGTAATTAGTCAAATCTTGTATCAAATCGCAGTAGCGACAAAAGTTATTTTAGATATTTAATTTTACGAAAGGAAAAAATATGAAAAAATTATTTTTAATAATAGGTGCACCAGGTAGTGGAAAAACTACTGATGCTAGTATTATCGCAAAAAATGAAAATTACACTCACTATTCAACAGGCGATTTATTAAGAGCTGAAGTTGCAAGCGGAAGTGAATTAGGTAAGCAAATTAATGAATTAATTTCAAAAGGAAATTTAGTTCCATTAAAAATAGTAGTAAATACAATTATGAGTGCTCTTAAAAAAGCTCCTAGCGATGTTATTTTAATCGATGGCTATCCTAGAAGTGTAGAACAAATGCATGCTTTAGATGAGCAATTAGCTAGCTCAAACGAAGTAAGTTTAAGTGCAGTTATAGAAGTATATGTAAGCGAACAAGTAGCAAAAGATAGAGTTTTAGGTCGTGCAAGAGGCGCTGATGATAATGAAGAAGTATTTTATAATCGTATGAAGGTTTATACCGAGCCTTTAGCTGATATTTTAGATTTTTATAAAGCAAAAAATCTTCATACTCAAATAAACGGCGAAAGAACAATCGAAGAAATTGTTGCTGATATGAGCAAAGAAATCAAAAATAGAATTTAAGGAGTAAAAATGGATATTACAAAAATTAAAAGTGGAAATGCAGAGAAATTAAACGCAGTTATAGAGATTCCTTATGGATCAAACATTAAGTATGAATTAGATAAGGAAAGCGGGGCAATCATGGTTGATAGAGTTATGTATTCAGCTATGTTTTATCCAGCAAACTATGGATTCGTTCCAAATACACTTGCAGCAGATGGCGATCCTGTTGATGTGCTAGTATTGAATGAATACCCAGTTCAAGCAGGAGCAGTGATTCCTTGCAGATTAATTGGTGTTTTAATTATGGAAGATGAAAGCGGTATGGATGAAAAATTACTTGCAGTTCCTGTAAGTAAGATTGATCCAAGCTATGATAACATTAAATCTTTAGATGATTTAGCACCACACAAATTAGCAAAAATTAAAAACTTCTTTGAAACCTACAAAGCATTAGAAAAAGGCAAATGGGTAAAAGTTCAAGATTTTAAAGGTATAAAAGAAGCTACTAAAATACTTGAAGAATCAATCAAAAACTACAAATAATCTAAGCAGCTATTTAGCTGCTTATTAAAATCAATTTCCTAATTCAAATTCCATTAACTTTATTTATAAATAAACAATAAAGATAAAATACTGCAATTATTAAATTTAATGATTTTATTAACCTAACAAAATATTTTAAAAGGTTTAAACAATAGGATATATTAAAGTAGCCAATAAAATGCTACTTTTATATTTAAAACGATTTTAGATAGCTTTTTGTTAATTTAAAAGCATATTTTATAAACTCGCCCGACTAGATTTTTTAAACTTTTTAAAAATTCGCCGCCCCCACCGAAAGGAAAAAATTTTATTTTTTAGGTTTTTTATCTTTAAAAATAGATGTTTTCGCCGATTTTTGCTAGGTTTTTAGACAATTTTTAGGGTTTTTAGCATATTTTAATATAATTTCAAATACAAGAATATTTTTAATATAACTAAAGAAAATTTTACATTTAACAAAAAGAATTTGAATTCGGAATTTAATTATTACTTTGTGAATTAGCAAAAAATCTCATTGTAGCAATCTCGTCTAATTCTAAAGCTTGTTTTTTCTCTAAAGCTTTTTTCTTTTGCTTTAATTCTTCTTCGTATAAATATTTGATTTTTTCATAATCAAGAGAAGCTCTTTTGTAAAGATGATTATAATGGCTTATTTCTTTATCGCAAAGGCTTAATTTTTCTTTTAACTGACTTTGTTTTAGAAGATTAACTTGTATAAAATCATTTACTAAAACCATTTCATTTAGAGTTGTTGGCTCTTTTAATTTATTTATCTCGTTTTTTACTAGTTCTAATTCGTTTTCTACTGATTTTTTTCTAAGTTTTGCTTTATTTAAATCAAGCTCTGCATTTTGCAGAGCCTGTTTTTTGACATTTAAAATTTGCTTGAATTTCATAAAATGATAGTATCTTCACGCTCAGGAGAAGTTGAAATCATTTTAATTTTTACGCCTACTAATTCTTCAATTTTAGCAATATATTTCTTTGCATTTGCAGGTAAATCATCGTATCTTCTAATACCATAAATCTTACCAAACCCATCAACGCTTTCATAAATAGGCTTTACATTTTCTAAATCAGCTGGAACATAATCAATAATTTCTCCATTATATTCGTAAGCTTTACAAATCTTAATGCTATCAAAATTCTCTAAAACATCTAACTTCATTAAAGCAAGTTCGCTTAAGCCATTTAATCTAGCTGTGTATCTTACTGCTACTGCATCAAACCATCCGCAGCGTCTTTTTCTACCTGTGCTAACTCCGATTTCTTTGCCTATTTCGCCAATTCTTTCGCCTTGCTCTGTTTTATCTTCTGTTGGAAATGGCCCATGCCCTACTCTTGTAGTATAGGCTTTTACAATTCCTATTGATCTACCAGCTTCATATGGACTAAGTCCTAAACCGCTTAAAGCACCTGCTGCAATTGTAGTTGAGCTAGTTACATACGGATATGTTCCATGGTCAATATCTAATAAACTTCCTTGAGCACCTTCAAGTAATACTTTTTTATCTTCATCTAAAGCCTTCCAAATAAGTCTTGTAGTATCACAAATATAAGGAGCTAGCATTTCTTTATAACGCTTTAAGTTTGCTAAAAGCTCATTTGCATCAGGAGCACTAACTCCTAAAGCATCTAAATAAGGTTTATTCATTACAAAATCTTTTAATATTGCATTGCATAATTTCTCAGGCTCTAAAAGCTCGCATACTCTATGACCACTTCTTGAAATTTTATCAGCATAGCAAGGTCCAATTCCTTTACCTGTCGTTCCTATTGCATTATCGCCTTTGAATTTTTCTTTTGCTATATCTATTTGCGCGTGATAATTTAAATTAAGGTGAGCTCTATCGCTAATAAACAATCTACCTTCTAAATTATCAAATTGTGCCATTTCTGTAATTAAAACTTCAGGATTTAAAACAACACCATTTCCTATAACATTCTTACAACGCTCATGTAAAATACCACTAGGTAATAAATGTAACGCATAGCGAACACCATCAACCCAAATAGTATGACCAGCATTGTGCCCGCCTGCACTTCTGCAAACAAAATCATAATTAGCACATAGCTTATCTACAACTTTACCTTTACCTTCGTCGCCCCATTGAATACCAACTAAAATATCAGCTTTACTCATAAATGTCTCCTATAAAAATATTATATCCGTTTTCGTATTTTTGCATAATTCTATCTCTATTCTTTTGCTTGATTAATTCTACTAATTCTCTCATATAATTTACTTTTATTTCTAATTCTTCATTAGTAATATTAATTTTATTTAAATTACTTAAAAACTTATCATAATTTAAATTATCAAAAGACTCATTATTATTTATTCTTCCACCAATAACTTTGTAATAATAATCACAATATAAGCTATCAAGATTATTTATATTCTTGTCTTTACAAAATAATATAAAATTATCTAATTCTGCTAAATCATATTCTTTTTTAAAAATTAAACAATATATATTATCACCTGTTGAATTTTTTGTAACTACATAGCTTAATTTGCACGAATGAAGTATGTTATTAATATCTTTTAAATAAACAATATCTTTTAATGTGCTTGTTTTACCTTCTTGCATATTTCTTGCAATTTGCTCGTAATTTTTAGCTATCATATCACTTAAATATAGTTGATGGTTTGTATTTGCTAATCCAAGCAATGCTCTTAGTTCTTTATTAGCATTTAAACATTTAAAGTCTTTATCAAATATACCTATAATTGAATTTGTTTGCTTGTATATATCGCTAAATGATATAGGCTCTCTTACTTCATCATCTAATAAATCTTGTCTTAATAATGCTAAATGAGCTATGATATTTAAAAATTTTGATTGTTTATTATCATAATTATAATCTTTTGAAATATTAAAACTTGCTTTAAATTCTGCATATCTTCCATTATTTTGTCTTAAATACAATACTTGTTCAATCACTCTTGAATAATTTGAAAAACTATTATCTTTTAAGTTTTTAAGTTTTATTAAAAATTCTAAATAAGACTGATAGCTTCTTTCATGTAAAAGGTCTTTAAAATAAACAACACTAGATGCTGAATATCCTAAAATCCTATCTATATTCTTGCTACAATTTCTAAATTTTAATTTTCCACCCTTTAAAGTAAAATTCATAGTAATAATAAAACTTTTTTCCAAAGCTTCATATTGAGATTTAATAACTTCGTAACTTTTACTAACCATATTAGTATCTAAAATCATCAAAATATCATAACAAAATCTCTCAGATCTCATTACGAAAGGATATATTTTAACTTCCTTAAAATCTTCTCCATTTACATAATGCTCTGTTTGTATATAAAAACCTTGATTTTTAATAGAGTTTTGCATATTGTTCGCAAAATTAATAGGATCAGTAGTTAAGTCTTTTTGCTCTTTTTTACCTAGCATATATAAATTAAGCTTAGACATACTTGTAATTTTTTGATTATAAAAATCTAATGCCGATTGATTTGCTTTAAAAATCTTTCCCGTAAAAGCGTCAATCATAAGCATAGGAATGGTGCTTTTACTAAACATAGAACTTAAACGCTGTTCTAATTCTCTATATTCTTTTTTAATATCCTTATATTCTAATACTGAAAATGCAGTTTGTTTTTGTAAATCTATTAAATCCGAACCTTCAATTAATTCAAAATTTTGAAACTCATCAATATCACTTGCACCTTGCAATTCATAACAATACTTAACTTGCTTAACCAAACCTTTTCTAATTAGCATAAAATCAAGATATGAATTCCAAAAATACATTACTAAAATAATAAGCAAAAACGCACTTATTATAAAATAATAATTCAAGTATTCAGATATAGAAATAAAACTTCTTACATTAAATCCACTATATTCTACTTCTTTTATAATATTTGAAAAGTTCCTATCTGTTTGATAAACACCTGATAAGTACCAATAATAATTAAACTCATTTATATTTTCAAGTAAAGCTAATTTTGATACATCACTTGAATATAAAACATTTCCAAAAGAATCTACTAAAATATAATCCGTATTAAACTTATTTACACTTTTTAATAAATCAAATAATTCTAATTTTGCAACTAAAAATGTATATTTACTATTTTCTAATTTCTTAGCAAAATAAATGCTAGCTTTTTGGTCTTTTGTAACTATTAATTCACTTACATAAGTTGATTTATCAAATAATTTTTTTGAGTTAATTTCAATAAACTTTTTAAGCGGATCATTTGAATCAATACTAACTTTATCAATAACTTCACCTGCATCATTTAAATAATAAAATGCCGAAAAAGTATTTAAATCAAGTTTTTTTAAACTTGGATTGATTTCAAGTGCTTTAGAATATAAATCAAGTCTTATTTGATGCTGTTTAATAGAGTTTTGAATACTATGTGAAATCAGCTTATTATTATCAGTTAATTTATCATTTATCGTTGTAAAATTGACATATAAACTAAAAAATAAAACTAAAACTAATAGAATAAAAGTAATAAAAAAATTCTTTCTTAATAACCAAATAATATTATTAAACTTAAGCACTTAAATCCTTCTTTGATAATTCATTTTTAAAATATCCCTTAAAATATAAGCTTATAATAAGTGATGGTAATAAAAATAAAGAACCGCATAATAATAAAATCATAACTAAAACAGTCAGTAAGCCAAAATAAATTGTAGGGGTAAAATTTGAACTCATCATCAAACAAAACCCTAAAACAATAGTGCAAGTCGTATAATATAAAGCCGAACCTATACTTTGATGGCTTGCAATTATTGCTTCATTTAAAGGCTTTCTTTTAATTTCTTCTTTAAATCTATGAACATAATGAATAATATCATCAACTCCTATTCCTATTGAAATAGCAGCTATTGTAATACTCATCAAATCAAGGCTTAGCCCACTAAATGCAATTATCGCAAATAGTAGTGAGATAGGAATTAAATTAGCAATTATTCCTATGATGCTAAATCTTATATTTCTAAAAATTATTAAAAATAATGCAAATAAACTTAATATAACAAAATTAAGAGTATCTACTTGTGAGCTAATCAAAGAACTTAGCATATTGTTATAAAGAACCATTACTCCACTTATTTGAAGATTAATATTATCATCTTGAGTAAGTTTTGCTAGATTAGTTTTTAAATCACTTAAGAATTTAGCTCTTTTTAGCGTTTTATCGCTATCAATCATTCTAATTCCTATTCTAAATTCTTTTGTTTTTTCATTGTAATATGGATAAATTATTTGAGCTTTTGTACTTTCATCAAGGTTATTTTGTAATATATTTAATAAAAATCCATCTATATCTTTTCCTTTATTTATTGTCTTAGCAAAGTCAAGTAAAGAATAAAGACTTAAAACACTTCCAACATATTCTTGCTCTTTTAAGAAATTATGAACTTTTTTTAATACTTCAACCTTTGAAGGAGTTAAATAATACTTATCGTTATCTTCTAAAAACTCAGCAAATTCATCTTCTTCTTTTTCATCTTCATCGTTAAATTTAATAATCACATCTAAAGGCAGAGTTCCACCTAATTTTTCATCAATTAATAAAAGACCTTTTTTAATGTCGCTACTATCTTTAAAATAATTTACGAAGCTATTTTCAGCACTTAACTTAGGTATAGAAATACTAGCAAAAATTATGATAATTAAGCATACAAAATAAACGATTTTTCTATGATAAATCGCAGTTTTAGCACAAAACAATAAGATTTTTGGCTCTTTTGCAAAATATACATTTTTAAAATCTTTTTTTGCTAACAATAAATAAGGTAAAAACAAGTAGCATAAAAACAAGCTTACACTTATTCCTATACTCATCATAACACCTAGCTCGCTAATTGGCTTAATCCCTGAAAATACAAGGCTTAAAAATCCGACAACGGTTGTTAAAATTGCAAAAAAACTAGGCTTTGCTTTAGCTAATAAAGTATGTCTTACATTGGTAGTTCTATCATTATATTTATTGTAATTTAAAAGCTCTGAAAAATGTGATAATAAATGCACAATTACTGAAATAGTTATTATTAAAACTAAAGCTACATAATTACTTGAAATAACCGTAATGTTATATCCTATTAAAGCTAAAATTCCCGTTGTGCTAAATAAAGATATTAAACATATAAACATACATATAAAAACAAAATAAAAACTTCTAAAAAATATAAAAATAGCCAACGATAATAATACAAAAAGCCCTATTCCATAAACATATAAATCTGATTTAACATAAGCTATCATATCACTTGCTATTACGCTCATTCCACCTAAAATCAAATCATTTTCATTTGCAAAATCTTTAAGAGTTTTTATAAGCTCATCGGGGTTATTAGCAAATATTAAAAAATCAGCTACTAAAAAATCTTTACTTACTAAATTACCTAAATAAAATTCATTTTTGCTAATTTCTTCTTTTGCTTTAACTAAGTTTGCTCCATCATTTATGCTTTTTTCATCGCTTAAAAATAAAGGTGCATTTAATATACTAAGGGTTGATTTTATACCTTTGATTTTAAGTAGTTTTTTTTCTATTTCTTGGAGTTTTGCTATGTCGTTAAAAACATCTTTGTCGCTTTTATATGCTAATACTAAAAAATCTTGAGAACCAAAAGTCTTAATACTTTCATTAAATAGCTTTAAATCTTTATCATCTTCTAAAAAAAAGCTTGTAGATTTTGCTTCTACTTGAATTTTTGTTGAATAATATGATAACCCTAAGCATATAGCAAGAGTTATCATAAAAATAATTTTTGAATATTTTATAAGAAAGGATATTACTTTATTCATTTAAGTTTTTCAAATAAAGCATTAATTCCGCTCTGTTTTATAATATCTAAAAACTGAGCTCTATAACTTGTAATTAAACTAGTATTAAGTATATCAATATCGTATAATTTGCACTCATTTGCAACTTTTCTAAACTTAAATACCATTTCTTTTGTTTGTTCTTCGTAATCTACTTTCATATTAGCTTGGCATTTCTTATCATCAATATTTGTGCTAACTAATTCTAAGCTACTGCCTTTTACTAAATCAATCTTACTTGAAAAATCCTTTTTTAATCTCTCAATAAAAATAACCTTAAATTCTGCTAATTTTTCAGCACTTAATTCGTTAGCATATTTTGATAAAACTAATTTTGTCATTAAATCTATATCTAAATTATCTTTTAATAATTCAAATAAATCTTGACTTTTATTTACACTTTCACTTTTAAAAATACCTTGGATTTTACCAACATCTACTGCAATATCTTCTTTAAAGGTATCTAATTTATAAGCATATAAACTGGCAATACTTAAAGCTACAATTAGTAATTTTTTCATTCTAATTCCTTCCTATTTTTCTCGTAAAAATCTCTTATTGTTATATAAGGATTTACACTTTTATAAGCTTCATTAATCAACAAATAATTATTACTTGTTTTATCAACAAGTCCTAAAGTTGAAACGCTAATACTAGCATTATTAGTTAAATAAAGACTAGGCTTTAGTGCATAATCAAAAGGTAAAGCAAAAGCATCCCTTACATTTGATGGTCCTAAGAATGGCAATACAATATGCTCTCCAGCAGGTACTCCCCATCTAGCAAGCATTAGACCAAAATCACTTTCTTTTTCATATTTATAAGGTCTTAAAATCCCACCAAAACCTAAAATTGTATTTCCTAAAAAAGTTCCTAATTCAGCAGTTCCTGCTTTAAATTCCCCACTAAAATATAAACTAATAAATCTTAAAGGCGCTCCTAAATTATGGAAAAAATTATTAACACCTTTTTTTACAATAGGTGGAGTTATAGCATTATAAATATTACTAAGTGGTCTTAAGCTCATATTATAAACAGCGTAATTAAAATCTGTCATAAAACGATTATATGAGTAAAATTTATCAACTCTTTCATTTTGTTCAAATTCAGCCTCAAAATCATCAAAATCATTAGCATTTAAAGAAGCAAATACTAAGAATATAAAAAATATTTTTTTAATCATAATTACTCACTATTTAGTATTTTTGGCAAATAATAACAAAAAACAATTAAGAAAAAAATATGAAAATTAATCTAGAAATCGAATTTATTTTAAATGAAAATATCAAAATTACAAAAAAACATATTATGCTTTTAAAACAAATTGAAATTGATAAAAGCATAAGCAAGGCAGCCAAAAATATTGGAATTTCATATAAAAATGCTTGGGATAGCCTTGATGAAATAAATAAAGCTTCTAAAATGCCTTTATTTTTAAATAATTCAAGAAAACAAGGCTCAGTTTTAAGCGAATTTGCTAAAGAAATATTAAATAAATATGATGAATTTTGTATTTTCAAAAATAAATTAAATGATGATTTTAATCTCAAAACTTCAGCTCAAAACAAACTAAAAGCACAAATAAAAGAAATCAAAAATAATAAAAATTATATAAATCTAGTATGCCAAATAGAACAAGATTTAATCAATGTAAATATTTCAATAAACGCTCTTAAGGATTTGGATTTAAAAGTATTTGATGAAATATATTTAATTTTTAAAATAAATTTTATAGAGCTTGAGCAAGACGGCGAAAATGGATTTTATGCAATAATAAAAGAAATAAATGAAGTTGATGATTTTGTATATTTTACTTTAGAATTTAATAAACAATATCTAAAAGCCTTAGCACATAAGAAAAAACTAAACAAAACTTATTTTATAAATGACAAAATCCTATTTCAAATTCCAGCAAAAAAAATAATCGTATCCTTATAAATGTTACTATATGTAACAAATATATAAAGTAAAATTAAAAAATGTTACATTTTAGATAAGTTTTAATTTTATTTTGTTAAAAAATAACTCAAAATTAAATTTTAAGGATGATTATGCTTGATACAACGCTAATTTTATTAGCTGCTGGAAATTCTACTAGATTTGGCTTAGCTTGTAAAAAACAAAATCTTTATATAAACAAAGAACCTTTATGGCTTTATCTTGCAAGAACTTATGAAAAATTAGCAAATTTTTCAAAAATTATAATAGTTTGTGATGAAGTTAAGTTTTATGAATTAAAAGAGCCAAAATATACCTATGTAAAAGGTGGTAAAGAAAGATTTGAAAGCATTGAAAATGCCTTAGAATTAGTAAAAAGCGAATATGTATTAATTACAGATGTTGCAAGGGCTTATGTTAGTAAAAAAGTTTTAAATGAGTTATTTTTACACGCAAAAGATTATGATAATGTATTTCCTGCAATTAAAGTTGTTGATACTATTTATAACGAAGAAAAGCAATGTTACTTAAATAGAAATGAATTAAAGCTAGTTCAAACCCCACAAATTAGCAAAACAAAATCTTTAAAAACTGCTAATTTAAAAAACTTCACAGATGAAAGCTCAGCAATTCTAGCAAATAATGGCAAAATTAAATGTGTTCTAGGTGATGAATTAAGCTTTAAATTAACTAATAAAAGTGATTTAAAAAAATTAAAATTACTAAATCTAGCAAGTGCTAGTAAAGAAACTTTCGTAGGATTTGGATATGATGTGCATGAGTTTTGCCATTCAAATGTAGGTCATAAATTAAACGATGATAATAAAAATAATGAATTAATATTAGCAGGAGTAAAAATTAGCGATGATTTTGCTCTTAAAGCACATTCAGATGGAGATATTGTAGCTCACGCATTAACTGATGCAATATTAGGTGCATGTGGTTTAGGAGATATAGGAGAAGCTTTTAGTCCCGATGATGATACTTATCACAATGCTAATTCTATGCAATTACTAAAAATAGCTTATGAAAAATGCAAAGCTTATGGTTATGAATTAATTAATGCGGATATTACAATTTGTGCTGAAAAGCCAAAGCTTTTAAAATACAAACAAGAAATGTTAAGGAATTTGAATTCGGAATTAGGCATTACAAATATTAATATAAAAGCAACAACCACTGAAAAACTAGGATTTGTAGGACGATGCGAAGGAATTAGTGTAAGTGCTGTTGTAAATATGAAACTATTTGATTGGAGCGAATATGAAGATATTAATAGTTGAAAATGAAATTTATTTAGCTCAAAGCATTGCTTTAAAGCTTAATGATGCAGGTTATGTTTGCGAAGTTGCAAATGAATTTAAAGATATAAAAAACAAATATTATGATGTTATTTTGCTATCTACAAACATAGAAAATTTTATAAAAGTTATTCAAAACCACAAAAATAGCGTAATTTTACTGCTAGTTTCTTATGTTAGCAGTGATACTGTTAGTATGCCTATTGAAGCAGGGGCTTATGATTATATTCAAAAGCCTTTTATGATAGAAGAGTTAATTAGAAAAATTAATTATTTTTATAATTACAATAAATTAAAATCACAAAATATAGCTTTGAGTGGATATATAAAATCAATAATTGATTCAAAAATACACGCAGCTAAAAAAATGGTTTTTCCAACCTTAATTAAAACAAATAAACAAATATTAGCAGATAGCTATGTGTTTAACTATGCTTTTTCACATAATATAAATATTCATTTTACTGATTTAAGCAGTTCTTTTAATCTTAATAATTTATTAGTAGGCGATAGAGATATTAGATATTTTACTAATTTTCAAGTATTAAAAGGCTCAAAATTAGAGCAAATCTTAAAGCTTAGCAAGGGTCAAAATTTTATATTCCATACAAACGGAAATACAGATGTTGAAGGCTTTAATATAATTGAGCTAGAAGATAACGAAAACACCTTAGCTTTAGGTGAGATTTTAACGGTTGATGATTATATTAAAAACGTGATTTTAAACTGGCAAAAAAGCTACTCAGATACAGAACTTAGCAAAAAAATAGGAATTAGCAGAAAATCACTTTGGGAAAAAAGGAGAAAATATGGAATTAATAAAAAATAAAATAAAAGAAATAAATATAAGCGAAAAAGAACTAAGTATATTAAGCTTAATTGAGATTAATTCCTTTAATACAAATGGGTTTTTACCAAATAAAGAAGAAGTATTTAAAGCCTTCAATACAAACACAATAAGCGAAAATATCTCAACCTGTACCCTAGCCTTTTCTCCTAGTTTTGAGCTAAACTCAAATCTAAATAATTGTGTATTTGATAAAGAAGTTTCGCTTAAATTAAATGATAAAATAGTAGGTAAAATCACAAAAGCATGCACCTTTGAAAACGATAAAGCTTATACAAGTATTTTTAACGCTAATACTTGCAAAATAGGCGATGAATTAAACCCTTGTTTATCAGGTAAAATTGAAATATTTGATAATGAATTTAAAAAAGTAAAACTTGCATTGAATAAAAAAATAGCAAAAGATAATGCCAAAAAAATCACAGCATTATTACTTAACGCAGATCCGATTACAAGAGCTCATGAAAGAATGCTAAGATGGACTATTGATAAAGCTGATTTAGTAATTATTTTTGTCGTTGAAGGATATGATTCAAATTCTTTAAATTATGAAGCTAAAAGAGAATGCTTTGAGTATTACGCCAAAAATTTCTTGCCACTTGAAAGAATTTTTCCAGTTTATTTAAAAAATATTGATTTATTTAGCCCTTATCTTGACCCAAATTACGAATGTTTATTAGCTAGTTCATTTGGTGCAAATAAGCTTGTAATAGGACAAAATCATCAAGGTTTAGGCTTATTTTATGATAATAATTTAGCTCACACAGCAATTGATGAACTTTCTCGCAAAAGCGGACTTGAATTAATTGTCTTACCTGAGTTTGTATTCTGCAATAAATGTAATGTTATGGTAAGCACAAAATCTTGCCCACATGGAGCACATCATCACATAAAATACCGCTCTTCAATGATTAGAGAAATGCTTCATTCAGGACTTATTCCACCAACCGTTTTAGTAAGAAAAGAAATATCAGCTAAATTATTAGCACATTTACATCCTAATAGATTTAAAAATGTTCAAATGATTTATGATGGATTGTTTCCAAGCAATGGTATTATTGAGAAACGAAGTGATGAAGACCTTTATAAAGAGCTAATTACTTTATATCAAACAAGTTATATGATTTAAGGAGTATTTATGAATAATTTTAATAGTTTTTGCGAAAGCGTTCAAAATGAAAAAGATTTTTTCAAACCACTTGCATTTGCAATAGGTGTTGGATATTTTTCACAGCTAAATAAAGAGCTAATTTATATAGATTTTGCAAATATTAATTATCTACAAAATTATGGGACTTTTAGTGTATTTTTTAAAGAATTAAACCTTGCAAAATACAAAGATGAAAGCGAATTTGTTTTAGAACTTACAAAAGATAATTTAGAAAAAATATTAAAGCATTTTGAATGTTTTAATAATGATGGCAAAAAACACGAAAATATAATAACTTTAAAATCAGCTTTAGAAAATATAAATCAAGAAAAATTTTTCTTAGTAGCTATAAATAAAGACGAAGCTCCTAAAAGTATGCCAAGTGTATATTTAAAATTGCATTTATTATCAAGACAATTCGTTAAACCTAGAGAGCTTAATTTAAACGGAGCGTTTGGCTTGCTTAAAAATCTTGCATGGAGTGGAAATATTCCTTATGATTTAGAATATTTAAGAGAAAATGAAGCAAAATTAAAATTTAGCAAAACCTATCCTATCATAGATTTTGTAGATAAATTCCCAAGATTTTTACAAAGTATAATTCCAGCAGATAATACAAGAATACTTGATACTTCAAAAGTAAGATTAGGAGCACATCTTGCGAATGGAACTACAATTATGCCAGGTGCAAGTTATGTGAATTTTAATGCTGGAACTCTAGGTTCAGTTATGTGCGAAGGAAGAATTTCAAGCTCTGCAATAGTTGGAGCAGGAAGTGATGTTGGCGGTGGTGCAAGTATTTTAGGAGTATTAAGTGGCACAGATGGAACTCCTATTAGCGTTGGTAAAAGTTGCTTATTAGGTGCAAATAGTGTTACAGGAATTGTTTTAGGCGATGATTGTGTAATAGATGCAGGAATAGCGATATTAGCAGGTAGTAAAGTTGAATTATTATTATGTGATAATCTTAAGAATGCAAATCCTAATTTTGATTTTTCAAAAAATATTTATAAAGCAAAAGAGCTTTCAGGTCTAAATGCTTTACACTTTAGATTAAACTCAACAAATGGAAAACTTCAAGTAGGATTTAATAAAAAAGCTATAAAGCTAAACAAAGACCTACATTAAAAGTAGTTTTGCCAATAAAACTATCAAAAAACATAAAACCAAAGCTATTAAATGAGAGTGTTTTACCAAAAAATGCTCTCTATTATTTTTAAACTTTACATAATAAATACTAAGAATAGTTATTAAAAACATAAAAATAATTAAAGATATTTTAAGTATAAAAGCAATCTTATTTACGAATTCAAATTCTTTAAAAGCTAAGATAATTCCGCTTACAATAAGTATTAAAAAACTTATAGCATAAATAATTCCTGAGCTTTTAAAATAAGCTTTTTTAATCTCTATGTTATTTTTAATATTACTTAAAAAAATTGCATCAAAAAACACATATCCAACAAAAATAATAGCTGTAAATAAATGAGAAAAAATCACTATAAAATCAAACATAAAACTCCTTTTTTTAAAAAAATATTATATTATTTACTCTATAAAAATCTTAATTAAGGATAAGTTATGAAAGCAGTTGTTATAGGTTTAGGTCTTATAGGTGGCTCACTAGCACTAAATTTAATGAAAAATAAATTTATAAGCGGAGTTTATGGCATTGATTTAAACAAAGAGCATGAAAAAGAAGCATTAAGGCTTAATTTAGTTCATGAAATAATTGAGTTTAAAGATATTAAGACTTGTGATTTAATCTTTTTATGTGTTCCTGTTGGTGCGATTATTGAAATAATAAAGCAATTAAAAGATATTCCTAAAACAACTACTATTATTGAATTTGGAAGCACAAAAGAAAGCATACAAAACGCAATTAATGATGAATTAAAAGAGCAATTTATACTAGCTCATCCTATGGCAGGAACTGAACATAATGGCCCAAGTGCTGCTAAAATTGATTTGTTTAAAAACGCAGTTTGTGTTCTATGCAATACCGAACATACAAGCGTATTTCATCAACATAGAACCATAGAATTATTAAGTAATATCGGAATGAAAATTACTTTTATGAATGCAAGCGCACACGATCATCATAGTGCAATCATCTCTCATCTTCCGCATGTTATAAGCTTTTCTTTAGCAAATTATGTGCTTGATTGTGAAGATAAGAAAAACATTTTACACCTAGCAGGTGGTTCATTTGCTGATATGAGTAGGATTGCAAAAAGTAGCCCAGCAATGTGGGAAAGTGTATTTAAAGAAAATAAAGCAAATGTTTTAAATGCTTTAGATGGATTTATAAGTGAGCTAAATGAGTTTAAAGAAATGATGAATAATAATGATTTTGAAAAATTAAATGAATGGCTTAAGAATGCAAATAAATTAAAAGAAATTTTATAAAATTATTTATATATTAAAACATTAAATTAATTAAAAATAGAAAAATAAACAATTTTCCTTAAACGCTAATTTGCCTTTATACTAGGCAAATTAAAATTTCTTATGCGTTAAATATTATGAAAATCTTTAATTGTAACATTAATGTATTTTTTTAAAAAGGGGAAGTTTATGAGACTAACAAACAAAATTCCAGCATTAATTGCTATACCACTTGTAATTTGCTTTGTAATTTTATGTTTTGTGAATTATTCTAGTTCAAGGAATGATTCTTTAGCTTATACGAACAAAGCAAAGGAAAATGGCTTAAATGCCGCAATGCTTTATGTTGATTCATACTTTAATACAAGAATGAATTTTATTGACAAATTAGCACCTAATTTAGCTAATAAGATTAGCGAAAATAATTCTGATGAAAATATTTACGATTTGCTTAAAAGCAATCTAGGTATTTCAGGATTTTCAGCTTTATTTATAGGTCTTGAAGAAAATGGTAAGTTTTATTACATAAGCCTTAATGATGAGCCTTATATAGTAAAAACTCAAGATGCTAGAGGTCGTGGTTGGTATAAAGACGCTGTTAGAGAAAAGAAAGTGTATTTAGGTAGCGAAGTATATCCTGATGAAAGATTAAAAGAAAAAGTTGTAACAATATCAGCACCAATTACAAAAAATGGAAAAGTAATAGGAGTAATCGGTGGAGATATGGCATTTAAAGAACTTAAAAACAATGTTTTAACACTACATTTTTCTGATACAAATACAATTTTTGCTTACAACAAAAATCTTGAGTTTGTAATGCATCCAAACGAAGAATTAGAGCTTAAAAAAGATGATGTTATAAGAATTATTGATGGAAAATTAAAGGATAATAAATCAGTAGTTTATAGTTTTAAAGGTGACGAAAAGGCTGCAGTTTGCACCGATTCAAAAACAATAGGCTGGAAGTTTTGTAGTACAAACCTAACAAGTGATTTAAGCACTACTCTTAATTCACTTTTAATGCAAAATATAACTTTATTTTTTGTAACTTTAGTGATTATTTTGCTATTTTTATTCTTCCTAATCAAACACTCTCTACGCCCACTAGATATAATCCAACAAGGTCTTAAAGAAGTATTTAGTTTAGTAAATCACGAAACCAAACACGCAAGTAAAATAAACCTAAACTCTAAAGACGAATTCGGAGCAATGGCAAGAGCTATTAATGA